>DASZPU010000154.1:0-12186 GCA_035550195.1 Nannocystaceae bacterium
CGCGCGTCGTTCGGCGCGTGGCCGTAGAGCGCATCGCCGAGGATCGGGTGGCCGAGCTTGCGTGCGTGCATGCGGATCTGGTGGGTGCGCCCGGTGTGCAGCGTGAAGCGGACGAGCGCGGCGGCGTGTAGCGCTCGCTCGATCTTCGCGTCGGTGATCGCCCGGCGCCCGCGCGGCACGTCGGGGCTGAAGCGGCGGCGATCGGCGGGATCGCGGCCGTGCTGCGTGTCGAGGTGCTGCGCGGTCCACCTCGGCACGCCGTCGACGATGCCGAGGTAGCTGCGCTCGAGATCGTGGCGGCGGAACTGCGCCGCGAGGTGCTCCTGCGCCGCGGCCTGCTTCGCGACCACGACCAGGCCGCTGGTGTCCTTGTCGAGCCGATGCACGAGCCCGGGCCGCGTCGCGTCGTTGCCCGCGAGCACGGGCAGCGCGCCCGCGTCGACGTGCAGATGACCGAGCACCGCGTTCACCAGCGTGCCGCGCTCGTGGCCCGGGCCCGCGTGCACCGGCATGCCCGCGGCCTTGTCGATCACCAGCATCGCGTCGTCTTCGAACACGATCGCGAGCGGCAACGACTCGGGCTCCGCGTGGAGGATCGTGGGCGCCACGAGCTCGACGTCGATCGTCGTCGTCGTGCGCACGGTGGCAGAGGGCGCGAGCGCCCGGCCCTGCGCACGCACGCGCCCGGCCGCGAACGCGCGCGTCAACGCGGAGCGCGTGATCGCGACGCCGCGATCCTGCAGCGCCTTCAGCAATGCCACGTCGAGCCGTCCGCTCGACGGCTCGAGCACGACTACCAGATCGGGCTCTTGAGCGCGGCCATCGGCTTGATCACGCGGTCGACGATGGCGCGGTCGTAGTAGTTGCGCTTGAACAGCTCGGGCGTGACGCTGGCGCGGAACAAGTCGCGCCCCTCGGTGATGAGCTCCGACAGATCGTGGTCGTCGAAGAAAACGTCCGCGACCAGCGCCTCTTCGATCTTCTGCTTGTTGTACAGGTAGATGTCCGACGCGATCGCCCGGGCCTTCTGCTGCGCGCGCTTGTCGTTGTCGATGAGCTGTGGACCCGCCATGTCGTGCCCAGCTTGCCACGGGGCCGGCGGTGCGCGCAAACGCTATGATGAAGGCCGCCGATGGGCGTCACCACCACGCCGAGCGAGAGCCTGAGCTCGCTGCTCGCGGCGACGGTCGCGTTCGCGATCGGCACGTCGGTGGTGCTACGCGACCGCAAGCGCGACCAGTTCGTGCTGTTCACGGTCTTCTGTTTCAACCTGGGCCTCTTCCACCTCGGCCGCTTCTTCTACACGTTCTCCGACCTCTCGCTGTTCGGCTGGTTCGCGCAGACCATCAGCCTGCTCCTGCCGTGGACGGCCGAGCGCGCGCTGTCGTCGTTCGGGCCCGCGGTCGCGGCGAGCAAGCGCGGCGGTCGATTGCAGCGCCGCCTCGGCACGCTGCTCGTCGTCGCGCAGACCGTCGTGCTGTTCTTCCCGGCGTTGCGCGAGGAGGCGTGGTGGCGCGTCGTGCCCTGGGTGCTCGGCACCTACGTGATCGTCGGGCTCTTGCTCGCGATGCGTCGGGTCTGGCGAGCGGCGCACATGGTCGAAGGCACGTCGGCGGCACCGCGCCTGCGCTACCTCTTCGTCGCGAGCCTCGTCACGCTCGTGCTGGGCTCGCCGCTCGTGCCCTACGTCGGCCCGATCGTCACCGCGGTGTATCTCTACTTCGTCGCGCAGACGCTGGTGCGCGAGCGCTTGCTCGATCTACCCGAGGTCGGCCTGCGCATCCTCAGCATCTCGGTGCTGGTCATCGTCGTCACCAGCCTCTACGCGCTCTTGTTGCTGTGGATCCCCGCGCGCGACGCCGCGAACCGCTCGCTGTTCGTCTTCAACGCCGCGGTCGCATCGTTCGCGGTGCTCGTGCTGCTCGAGCCGGTGCGCACCGAGATCGAGTCGCGACTCGAAGGCTGGCTCTTCCGCGATCGCACCATCTTGCGGCGCATCCTCGTGCAGCTGCGCTACAAGCTGCTCAACGTCATCGACCCCGACGAGATGGCGAAGCTCGTGATCGCCGAGCTGCAGAGCTCCGGCCGCGTCACCCAGGCCAGCCTCTACCTCATCGATCGCCAGGGCACCGCGCTGGTACTGTCGCGCCACCTCGGCCCGGTCCCGCTCGCTCGTCTCGATCTCGCCACGCGCCGCCCGCTGCTCGATCGCATGCTCCGCGGCGGCACCCAGCTGCGCGACGTGCTGCAGCGCGAGCGCGAGCGTGCGCGGCAGGAGACCGAGGTCGAGGTCGACGAGATGCTCGAGACCCTCGGCGCGCTCAAGGCCAGCCTCGCGCTGCCGATCGTCGGCCACATCGGCGCCGACGAAGGCGGTGGCGAGCCCGAGCTGCTGGGTGCGCTGTTCATCGACGACGAGCGCTTGCTCGAGCCGTTCTCGCGCGAGGAGATCGAGCTGTTCGAAGGCGTGGTCGCGCAGGCCGCCACGACGATCCAGAACTCCGCGGTGTACGAGGCGAGGAAAGAACGCGATCGCCTCGCCGCGCTCGGTGAGATGGCCGCCGGCCTCGCCCACGAGATCCGCAATCCGCTCGGCGCGATCAAGGGCGCCGTGCAGGTGATGGAGTCGTTCGACGAGAAAGCCGGCCCGCAGACCCGCGAGTTCCTCGACGTCATCGTCGAAGAGGTCGATCGCCTCAATCGCGTGGTCAGCCAGTTTCTCACCTACTCGCGCCCGTTCAAGGGCGAGCACGCGCCCATCGATCCCACCCAGGTCGTCACCTCGACGCTGCGGCTGTTGCCCGAGTCGGTGCGCGACCACGTGCACGTGCGCACGCGCGAGCCGGTGCCGAAGATCCACGGCGATGCCGAAGCGCTGCGTCAGGTGCTGCACAACCTCGTGCTCAACGCGCTCGACGCCACCGCGGGCATGACCGACCCCGCACCCAGCGTCGAGATCGTGCTCTCCGTGCGACACCGTGGCCTGCTGCGCGGCGACGCGGTCGCCATCGACGTACGCGACAACGGGCCCGGGCTCTCCGCGCGCACGATGACCAACCTGTTCGTGCCGTTCCACACCACCAAGAGCGGCGGCACCGGGCTCGGCTTGCCGATCAGCCAGCGCATCGTGGAGAATCACCAGGGCGTCATCGAGGTTGCGAACAACCCCGACGTCGGCGCACGCTTCACGGTGCTCTTGCCGGCGCGCGAGGAGCTCTCCACCGCCGCACCCGCAGCCGAGGTCTCGTGAGCACGTCCCGTCCCCGCATCCTGCTCGTCGACGACGAGCCCAACCTCCGCAAGGTGCTCGGTGCACTGCTCACGCAGGAAGGCTTCGAGGTCCATGCCGAAGCCGATGGCGAGGCCGCGCTCGCGCGCGTGCGTGCGTCGCCGTCGGGCACGTTCGATGCGGTCATCTCCGATCTGCGCATGCCCAAGCTCGACGGCATCGGGCTCTTGCGCGCGCTCGTGCACGAGGATCACGAGCTGCCGGTCGTGCTGCTCACCGCGCACGGCACCGTCGACTCCGCGGTCGAAGCGGTGAAGCTCGGCGCGTTCGACTACCTGGAGAAGCCGTTCGATCGCGATCAGATCCGTGCGGTGTTGCAGCGCGCCACCGCCACGCGTGCGCGCTCCGGCGCGTCGCTCGGCCCCGGCGTTTCGACGAAGCCCGCGGAGGACGAGAAGCCGCAACGCAGCGGCGACCCGAGCCTCGAGGTCGGCATGATCGGCGCGTCGGCGGCAGTGCATACCGTCCGCGAGATCGTGCGCACCGCGGCGGCGAGCCCGTCGACCGTGCTCATCACCGGCGAGAGCGGCACCGGCAAGGAGCTGGTCGCACGCGCGCTGCACCTCGGCTCGCCGCGGAGAAATGGTCCGTTCATCCGCGTGAACTGTGCGGCGATCCCCGCGGGCCTCACCGAGAGCGAGCTGTTCGGTCACGAGCGCGGTGCGTTCACCGGCGCGGTCAGCTCGCGCGCGGGTCGCTTCGAGCTCGCCGACGGCGGCACGCTCTTCCTCGACGAGGTCACCGAGATCCCGCTCGAGATCCAGGTGAAGCTCTTGCGCGCGATCCAGGAGTCGGAGTTCGAGCGCGTCGGCGGGGTGAAGACGTTGCACGTCGACGTGCGCATCATCGCCGCCTCCAATCGCGACATCGAAGCCGACGTGAAGAGTCGGCGCTTCCGCGAAGACCTCTACTATCGGCTCAACGTCGTGCCGATCCAGCTGCCGCCGTTGCGCGATCGCTTGGGAGATCTGCCCGCGCTCATCGAGCACTTCGTCGTGCGCTGCAACGATCGTCTGGGCAAGCAGGTGCGCGGCTTCTCCGACGACGCGCTGTCGGCACTTTCGCGCTACGGCTGGCCCGGCAACATCCGCGAGCTCGAGAACCTCGTCGAGCGCATGGTGCTGTTCGCATCGGGGCAAGTGATCGATCTCGAAGCGTTGCCCGACACGTTCCTCGAGGCTGCGTCGGCCGACGACGATCGCGAGCGCGCGGGCGACGACAAGGGCGAGCCCATTGCGCCGGTGGGCGACGATGCGTCGGCGGTGGCCGCGGGCACGGCCTCCGACAAGCTCCTGCGCCTACCGCTCGCCAGCCTCGGCTTCGACCTCAAGGAGGCGGTGCGTGCAGGGTCGCGCATGGTCGAGGAGGCGCTCATCCGCGAGGCGCTCACACAGACCCAGTACAACGTCACGCGATCCGCCAGGCTCTTGGGGATCAGTCGACGCAGCCTGCAATCGAAGATGAAAGAGCTGGGGCTGCGCACGGGCGGCGACGACGGGCGGTCCGCCTGAGCTGATCATCTTGCCAAGATTGACGCTGCGGGCCCGGCGCTGGTAGCGTTCGTGCTGCAAGCACGTGTCTCCCATGCGGACATTCGGCGTTCCCCTGGTGCTCTTCGGCGCGTTGCTGAGCATCGCTCGCGAGGCGCAGGCGGCCGAGGTCACGCGGGTGGCGACCTCGTTCGAAGACGACAACCGCTTCGACATCCACCTCGGGCTCGCCTACACGTTCAACTACAAGAGCGCGTCGATCCTCCGCGAGTGGAACAGCGGGATGCCGACCGACGACCGCACGCGGCTCGTCAAGGATCTGCGCTACCAACAGTATCGCCACACGATCACGCCGACGCTCGAGATCGGTCTTTGGCACGACCTCGCGGTCTACGTCGCGCTGCCGGTCGTCGTCTCCGACAACCGCACGTACTCGTTCGATCAACGCGCCGACAACTGTGTCTACGGCGATCAGGTGCCGCCCGAGCCCGAGGCCACCTGCGTCAACAAGAACAACAGCACGTCGGTCCGCGACAGCATCATCCCGCGCAACGGCTTCGACTCGATCCAGAGCGGCGATCCGTTCGGCCAGTTCACCGGCCCGGGCACCGAGGCGATCTTCAAGGGCCCGCGCCGCTACGGCCTCGACCAGCTCTGGGTCGGCCTCAAGTACGCGATTCTCAACCAAGAGAAGCGCGCGCACATGCCCACGTGGGTCATCGGCTTCGAAGGTCGCTTCGCGATCGGCAAGGCGATGACGATGTCGCGCGACATCACGCAGGACGATCCGGTCGGCAACCATCGCGTCGGTCGCAAGATCCACGAGCTCGGGCTGTGGACGTCGCTGTCGCGTCGTCACCGCTTCCTCGAGCCGTACTTCAACGCGTTCTGGCGGCAGTCGATCCGCGCGGCGGGTGGCGAGTTCCGCGACTACTCGAAGTTCGGCGCGCAGAGCCTCATCAATCCCCAGTCGACCGCCGGCATGAGCTTCGGCACCGAGGTCGTGCCGTGGGAGCGCAAGGCCAAGAAGCTGAAGGTCTCCGTCATCCTCGAAGGCACCGCGCTGCTGCACTACAGCGGGCGCGGCTACAGCGAGATCTGGGAGCTGCTCGCGGACAGCCCGGGCATGGTCGGTAGCAACGATCCGACGCGCGCCGGACAGTGCAGCCGCGATGCTGCGATCGCGGCCGCGAACTCGCCCAACGCACAGATGGCCGACGACGAGCAGGGCAACTACGTGCAGGCCGGCGGCGCGTCGTGCTCGCGCTTCAACGGCATCACCGATCTGCAGGACTACGGCACGTTCGGCTTCAACGGTGCGCTCAACCTGCACCTCGGGCCGTATGCGCGCTTCATGCTCGGCGTCACCGCGCAGACCGACACGCGCCACTACCTGACGTTCGCGAACCGCGGCAACGCCAAGGGCGGCAACGACGACAAGCGCGTCGAGCCCAACACACGCGAAGTGAACCCGGTGCGCCGCGACGTGGTCGACAACGTCGGCCGCCGCTACGTCATCGACGACGTCCTCGACATGTACGGCTACGCCCGCTTCCTACTGACCTTCTAAGCCCCCGTGTCCGTCACGGGCGTTGCGGTACGCAGCCTTCGGCTGCGGATTGCCCCCGCAAGCGGGGGCTTCTTCTCGTCGCGTTCGAGGTCATATGAGGATGCGAGCATGAACGCGTTCGACTGCATGCGCTGCGGCGCTTGCTGTCGCAACCCCGCGGAGAATCGTGAGGAGGGCTCGGTCGAGTGGGTCGAGGTTGCGCCGAGCGAGCCGCTCGCGGGCAAGCCCGCGCATGCGAAGCTGCTGGTCGCGAACGACGATGGCGTGCTGCACCTGCGGCTGGTCGACGGCGGGCGCTGCATCGCGTTGCGCGGTGCGATCGGCAAGAAGGTGAGCTGTTCGATCTACTCGCTGCGACCGCGGGGCTGTCGACGCGTCGAGGCCGGCGATCGCAGCTGTCTGCGCTACCGCGCCGAAGCGGGGCTGTCGTGAGCAGCGATCCGTTGTCCGAGGTGCTGCGTGCGATCCGCTTGAACGGCGCGTTCTACTTCGCGATCGAGGCCACGCAGCCGTGGGTCGCCGAGGCGTTGCCGTCGAAGATCGTCGGCCCGCAGCTGATGCCGGGCGTCGATCACGTCATCGAGTACCACGTCATCACCGCGGGCTCGTGTTGGGTCGGCGTGCTCGATGCGCCGCCGGTGCTCGCGGTGGCGGGCGACGTGGTCGCGTTCCCGCAGGGTGATGCGCACGTGTTGTCGAGCGCGCCCGGCATGCGCGGCGGCCCGTCGTTCGACCTGGTGAAACACGAAGAGCGCGAGCTGCCGATCAAGCTGTCGCTCCACGGTGGTGGAGCGCAGGGCGCTGCAGTGATCTGCGGCTTCCTCGGCTGCGACGCGCGACCGTTCAATCCCCTGCTCGCCGCCTTGCCGCGGATGATCCACGCCCGCGCGGCCGATGGTCGCACCGCGGCGATGCGCAGCCTCGTCGAGCTCGCGCTCGCCGAATCGACGGCCGCGCGTGCCGGTGGCGCATGCGTGCTGATGCGGCTGAGCGAGCTCTTGTTCGTCGAGGTGGTGCGCCAGTACGCGGAGGGCCTGCCGCCGGAGCAGCTCGGCTGGCTCGGCGGGCTGCGCGATCCGACGGTGGGTCGCGCGCTGCAACGCATGCACGCGCGCCCGACCGACGACTGGACCCTCGAGCAGCTGGCGCGCGAGTCGGGCGCGTCGCGAACGGTGCTCGCCGAGCGCTTCGCCGAGCTCGTCGGCGTGCCGCCGATGCAGTACCTCGCGCAGTGGCGCATCCAGCTCGCGGCGACGATGTTGCGCACGACGACCGCGACGGTCGCCGAGATCGCCGAGCGCGTCGGATACGGCTCCGAGGATTCCTTCGCGCGTGCGTTCAAGCGCCTGACGGGGCTCGCGCCCGGCGCGTATCGCCAGAGCTGATCCGGACGAAACGTCGGATCGATCGGACGCGCGGAAGCTGTCGCACCGCGATCGATCGCGCATGTTCAGCGGCGTCGGGCCGCGCGGCCCGGAAAGGCTTGGTCATGTCGAAGGTGCACGAAGGGAGCTGTTTCTGTGGCGCAGTGGGGATCCGCGTCGAAGGTGATCCGGCGGGCATGGGGTACTGCCACTGCGCGTCGTGCCGACGCTGGTCGGCGGGCCCGGTCAACGCGTTCACGCTGTGGGCGCCCGCCGCCGTGCACGTGACGCGCGGCGCCGACGAGATCGCGAGCTTCGCGAAGTCGCCCAACAGCGTGCGCAAGTGGTGCCGCAAGTGCGGCGGACACCTCATGACCGCGCATCCGCAGTGGAACCTCGTCGACGTCTACGCCGCGGTGATCGACGGCTTCGAGTTCGCGCCCGGCGTGCACGTGAACTACGCCGAGCGCGTGGTGACGATGAAGGACGGGCTGCCGAAGCAGCGCGACTTCCCGGCCGAGCTGGGCGGCAGCGGGACCGTGCTCGCGGAGTAGCTCAGGCCTCGGCGGGCGCGGGCTCGCGGCAGTGCGTCTCGATGGTGAGGTGATCGATGCGCACCGCCGCGAGGATCGCCGCGCGCACGTCGAGCGTGGCTTGCGGGCGATCGCTGCAGATGACGACGATCGCCGCGCGACGCTGCGGACCGACTTGCCACGAGTGCAGGTCGATGATCTCGGTGTTGCCGAGGCCGGCGATCGCGGCGCGGATGCGCTGCTCGACGTGGGGATCGGAGGTCGCGTCGACGAGCTGCGCGCCGGCGTCGCGACCGAGCTGGATCGACCAACGCAGGATGAGCACGCCACCGACGATCGCCATCATCGGATCGAGCGCGACCCAGCCGAGGTAGCGGCCGCAGATCAGCGCACCGATCGCGAACACGCTGGTGAGCGCGTCGGCCAAGACATGCAGATAGACGGCCCGCATGTTGTGGTCGTGCCCATGCGAATGCCCATGCCCGTGACCGTCGACGTGATCGTGGTCGTGGTCGTGAACGTGAACGTGAACGTGGTTGCTCTGCCCGTCGCTCTCCCCACCATGCAGCAACCGGATGCAGATTAGATTCACCACCAGCCCGAGCACCGCGACCGGCAACGCCTCGTCGAAGCGCACCGCGGTCGGCGAGATCAAGCGTGAGACCGCCTCGACCCCCATCCACACGGCCGCGACCGCGAGCAGCACTGCGCTCGTGAAGCCCGCGAGCGCGTAGACCTTGCCGGTGCCGAACGCGAACGTCTCGCGCTCGGCATGCGTGCGTGCGAACCAGTACGCGAGCGCAGACAGGCCGAGCGCACCCGCGTGCGTCGCCATGTGCCAACCGTCGGCGGTGAGCGCGAGCGATCCGGTCCAGCGCCCGACCCCGATCTCCGCGACCATCACGATGCACGTGATCGCGATGACGATCCGCGTGCGCCGCTCGTTGGCCGACACGCCGGTGTGCGTCTCGTGATCGTGCCCGTGGGCGAGGGGATCGCTGACCGCCAATGCACGCCAAGCGTAGCAGCCCGCGCCGCCGATCGTTCAGGCGCCCGGCGAGCAGCCGCGCAGGCCCAACGAAGCCTTCGCGCCGGCGTATGCGTCGTCGCCGTCGACGAAGAACGGTGCGGACGATTCCATCGGCGCACCGTATGCGTCGGCGAACACGCCCGCGAGATCCGTGGCGGACTGCGCGTTCCAGTCGGTGCACCACACCGCGCTGGCAGCTTCGAGCGAGCGCGTGAAGCTGCTCTGCGCACCGAGATCGTACAGCGCGGCGCCGCCGGCGTCGTCCATGCCGAAGTCCTTCGCGATGCCGGTCGCGAAGCCCGACTCGTCGCCGCGTCGCGTCACGTAGACGATCTCTTCGCAGCCGAGGTTGTCGAGCACGAGCGTGGGCGCGAGATCCGACCAGCCGCCCGCCGACACGTGCGTCGCGTCGATCTCGAGCGCGCGCGCGAGCCCGGGCTCGGCCGGCGAGAACGACATCGCCTCGCCCCACGTCGCGTTGCCGAGCGAGAGGAACTTCGCGGTCTTGAGATCGTCGAAGCGCTTGGGGTTCGACTCGACCTGGTAGAGCGCATCGTCGCCGCCCCAGTAGCCGAAGCGCACGTCGTCGAACGCGATGTCCATCGTGTAGGGCTGCGCGGCGGAGTAGTCGCTGCGCGCCTGCTCGAACTTTCCGACCGCGTCGCCGGTGAGCACCGACGTCGACACGAGCGCGTTGAGGTGCGCGCCGATCGGCTCGCCGATGCGACGCGGCACCGTGCCGTCGGCGAGCACTGCCGCGCGGTACTGCGTGATCATGTCGGTCAGCTCGGCGCCGCAGGTGGTGTCGTTCATCGGCAGCGCAGCGATCTGCGCCCAGTCGAGCCCGCGCGCAGGCTCGGCGCAGGCGTCGAGCCACGCCGCCATGCGCACGGGATCCTGCGGCCCGTAGCCGGCGTAGAAGTCGGCGATGCGCCCGATCTTCTCGACGAGCGCACCGAAGTCGAGCAAGCCGGGGCGCACGAAGATCGCCTTGGGGTTGCAGCCCATCGCGGTCTGCTCCGGCGTGCATCCGACGCTGAACGAGCCGAGCTGCGAGAGCGCGCCGACGATGTCCTTCACATGAAATGCGGGATCGGGCGAGCTCGTCACCGTCTCGACGAGCTCGTCGTTGATCAAGTCGCGGAGATCGTCGGAGCCGAGCAGATCGAGCAGCGCTTGCTGGGCCGCGATCGGATCGGTCTCGGCGAGCGCCGCGATGCCCGAGTCCTGGAACTTCTTCACCAGCGGGCCGAGCTGTCCGAACGCGGCCGCCTCGGACGTGTCACCGAGCACGGCCGCGTAGCCGGTGAGCGACTTGAGCATGAGCGAGATCCGTGCACCTTGCTCGAGTCGCGCGCATTCGTAGTCACCGCAGCTCGCGACCGCGGGATTCATCTGGATCGACTCGAGCAGGAACTGCGTGATGCTGCCCGAGCTGCCGCCCGCGGATCCCCACAGCGGGCCGTAGTGCTCGGTGATCCGTGCGAGCGCAGCGAAGTGCGCGAAGATCAGCTGCCCGTTGCCGCGCACCGCCGCGCACACGCGCCGATCGGCCTGCTCGTCGTCGTCGACGTCGTCACACTTCGCGCCCTGGCACTGCGCTTCGTCGCCCTGCCCTTCCTCGGCGGCACAGCCGAACAGGAGGAGGGCGGCCCCGAGGAACGCAGAACGGTGCATGTCGAGCGTAGGTGACGCAGACCCGGGCTTGGTTCACCGGGCCGCGCGGCGCGCTTCAGCAGGCGCCGCAGTTCAGACTCTCGACCTCGTCGACGCACAGCGTGTCCCATTCCGTGTCGCAGCAGTACGGGTCGTCGTCGCAGACGCACGCTTCGACCTCGGGGTCGAGACAGCCGGCGCCGGTACCGGTCGCATCGCAGCAGCCATTGCCGAGCGTTCGCGTGCGCACGCGCGTGGATCCGCCGGTGGTCCGATAGGCGGTGAGCAGCATGCCGACCTCCGCCGCCGCGAGTGCGGGCTGATCCTCGAGCGCCGCGTTTGCGCTGATCGCAAACTCGGGATCGACCGTGGGAAATCCGCGAGCATTGACGTTGTTGCCGTCTTGCCACGCGACCATGTAGGTCGCGCCGTCGTACGCGATGTCGGGATCACGCTCGACCAACGCACCCGAGCCGACGCTTGCGGTCGAGCTCAGCGCGGTGCCGTCGAACGAATGGATGCGTGCACGGATGCGCCCGCTCTCCTTCCACGCGACCACGAAGGCGTCCGTGCCTGCGCTCGCGACTGCGGGATCCTCCTGCGTGGGCGACGTGCCCGCGAGGCTCACGCCGTGCAGCGTGTGCACGTTGCCGTCGGACTTGATCGCGGTGCCGTGCAGCTGCCACACGTTGCTCGGCATCAGTCGTTCCCAGACGATGTATGTCCACGTGCCGCCGCGCGCGACGTCGACCTTGCGATCGTCGGCGTTGGTCTTCGAGATCTCGATGCCGGCCGGGTCGAGCAACACGTTGCCGTCGACGCGCGCGGCGTAGATGTCCGCGGCATTGCGACCGTCGGTCCACGCGACCAGCCAGTTGTCGCCGTCGTATGCGACCGACGGACCGCGCTGTTGTTTCTCCGCAGTGGAGATCGCGACGCCCGTGGGATCTGCGACGACGCCGGTGACGTCCACGCGCGCGCCGTAGATGTCGTAGCCACCGCCGCCGACGCGATCATCCGCCCACACCACGAAGTGACCCATGCCGTCGTATGCGATCGCGGGCTCGATCTGATCGTCGATCGCATCCGAGATCACGAACGTGTCGCCGAGCACGACGCCGGTGCGATCGACACGCGTGCCGACGATGTCCCAGCTGCCGCTGCGCAGCTCCTGCCACGCGACGAGGTAGCTGTCGCCGTTCCACGACACGGCGGGCGCGGCCTGGTGCCCGGTGGCATCGCCGTCGAGCGTGA
>DASZPU010000155.1:0-12592 GCA_035550195.1 Nannocystaceae bacterium
GCACGCCTCGCGCACCCCAACGTGCTCGCGGTGCACGAGGTCGGACGGTGGCACGAGTTCGTGTACATCACGATGGAGCTCCTCGACGGCGGCACGCTGCGCGGCTGGCAGAGCGCGCCCGATCGTCGTTGGCCGGAGATCGTCGCCGCGTATCAGCAAGCTGCGCGCGGGCTGCATGCGGCGCACGTCGCCGGGTTGGTGCATCGCGACTTCAAGCCCGACAACGTGCTCATCGGTAGCGCACCGCAGGGCGAGCGCGGGATCGGTCGCGTGCGCGTCGGCGACTTCGGGCTCGCGCGCTCCGCAGAAGAAGTCGGCGATGCGATCGTCGGCACGCCGGGCTACATGGCGCCCGAGCTGCTGCACGATCGCGGTGGGAGCCCGCTCGCGGATCAATTCTCGTTCGGGGTGTCGCTCTTCGAGGCGCTGTGCGGCTATCGACCCTACGGAGTACGCGACGCATGGGCGGCGCAGTGGAGCGACCTGCGTTGGCCCCCCGATCGATTGCCCACGTGGCTGGCCGACGTGATCGTGCGCGCGGTCGAGCTCGATCCACGCGCACGCTTCGGCGATCTCGATGCGCTGGAGACCGCGCTCGCGCAGGGCCTCGCACGCGCGGCGCGACGACGACGATGGCTGATCGGCGGGGGCATCGTCGCGCTCACTGCGACGCTCGGCGTCGCGTTCGGCTCGCGGCTCGCGACGCCGCTGTCACCGTCCTGCGGCGAAGCGGCGGTGCTGCGGGTGTGGGACGAGGCGCGCGCGAACGAGCTCGGCGATGCGTTCGCGCGCACCGGCTCGCCGATCCACGAGCAGGCCGCCACCGAGGTGCGTGCGCGGCTCGATGCGTGGAGCAGCGAGTGGATTACGCAACGGCTCGAGGCCTGCCACGCGGCGCAGGGCGGCGTGCAGACGCCGCTCGTGCTCGAGCGCCGCAATGCGTGCCTCGATCGTCGCTTGGCCGAGCTCGCAGTCGCCGTCGATGCGCTGCGCATCGCCGATCGCGACACCGTGGCGCACGCGATCGATCTGGTGGCCGATCTGCGGCCGCTCGCGACCTGCACCGACGTGGATCGACTGCTCGCGGCCGTCGCTCCGCCCGACGATCCCGTGCTCGCCGAGGAGGTCGAGCGTGCGCACGCGGACCTCGATCGTGCGAACGCGGCGGCGAAGCTCGGGCGCACGCTGGAGGCGCGCGCGCGCGCGGAGGAGGTCCGCGATCGCGACGCGGCCGCGCGCTTTCCCCAGCTGCGCGCCGAGGCCTCGCTGCTGCTCGGCACGATCCTGGGGCAGGCCCACGAGTACACCGACAGCGAGCTCGCGCTCGAGCAAGCCTTCCGCGATGCGCTGTCCGTCGGCGACGATGCACTGGTCGCGGACGCGACGCGCGAGCTCGTGTGCAGCGCGGCGGCGGTCGACGGCGGCAGCGATCGCGCGCGTCGCTGGGTGCCGATCGCAGAGTCGGCGGCAGATCGCGTGGCGAAGCCGGAGCACGAGCGCATCGATCTGCGCTACTGCGAAGCGCTGATGCATCACCGCGCCGGTGAGTACGAGCTCGCGGATCTGCGGCTGCGCGAGGCGATCGCGCTGGCCGATCGAGCGCCGCCGGGCTCGCTCGTGCCCGGGTTGCTGCACGACCTCCGCGGGTTGGTGCTGCAGAACCGTGCGCACGCGGACGAAGCCCGTCGCGAGCACGAGCTCGCGTTCGAGCTCATCGCGGCCGCGCGTGGCCCCACGCATCCGGCGGCCGTCGTCGCGCGTAGCCATCTCGGCAGCGCGTTGGGCAAGCTCGGCAATCCCGGGGCCGAGGTCGCGCTGCAGCTCGTCGCGTTGCAGGCGGCCATCGAGCTGCACGGCGACGACAGTGCCGCAGCGCTCCCGCGCTACGAGGATCTCGCGCTGGCGCTGCGGAGGATCAACGCGGGCACGCAGGCGACCGCGTATCTCGAAGTGGGCGTCGCGCTGGCGAGCGCGCGCCCGGGACAGCAGCGCGTGCTGGCGGAGCTGCTGGTGCACCTCGCGGAGGCTCGCCTCGAGCGCGACGAAATCGCGGCAGCGGTCGAGCTCGCGCAACGCGGCGTCGCGGCGTCGGAGTCGGCCTGGGGTGCCGGCCACGTCAACGGCGCAGCGGCCCGCAGCGCGCTCGCCGAAGGGCTCGTGCGATCCGGTCGCGTGGACGAGGCGCTCGCGGAGCACTTGTCCGCGCTCGCGTTGCTCGACGCGAAGCTCGGGCCCGCGAGTCGGGCCGCCGGCGTGCTGCATCTGAACCTCGCGAGCGAGCTCCACTACGCCGGACGTGTCGATCGCGAGCAGCACGCCGCGGCGGCGGAACGCGCAGCGATCGCGAGTGGAGATCGCGTGCTCGAAGCGGGCGTGGCGTCGGTGCGTGCAACCATCGCGCGTGAACGCGGGGACTTCCGCGGTGCGCGAGTGCTCCAGGCCCAGGCGGTGGCGCTCCTCGAAGGCGTGAATGCCGTGCACCTGCGCAAGGAGCTGTTCCGACTCGGCGCCGACGACATGATCCTCGGCGATCCCGCGATCGCGTTGCAGGCGTTCATGCGCTCGCGCGAGCTGGCCGAAGCGGCCGGCAACGAGACGCGCGTCGCCGCGAGCGAGCTCGCGATGGCGCGTGCGCGATGGGCGATGGGTGACGAGGCCGAGGCGCTGACGCTCGCGAACGCTGCGGTGACGCGCTACGTCGCGCTCTCCGACGAGGAGAGCCTCGCGGAGGCGCGCGCATGGTTCGCGACGCCGCGCCGGCGCGGCGATCCGCCGTCCTGACGATTTCCTCGTCACACGACCTCTGCTCGCGGGGTCGCTAGCTCGATGCGACGGATCTCGATCCCAGCGCTCGCGCTCGCGCTCACCCCTGCGTGCGACGACGGCCACGAGGCCGACGCCGGCGCATTCGACGAGCTCCGCATCGGCGGCGGCCAGCTCGACGAGGACGCCGATCATCCCTACGTCGCACGACTATGGACCGAAGGCATCGCCAACAGCACGAGCTGCTCGGGCGTGCTGATCACGCCCGGGCTGATCCTCACGGCGAACCACTGCTTGCGCCACGACAGCTGCGCGAGCGCAACCGCGGTCGAAGATCTCTCGCAGGAGGACTGGGACATCGACCTCGGTGACGGCGTGTATTCGAACGACCTGAGCGTGGAGCGCTCGCACACGTTCGTCACCAAGCACCGCGGCGTGCTGTTCGAGTCGCCAGCGATCGAGCGCATCGGTGGCTACGTCGACATGTGCACGAAGGACGACCCGAGCAAGGATCTCGCGATCCTCCGGCTCGACAAGCGGGTGCCGATCTCGGAGGTGACGCCGGTGCACGTGCCGCTCAAGCCGGAGTATCCGAGCTGCCACTCGTTCTTCGGCGACGACTTCGAGGGGACGATCGTCGGATTCGGCAAGTGCAGCGAGCTCAACGGCGGCGCATGTCCGGGCGAGACCGACGAGTCCGGCCGACCGCGTACGACGTGGACGAGTGGCGGATGGTCGCGCGTGTGGGAGCGCCCGCTCTTTCCTTACGAGATCTTCGCCCAATTCGTGTGGGTGCCGCTCACGACGGATCTACCCGGCGGCACCTACACCAAGTACGTCTCGTTCCCGCCCGTCGACGAGCCGCAACAGAGCGCCGATCCCGATCCGTGGCGGGGCTCGTTGCCCGGCGACAGCGGCGGGCCCCTCGTCGGCGCGTTCAACAACCCCGCGTTGTTCCCCGGCGTGCAATCCAACATCGTGGGCAACCACGATGGGCTCATGCTGTGCGGCGTCTCCAGTCGCGAGTACCCGGCGACGCCCGACGACATCAATCCGTGGTTCCCGCTGCAGCGCGGTGACGACTACGCGGCCGTCGACGGCTCCGGCGAGGTCGACACCGACAACGACAACTGGCTGTTCGACCACGTCATCGCCGCCGACAACAACTTCATCGGCGAGTGTTTCGCGGGCGACCCGTCGCAGGAGAGCGTGCTCGCGCTGCGCGATCAGGATCGCGACGACGATCTGATCCCCGATCTCTGCGACCCCTGCCCCGACTTCTACGATCACGACTACGACCAAGGCCTCGCAGTCACACCGGACCTGGACAGCGACGGCGTGCCCGATCGCTGCGACAGCTGTGCGACGATCGCCAATCCCGACATGATCTGGGGCCCGCCGGGCGCGTTCCGCTTCGGCCAGCTCGACGCCGACAACGACGGATACGGCGACGCGTGCGATACGTGCCCGAGCTCGGATCTCGTGCCGCTCGGGAGCAACGATCCCGAAGCGCTCCCCTTGGCGATCTACTCCGACTTCACGTGTTGCACGACGGATGCCGATTGCGCGCCCGATCCTGCGTGTCCCGGATTCGTCGACGGCCAGACGCTGCCGAACACCAACATCTGCATCCCCGGCGATTCGCGCGGGCTCATCATCGATTACCTCGACGACAACGCCATCTCGTTCGAGCTGTGCACCGCCCACTGCGCGACGCCGGTCGACACCGATTGCGACAAGCACGGTGATCTGTGCGACGACTGCCCGACCAACTCCGATCCCGCGCAGACCGACGCCGACCACGACGGCATCGGCGACATCTGCGACAACTGCCCGGGCGGGAAGACGCCGCACGCCGAGGATCTCAATCCGGAGTGCGATTGGTTCCTGCCGGGCGGCCGCGAGGTCTGCGAGAGCTGGCATCCGGACAGCGTCTGCCTGCCGCCGCATCCCGATCACGGGCCGGACGCCGCGGTCTCACGCTGCACCCTGCATCCCGATGCCGACGGCGATTTCCGCGGCGACGCGTGCGACAGCTGCGAGCTGCAGCCCAATCCCAAGCAGGACAATTGCAACGTCGTCACCGAGATCCACGACGGGCTCGCCTATCCGTACATCGGTGACGCGTGCGATCGCAATCCGTGTACCAGCATCACCGCGACGCAGAAAATCGTACCCGTGTCGATCGAAGACGAGGTCGGCTGGGTCGCCGAGGTGCAGTATTCGCCGCGGCTGTTGCCGCCGTGGCAGCCGGCCGATCCGCACTATGGTCCGGCCTTCGGATTCGATTGCATCACCGAAGGTGTGCACTGCGACGATCCGCGCGCGACCACGGGGTTGCGCTTCTGCCCGTGCGACGAGCTCGATCCGACCACCGGCACGCCGGATCCGCTCGCGTGCATCGCCGACGGCTGCTGGATCGATTCCTTCTATTACAACTTCGGGTCGAACTGGTGGACGCCGTCGATCTGGGACGATGTCGCGATCGTCAACGGCCTCTACTTCAGCGAGGCCGAAATCGACGATCAACCGATGATCAATCCGGTGCCCGGCGATCCGCTCGGCGCAGGCTCGCTGTTGCCCGATGGTTCCGCGCCGCCGAGCAAGTCGTACTGGTACGTCAGCAAAGACCTCGCCGCGAACGGCGGCGGCGAGCAAGCGATCGGCATCCTGTGGTCGCACGTCTCGTGGGTCACCGATCTCGAGCCCACGCCCCAAGATGCGAAGGACGAGTACGAGCCCTACTCGAACTACTATCGCGGCGGCATCTGGGGTCCGCCGCCGTCGGGGTGGGACGAGGACGACGTCCCCTCGACATGGAAGCCCTACATCTACAAGGGTTGCCCGCTCGAGCTCATCGCGTTCGCAACCGAAGACGAGCCGACACTGGTGATCGATGCCGCGGTGCGCCCCGAGGACGATCTGCACGTGGCGTATCGCACCGCGGGCAACGGGCTCGTGCTGACCCACCAGATCGCCGACGAAGCCCGCGAAGCGCTGAAGCAGACCAACGTGGTGTGGGTCGCGGGCGCCGAGATGCTCGACGATCCTTCGGGACTGCCTGCGCTCGTCGCCCTCTCGCAAGACGGGCTCTTGGTCTCGTCGGTGCTCGGCACGATCGGTGGTCGCATGATCGAGCTCTCCGACGCGGACTCACCGACGCCGCAGATCATCGGGCGCGAAGCCTTCGCGGCCGCGCTGTCGGCCACGCAGTCGTCGCTGTACGTGATCGGTGGCGTCGACGCGAGGACGCAGCTCGAGCTCGGCGACGTGCTGCGCTACGACATCGGCGCGCGCAGCTGGACGCAGCTCCTGCTGAGCGGCGAGCGGCCCGGGTCGGTGCTCGCGGCCACCTACCGCATGGACGACAACGCGCTCTACGCCGTCGACGTGAAGAACGGCAGTGCGCGGCTGTTGCACATCGATCTCTCGACGCGGCACTCGACGATCCTCGGGCAGTGGACGCGCGACGCAAGGTGGGATCACACCTGGTTGGGCAACACCACCGACGGTCGCCTCGTGCTCGTCGCCGCGGCGGACGGTAGTGGCTATGCCGGCATGGCGTTCGATCCCGCGGTCGATCTGCGGCGCTCGTCCGACGAATCGTTCGTGACGTTCGCCGGCAACCAGCGGCTGGTGGGTGCGCCGACGTTGACCGAGCGCGGGCTCACGCTGCGCGTGCACCACTCCGATCTCGGCGTCGCCAACGAGTTCCGTCCGTTCGTCGAGCTGCTCGGCGCGCGTGGAAGTCACGGCAACAGCTTCGCGGTGGTGCTGTGAAGGCGGAGTTCACCAGCGCCGCGCTCGCGCTCGTGGGCGCGTGCACCCAGGCCCACGGGCACGCCGACGCGTCGGCCGAGCAGGCAGTCGCCGGCGTCGTCGCGCCGCGCTGGGAACGACTGCCCACGCAGGTGGTCGGCTGCGACGTCGAACGGCTCGTCGATCCGCGCGCGCACGATCTGTTCGAGTGGCGTGCATGCGCGGGCGCGCCCGAGTGCAGCGAAGCGGTGTGGAACGCGGCGCTCGTGGGCCACGACGGCGAGATCGGCCGGCGCAGCAGCGTCGACGACGATGGTCACGACGTGCGGGTGGCGGTGCGCTGGGATTCCGACGAAGCCGGGCAGGCGGGCGTCTTCGTCACCGACGCCGAAGGTCGCATCGCGCTGGGCTTGCGCGTCACCACCGCAGGTGCGTGCAACATCAACGCTCCCAGCATCGCGCACGGACGCTTCGGAGTGTTGGTGATGCACGCGGCCGAAGGCGCGGCGCCGCTGCGCGAGGGCGGACTGCTCGCGGCGCTCGATCGACTCGAGGTGCTCGCGCCGTTCGAGCTCGATCCGTTGCCGAAGGGCAGCGGCCCCGATGCCGTCGCGCTCGGCACGTCGCGTTGGGCGTGGCGCTTCTCGCCGGAGCGACTGGTCGCGTTCGCGAACGACGACGGCAGCGACGCGCGCGTGGTCGCCGAGCGCGACGCGAGCCTCCGCATGCTGGGCCCACCGAGCGCGACTGGGCCGGCGTTCTTGTTCGACATGTTCGAGCTCGACGAATCGGGTCGCGCGGTGGCGCACGTGGGTCGCTCCGACGGCCACGCGCCGCCCGAGCACTTCATCGCCGGCACCGCCGATGCGTGGGTCGGCGCAGCCCGCTTCGCGCACTCGCACATCGCATGGTTACGTGGCCTCGAGCCGTCGGGCGGGAGTGCGTTCGCACGCGTCGAGCTGTGGGCGGCGCCGTACACCGACGACGCCGGCGCGCTCGCACCCGTGCGCATCGGCGAGCTCGACACCCCGGTTTGGTCGCCCATCGGTGCGGGCTGGGGCCGCTATGCGATCGCCGGCGCGACGCCGACGGAGCTGCAGGTGTTCGCGCTCGCAGACGCGACGCGCACGCGCATCGCATTGCCCGACGGCCACACGTTCGCCGCCGCAGCGGGGTTGACCCGCGATGCGCTGTGGATCGTGCCCGAGCTGCACGACTCGCCGCAGCGCGGACTGCTGCGCATCACGCTCTAGTACCTCGACTGTGTCGAGGTACTAGTCCCCGCTCGCGATCGTGGCCTGTCACATCGCGGGGGCGCGCGAGTCCGGGCGTCTAGATGCCCAGCCCACGCACTCGTCTCGCAGCACTGCTCGCCCTCCAGCTCGGCTTCGCCGCCACCGCACATGCCGCGCCGGCGACGGCGGGCGCGGCCAAGAAGAAGGTGGATCCGAGCATGTCACCGCAGGTGCTGCGCCACCGCGTGCAGGTCCAGTTCGTGCGCACTGCGGACACCGACGGCGCGTCGCCCAGCACGTTGACCAAGGCCGGTGCCTTGGCCGCGATCGCCGAGGCGAACGAGATCTGGCAGCGCAACGGCGGCATCATCGAGTTCGTGCTCGACCCGCGGACGAAGTTCGGCGAGGTCGTGAAGGACACGCTGCTCAATCGTCGCTGCATCGTGAAAGCGGGTGAGACCGCGGCGTCGATCGCCGCGAACACGAACGCGGATCTCGACGGTGACGGCAAGCCGGCGACCGACGCGGACAAGAATCTGCTCTGCAGCACGTATGCGTCGGGGATCCGTCGTACCGCGTTCGGCGCGGAGCGGGGCGATCGCATCGTCGTGCTCAGCGGAGGCGGCAACCAGAAGGTGAAGTTCGTGGACGGACACTGGAATCTCGTGAAGGCCGGCGGCGGCGGTGCGAATCCCAAGGGCACGTACATCACGATCGGTCACTCCGCGCACGACAACTTGCTCGCCCACGAGCTCGGCCACTACTTCCACGTCTCGCACACGTTCGAGTCGCAGCCGACGACGATCGCGGACGCCCGCGCGCTGATCGAGAAGTACGCGGCGGCGAATCCGACCCACGATCCGGCCGACGCGTTCAACGGCGACATGCGCTCGAACTACCCCGTGCACGACACTCCACCCGATCCCAGCATCGCGCTGTTCGTGGCGGTGCACGGAACTCAGTGCGATCCGGCCAAGGGCACGATCGACATCCCGCGCGTGAACATCGGCGGCTCCAGCCGCACGATCCGACTCGCGCCCGATCGCCGCGTCATCACCGGCTACTACAAGGGCTGCGACTTCGACTTCTACCTCACCGCGCAGCAGCTCGTGAACGTGCGGACCGCACTGCTCGAAGGCAATCGCCGCGACCTGGTCGACGCCGACGCGACTTGCTACGCGTCGGAGAGCACGCCGCCGAGGGTCTCGACGCCCGAGCAGCTGAGCGCGCTCATTCGCAAGCTCGTGCGTTGCCGCCGGCTCGTCGACGCGGGCTGGGGCTGGGAGCAACTCGACCAGATCTACCCGCCGGGCGACGGCGCGCAACCGGGGGACACGACGAAGGACGGAATCCGTGTCGTCACGAAGCGGGAAGCGCCGCACATCGCCGCGATGTTCGCGACGCCCGAGCACGAGGAGTGAGGCGCGAGCCTGTCGCGAAACCTGTCACCTTCGCGGAGTCATCGGGTCTGCTCACCGGCTTTCGTGGCGAAACCCGCCACGCGCCGGTGCCTGCTGGAGCTTCGCGAGCAGCTGCTGCGCGCGTCCGATCGCGGCCTCGCCGGTGAGGTGATCGCCGCCGTCGTAGAAGGACGAGGCCGGATACGACGACGCGTCGGCGTCGAGGATGATCGGCATGTCGAGATCTGCGGCGAGTTGGCGCTCGATCTCGTCGATCACGCGGCGTCCCGCTCGCAGTGCATCCGCGCGGATCGGCGGCAATGCGAGCATGCAGCGCGCGCCGACGGCTTCGCAGTGCGCGTAGAACCGATCGAGTCGGTCGATCTGCGGCGAGACGTCGACCTGCCCGCGCGGCCACTTCACCGCGAGCGGTGCTTCGGCGACCGGCGCTCGGCCGCGATGCGCGACGAAATCGCCGCGCTCGTCGAAGTCGTAGCGCGAGTATCCGATCGGCGCCTCGGTGCTCAGCTGATGGACGGCACAGCGGAGCTTGCGTGCGATCCACACCAGGCCCGCCTCGCTGAGCCGACGGCACGTGGCGAGGTCGAGGTCGCGCAGCCCGGCCGGATCGTGCTCGACGTGCGTGATGATCGTTTCGTCGACGGCCTCGCCCCACAAGAGCTGGTACTCCGGTGCGACCACGACGACGTCGCCCGCACGCAGCTCGCGCTCGACCTGCGCGAGCATGAAGCGCAGACCGAGGCTGCGGTTGTGGCCCATGTTCACTGCGTGGTAACCCGCCGCTTCGAAGACGCACGAGTCCACACCGAACGCGACCGTCGATCCGCCGACCAGCACGATCCTCGGCGAGGGTGCGGATTCCAGGCGCGCGCGCTTGTCGATCGACGCGGCCGCGTAGTGATCCGCGCGGCGCGGGCACGCGCGCCACACCGCCCACAGGATCCCGGCCTGGACGAGCGCGAACACGACGATCTCGGCGATGAACCTGCGCATGTCAGAACTGGAAGTAGATGAAGCGCGACGGATCCTCGCGCATGACGTAGAGCATCGCCCACGCGAGCATCGTGTAGAGCAGCCAGCGGAGCGCACGGGGCCAACGCGCGAGCACCAGCGGGTGGGCGTGGCGCCGCTGCAGCCACTCAATCACGACGACGATCGCCAGCGCCGACGAGAACCCGCGCAGATAGTCGGCGTGCGCGGCCAGCTCGCGCCACGCGGTGGGATCCGCGAGGTCGCGCACGATCGCAGCCAGCATGCCGAACGCCGCGGGCAGCGAGCTCGCGCGGAAGAAGACCCAGCCGATGCAGACCAGCGTGAACGTGACGAGCATGCGCACGAGATCCGCTGCGCGCGGCAGCATGCGTTCGCCCCCGGGCACCGTCGCAGGGCCCTCGCGCGTGTGCCCGCGCAGGATCGAGGGCAGCGCGAGCACGCCGTTCATGAGCCCCCACACCACAAAGGTCCACGACGCGCCGTGCCACAGGCCGCTCAGCGTGAACGTGAGCACCACCGCGGCAGCCTGGCGCGCGCGGCCGTGCCGGTTGCCGCCGAGCGGTACGTACACGTAGTCGCGGAACCACGTCGAGAGCGTGATGTGCCAGCGTCGCCAGAACTCCGCGACCGAGCGCGAGAAGTACGGATACGCGAAGTTCTGCGACAGGCGGATCCCGAACAGCTTCGCGGTGCCGATCGCGATGTTGGAGTAGCCCGCGAAGTCCCAGTAGATCTGGAACGCGAACGCCACGGTCGCGATCATCGACTGCGGTCCGCGACAGGTGCCCTCGTAGCAACCTTCGACGATCGTCGCGAGGTTGTCGGCGAGCGCGACCTTCTGCACGAAGCCCCACAGCGCCTGACGAAGACCATCGACGGCGAGGTCGCGATCGAAGGCGCGATCACGGGCGAACTGCGGGAGCAGCCGGGTGCCGCGTTCGATCGGTCCGGCGACGAGCTGGGGAAAGAACGACACGTAGCTGAAGTACTGGATCGGATCGCGCGCAGGCTCGAGCTTGCGGCGATAGACATCGATCGTGTAGCCCAACGTCTGGAACGTGTAGAAGCTGATCCCGACCGGGAGCACGAGCCGCAGCGGCGCGGCGTGCAGCGAGATGCCCAGCGTCGCACCGGCCGCGACGAAGCTCTCCACGAAGAAGTCGTAGTACTTGAAGACGCCGAGCAGCGTCAGGTTGCCGACGCAGGAGACGGCGAGCAGCGCTCGTCGACGCCGCGCGTCGTCGCTGCCGGCGAGCACGAGCGCGACCACGTAGTCGAGCAGGCTCGACGCGGCCATCAACGCGCAAAATCGCGGATCCCACCACCCGTAGAACACGTAGCTCGCGACCAAGAGCAGTGCGTTCTGGGCCCGACGCACGCGCAGCGTCCAATAGGCCGCGAACGTGACGACGGTGAACACCAAGAACGTGAGCGTCGTGAAGGTCACGGAGCGGCCATGCGAGTCTACTGCGTAGCGACCGCTACACGCGCGACCCGTTCATCGCGGCCGGCGACTTTTCGTGTGCGTGCCGCGTGACAAGCAGCGCGCTGCGGATACTTCGGGATCCGTGAAGGGCTTACCAGCGCTCGCGGGGCTGATCGTCGCGATGTCGGGGTGCTACGCCGGCATCTCCGGGCACGGTGCGCAGGGATCCGGCGCCGACGCATCCGAAGGCGGCGAGGGCACCGGCGTCGGCGAGTCGGGGGGCGACGGCGACACCTCCGACACGACTCCGAGCACGCCGCTGCCCGAGCATCCATCGTCGGTGATCCGCTTGCTCTCGCGACGCGAGGTCGGCAACGCGATCGCGGAGCTCGTCGGCTTTCGCCCCGATGCGCTCGCGATGCTGCCCGCCGACAACACCGATCTCGGCTACGACCGCATCGTCGAGTCGCAGACGATCAGCTCGCTGCACGAAGACGCTCACATCGCGATCGCGAACGAGATCGCCGAACGATTGCTCGAAGACGAGCTCGCCACGATCGCGCCGGACTGCGCGCCCGCGGGTGCGCTCGACGTCGATGGCCCCGAGCTCGCGGCCGCGCGTCGCCCGTGTCTGGAAGCGTTCGTCGACGCGCTCGCTCCCCTCGCCTTCCGTCGCCCGCTCGAAGACGACGAGCGCGTCGCGCTGTTGCAGCTCTACGACGACGCGCAGAGCTACCGCGACGGCGCGCGCCAGATCGTGCGCGCGATCTTCCGCAGTCCGAGCTTCCTGTTCCTGGTCGAGTACGGCGATCCGGCGACCGGCGACGGCGAAGCGATCGCGCTCGACGACTGGGAAGCCGCCGCGCGCATCTCGTTCGCGCTGTGCGAGACCGTGCCGGATGCGGAGCTGCGCGCGGCCGCAGCCGCAGGTGAGCTGCACGACCCCGACGCGATCGCAGCGCAGGCCGAGCGACTGCTGCAACAGCCCTGTGCCC
>DASZPU010000156.1:0-1568 GCA_035550195.1 Nannocystaceae bacterium
CATCAGGCCTTCGAGCAAGAACGCCGCGAGCGCACGCGCGCGCGAAGGCATCTCCATGAGCCCGGGTGGACGCACGAGCTCGCGCAACAGCGGCCCCTGGGCGCGCGGCAGCACGAGCAGCCCGGCTTCGGCGCGCAGCTCGAGGATCGGACGGATCGCGGGATGGCCGATCTGCGCCGCGGCGCGAGCGATGGTCGCGAAGCGATCGATCGCATCGAGCACGTCGGTTCCGGCCGATGCGAGGTCGGGCAGATCCGCGAGCAACAGGTGGATCTCGACCGGACGCAGCGTGGTGCGATCGACTCCGACATAGGCTGCGCCGCACAACCCGGTCGCGTGCATGCCGGTGACGCGGAAGCGGCCGGGCACGTCGCCCAGCGCTTGCTCGCGCTGCGGCACCACGATCTCCGCTGCGACCTCGTGGCCCAACGTGGCGAGCGCGCGCGCGAGCAGTGCGACGAGCTCTTGATCCTGCGCGCCGCCACGCAGCGCGATCTGGGCGTGACGCGCTGCACCTTCGGCATCGCCGAGGTCCCACGCGAGCGTCGCGGCGAGCGTGCGCGCCGGTGCAGCGGCCGCGCCTTCGCCGAGCTCGCCGAGCGCGAGCAGTGCCGCGAGGCTCTGGCCCGTGCCCGCGAGCACCTTCGCGGCCGCGACGCGATCGCCGGCGCGTAGCAACGCGTCGGCGCGCGCGTTGGGAGCGTCGTCGATGCGGGCGAGCAATCGCGCGGCGTCGTGATGACGACGACGACGCTGCAGCAGCTCGGCCGCGCGCTGCAACGTCGGATGATCGTCGACGACATCGAGCGCGCGCACGGCCTCGTCGACGAGCGCCGCGCCACCGTCCTGCAGCGCGGCGGACAGCGCGAGCAGGAGCTCGCCCGCACGGTGCCACGACGCCGCCGCCCCGGCGAAATCCCAGATCAGCTCGCGCACGTGCGCGCCCGCGGCGTGTCGACCCGCGGCTTCGAGCTCGAGCGCGACCGCCTCGTGCTCGCCGCGTGCGAGACGATCGCGGAGCTCGATCGAGAGCTCGGGCGTGCTCACGGTTGCGCCTCCGGTTCCAGTCGCTCGGTCTGGATGTCGACCGGGGTCTCGACCGGCGCGCTCGGGCGCGCGAGCGGGATGACGAGGCCGATCGGCACCCACCAGAATTGCTCGAGCGCGACCGCGTCCGCGGGGCCGAGCGCGAGCAGCGAGAGCCCGAGCCCGGCGAGCGCGCGCTGGGGTCGCGCGAGCGCATCCGCGATCCAGGCGTCGACGTTGCGCGACGCGCAGGCGGGGCCGAGGCGCTCGCCGAGCTTCGCGTCGTCGCCGAGCTCGCCATGCACCCACAACGCCGTGATCGCGAGGCAGAGGTCGTGGGTCGCGCTCGCGAGCGCGCGTGCGCGTGCGTCGGTGCGACCGAGCCCGGACAGCGCCGCGATCGTCAGCGCGTGGCGATGCGATGCCGGAGCGATCGCGCCGCCGATGCGCGCGAGCACCGGGTCGGTGCGGCGACGCTGTGCGAGCTCGGTGGGCTCGACGACGCCGAGGTGCACGAGCGCGATCGCGAGGTCGACGTCGTC
>DASZPU010000157.1:0-2577 GCA_035550195.1 Nannocystaceae bacterium
GAGCGTGGTCGCGAGCAGCACGCGACCGGGCTGCTGGCGGAAGCCCATGATCAGCACGAACAGCACCGACGATGCCGCGATCATCGGCATCGCGATCGGATGGCTGAGCAACGCGATGCCGAGCAGCGCCGCGGGCAACACCAGCTTGCGCGTGCGCCAGCCGTCGCCGTCCGCCTTCAACAACAGCGCGAGCTCGGCGAACGACCACCACACGAGCGAGCACGCGACCGGCTGCAGCCACACGCCGTAGTGAACGGTGTACGACCAGCCGCCTTCGCGCAGCACGCCGGGATCGAGGTAGAGCAGCACCGCCGCGATCACGCCCGGCGCAGCGCCGAGCCCCAGCGCACGCGCGACTCGCAGCAGCGCGAGCCCCTGCACGACGTAGCCGACCGTGAACGCGAGCGCGTAGCACGACGACCACGGCAGGAATCCGAACGAGAGCCCGCGGAAGATCGCGCAGAGGATGTCGCCGCTGACCGGGTACAGCTCGCCGAGCGGAAATCCGAAGTACCAGTACGAGCTCCACCCGAGCACGTGACCGGTCTTCAAGAGCTCGCCGAACATCCACGCGCGCGCGAGATGAACGGTGTGATCCTGGCTCATCGGCATCTTGCCGATCGGCGCGGGCCAGATCAGCGCGAGCGCGAGCGCGACGACGAAGATCGCCGGGGCCAGGCGCCACGCAAGGGCCCATGCGCGGCGCGAGCGGCTCGGTGCGGTCTCGGGCATGGTCGGGCGTCGGGCGGGATGCGCGACGTCCCGGGATCGGGCGGCGCGAGCGGGCGGATTGTGCACCGCGGCGCGTCGGCTCGACAACCTTGTCGTCTGCACGGTCGCGCTGTGGTATGCGTCCGGTGCCGCGCGGATGTGTAAACGCACGGCTTGGACTGATGCTCTCCCCGCTGTCCCCAACGAACGAGTCGGTGACGCACGACAACGCAGACGGCGACGCGGGCGAGGCCCCCGCCGGCGTCACGATCGTGATCCCTGCCTACAACGAAGAGCGTGGCGCCGCGCCCGTATTGAAGGAGCTGCTCGAGCTGCTCGAGAAGGAGCTCGCCGCGATCCCCTTCGAGGTGCTCGTCGTCGACGACGGCTCGAAGGATCGCACGATCGAGGTGATCACGCCCTTCGTCGGGCCGCACCTGCGGCTCGTGAAGCACGAGGTCAACCGCGGCTACGGCGCGGCGATCAAGACCGGCGTCGCGCAGGCGAAGTACCCCTGGATCCTCATCACCGACGCCGACGGCACGTACCCCGCGAAGCACATCCCCGAGCTGCTCGCGCACCGTGACACGAACGAGATGGTCGTCGGCGCGCGCACCGGGCCGAACGCCGCGGTGTTCTGGCTGCGGCGGCCGCCGAAGTGGGTGCTGCGCAAGCTCGCGTCGTACCTGAGCCGCCGCGACATCCCCGATCTCAACAGCGGGCTGCGGCTCATGCGGCGCGACATTCTGCAGCGCTTCGAGAACATCCTGCCCGATCAGTTCTCGTACACCACCACGATCACGCTCGCGATGTTCGCCGCGCGCTACCGCGTGAAGTACGTGCAGATCGAGTACTTGAAGCGCGAAGGCAAGTCGAAGATCAAGCCCATCGCGGACACCATCGGCTTCACCAAGCTGATCTTCCGCACCATCATGTACTTCGATCCGCTGCGGGTGTTCATCCCCGCGGCGGCGGCGTTCGTGTTCGCTGCGATCGCGATCGGCGTGGGCAGCTACTCGATCACCGGACGCGTCATGGACGTCACCACGGTGCTGCTGTTTACCACCGGCTTCCAAGTGCTGATGGTCGGCCTGCTCGCCGACATGCTCAACCGGCGGCTGCCGTGAGTGAAGCGCCAGCGCCCGTACGGCCGCGCTGGTTCGACTGGCGCGTGATCCCGGTCGCGGTCGTCACCGGCCTGTTCATCTGGGTGCTCATCCGCAAGCTCGCGGGTGTCGACGAGGTCATCGACGCGATCGACGGCGCCGAGTGGGAGCTCGGGCTCGTCGCGGTCGCGCTCTTGCTGCTGTGTCAGCTCGTCGCTGCGCATCGCTGGATGCTCATCGTCGATGCGCTCGGCTACAAGCTGCCGCTGCATCGCGCGATCGATGCGATGCTCGCGACGTGGCCGATGGCCCTGCTCGCACCGGCACGCGCGAGCGATCTGTTGCGCGGCCTCGCCATCGCCGATCTGTGCCCACCGATGAAGGGGGCCGGCAGCGTGCTCGCCGAGAAAGCGATCGACGTGCAGAGCCTGTGCATCCTCGCGATCGTCGGCTCGATCGCGTGGGGCCTGCCGATCATCGCGGTGCTCGCGGTCGGCCTGCTCGCGTGCGAGTGGGCGTTCGTGTGGTTCCTCGTGCACCGCGTCGATCGCATCCTTCGCTTGCCGCTGCTTCGTCGCAAGCCCG
Organism: Nannocystaceae bacterium; assembly: GCA_035550195.1. Lineage (GTDB taxonomy): Bacteria > Myxococcota_A > Polyangia > Nannocystales > Nannocystaceae > Xiheibacterium. Next base: position 2,403 of record DASZPU010000157.1, read on the forward strand.
AGAAGGTGCAGCAGCTGCTGGTCGCGTTCTCGGCCCTGCTCGCGCAGCCGCGTCGGCTCGTGCTCGTCGGGCTCACCTCGCTGCTCTCGTGGATCTGCGCGATGGCGCTCCTGCAGTGCTTGCTCGAGATGATGCACGCCGAGGTCCCGGTGGTCGGCACGCTCGCGCTGTGGCC
>DASZPU010000158.1:0-3453 GCA_035550195.1 Nannocystaceae bacterium
TCCACAACAGATCGAGCGCGATGAGGATCAGGCCGCGCACGAGCAGATCGCGATCGACTCCGGGTCTGCGCGCGACCCCGAGCGCGGCCGCGGCACCGGCGAGCACGACGAACGTCGGCGCGCACAGATGCGTGACGAAGCGCGTGAAGAACTGTGCGGCCGGCAGCGCGCCGCCCATGTACATCGCGGCGGAGTCCTCGGAGACGCGCCCGGCGTTGAACGTGACCGACGCGTGGTCGATCGCCATCAGCACCATCACGAAGCCGCGCATCCAGTCGAGCGCGACGAGCCGCGACGATGCGCTGCGCTCCACGCTCGCGAGCCTACACCGTCGCGCGACGCCGCCGCACGATCGCCGCGATCACGACGAAGAGCACGCCGTCGGCACGCACGCCGCGCGAGCAGCCGCACCCGACGTCCGATCCGCGCCCGACGCCCGCGGTACCGCCACCGGGAATCGAACCGTCGCCGCCACCGGTGTCGCTCTCCCCGCTGCCGCTCTCGCTGCCGCTCTCGCTGTCGCTGCCGCTGTCGCTTCCGCTACCGCTGTCGCTGCCGCCGTCGTCCACCGCGCTCGCTTCGACGACGAACGTGCCGAGCTGCGTCCACCCCAGCCGCGGCTCGGTCTCGCCGCTTCCACCCTTCGCATCGAACCACACCCCGTGCGCGCCCGCGAAGGTCGCGACCTCGAACGCGACGTTCCAGCGCACCGTGATGTCGGTGCCCGCGAGCATCACCGACGACGCGCTGCAATCGAACGCGCCGTACGTCGAGTGCAGCACCACCGGCTCGCCGGGCATGCACGTGCCCCCGTCTTCCAACGAGAACATGCCGGCTTCGTAGCCGAGGTTCACGCGTGCACCCGCGGGCGTGGGCTCCTCGCCGATCCACAGCTGCACGACGCGGAACGCGGTCGCGTCCTCGCAGTGGCGATACACCGCGACGAATTCGGCGGCATCGCCCTGCCCTTGCGCAGGCGCGAGCGACACCGGCGAGATGCATCCACCGTTCGCGTCACCCCCCGTGAGCCGAGCGAGGAGCACCAGGGCGAGCGCGAGCGTCACGGTGTGATCATCTCATACGCCGTGGCGCGCGAAGAAGGCCTCGATCGCGAGCGCGAGCTCCATCGGGTGCTCGAAGAGCGCGGTGTGGGTCGCGTAGGGCAGCCGCAGCAGCTCGGCGTGCGCCGCCGCCTCGGCCATCGGCACGCCCACCGTCGCGGCGGGTGCGAAGCGATCGCGGTCGCCGGTGATCACGAACAGCGGCACCGTGAGGCTCGGCAGCCGCTCGCGCGCATCGTGCTCGCCGGCCGCCCGCGCGATCGCTGCGACCGTCTGCGGATCCAGCTTCGCGAAGTGCTCACGAAACGCCGCGATGTCGCGCTCGGGCACGTGTCCGGTGTACCCGAGCGCGCGCACCAGCAACGCCGCTCCGGGTGCGTACATCGCCGTGCCGAGGCCGCGCACCGCTGCATGCACGCCCGGCCCCGGGATCCCGTACAGCAGCCGCTGCAACACCGGACCGAACGGCGGCAACGCGGTGTCGAAGAGTCGCCCCGCGGTGCCGAGCAACGACACCATCGCGGTGAAGCGATCGAAGCGCGCGGCCTCCAGCATCACCTGGCTGCCCATCGAGAAACCGATCGCCGGCGCACGCTCGACACCCGCGGCATCGAGCACGCGCCGCAGATCGTCGGCGAGGCTCGCGATCGCAGCGCCACCTTCGGTGCGCGCCGGCGCCGACTCGCCGTGCCCCTTGTAGTCCCACGTGATCACGCGACGGTGCGCACGCCAACGCGGCATCAATCGCCGCCAGAAGAAGTCGCTGGTGGTGATGCCGTGGCACAGCACGAGCGGCGGCCCCTCGCCACGCTCGCGCCACGCGATGCGCGTGCCGTCGGCGGCGGTGATCGTGCCGGTCACCCGCCGCGCCGACGATGGGTGAAGCGCATCAGCTCCGAGAGCGCGCGTCGCATCACCCGTGCATCTGCGAAGCGCTCGTCGGGCGCGCGGCCGCACGCAGCCATGAAGAAGCCGTCGATGCCGTCGGCCTCCTCCTGCGACGTGTCCGACGGCAAGTACGTCGACGGCGGCGGCAGCTCGCGCTCGCGGTGCGCCTTGAACAGCTCGCGCGGATGTTCGTGGAACAGATCCTCGAACGGATGCCGCCCGGTGATCGCTTCGAAGAACGACATCCCGAGCGCGTACAGATCGGCGCGACCATCGACCTTCGCATTGGGTCGCGTCTGCTCGGGCGCCATGTAGCGCGGATCGCCGAGCACCAGCGTGGGATCCTCGGGTCGCCCGTCGGCGGTGTCGCGCGCGACCCCGAAGTCGAGCAACTTCACGGTGCGCAGCTCGGGATCGAACGGGTCGCGCGTGACGAAGATGTTCGCGGGCTTCACGTCGCGGTGCACGATGCCGCGCAGATGGATGTAGTGCAGGGCATCGAGCACCTGCCGGAAGATCTCGCACAGCACGTGCAGCGGCACGGTGCGTCCGCCTTCCATCGCACCGGTGATGTCGCGCCCCTCGAGGAACTCCATCGCGAACCAGAAGAGCCCGTGCTCGCGCGTGGTGCCGACGTCGAGCACGCGCACGAGATTCGCGTGGTTGAAGCTGCCGCACAGCCGCGCCTCGAGCCGGAAGCGTCGCTGCTCGCTCTCCGGCACGTCGGTCTTCATCACCTTGAGCGCGACGTAGCGATTCATCAGCGGATCGAAGGCCTTGAAGACCTTGCCCATGCCGCCTTCGCCGAGCGGCGACGCGATCGTGAAGCGCTTCGAGAACGCGATCACCATGCCCGACGCGAGATCGTGGGCCTGCGTGACCGCTTCGATCGGAGCCTCGCCGCTGGGCGCGTCGGACATCGGCAGTCCTACGCTACCAGAGCAGCCGACCGATCAGGGACTCGCCGACGGATCGCAAACCATCGTGCACTCGCCCGGATAAAGCGGCGGATCGAAGCAGACCCACACGCCCGCGCGGCACGTCATCCCCGCGCCGTACTCGTCGCCGCAGGTGTAGCCCTCGTCGACCTCCAGGTCGCACGCCATGCCGCACGGCGACTCGCCGTCGAGCTCGCACGCGGGTGGGCACGCGGGCAATCGCATCCCCGCGCACGGATCGTTGCTACCGACGCCGTCGCTGCTCGTGTCGGATCCGCTGGTGCTCGACTCGGCGTCGCCGGTCGTGCCCTGCGGATCTTCGCCGTCGCTCGTGTCGCCGCCGTCGCTGCTGCTCTCGCTGCCGCCACCACCGGTCGCTTCGTGACCGATGCTGTCGGGCTCGGGCGCGCTGCTGGTCTCCGACGATCCACCGCTCGTGTCGTCGGCGGGCTCGCTGCCCCGCGTCGGGTCGCTGGTCGCGGAGCTGGGCCCGTAGCCGTCGTCGTCTTCGGGGAAGCGATCGGGACCGTCGTCGCCGAGCTCGATGCCGCCGAGGCTCGAGCATC
>DASZPU010000159.1:0-8852 GCA_035550195.1 Nannocystaceae bacterium
CGGAGCGAGCTCCGACGCCCGCTCGTCGATCGCGCTCACGCAGGCATCGCGCCGCAGCTCGGTCCAACGCGCGACGTGACGATCGAGCGCCGCGACGATCGGCGGCGCAGCGTCGGCACCATCGGCGGCCGCGAACGCGGACTCCACCCGTGCACGCACGTCCGCGCTCCACACCTCGTTCACCGACGCCGCGGCGCGATCGCACTCCGCGAGCGCGCGCTCGTGTCCTGCCGCGCGCGCGAGCGTGACCCCGAGCGCACCGAGCACGATCGCGGCACCGACGGCGCTCCACGCCAGCACGCGACGCCGACGGCGGAACGGATCGCCGTTGGCGATCGCCGCCGCGAGCTCGCGCATCGACGGCCAGCGCTGCTCGGGATCCGGCTGCAAGCCGCGCTCGAGGATCCGGCGCAACCACGGCGGCACCGCGCGTCCCTCGGGCAGCTGCGGCGGCTCGCGGATCGTCCCGTTCGTCACCGACACGACCAGCGACGCGAGCGACTCGCTCGAGTACGGCCGCTCGCCCCACAAGCACTCCCAGAACGACACGCAGAAGCCGAACTGATCGCTGCGCGCCGTCGCACCCTCGCCACGCAGCTGCTCGCACGCCATGTACGCCGGCGTGCCGAGCCGCGTGCCGGTGCGCGTGAGCTCGAGCCCCGGACCAGGATCGATCGGCGCCTGCACCGGTGCCGAGGCCGGCTGCGGCGAGTCGCGATCGATGCGCGCGAGCCCGAAGTCGGTGACGCGCGCGCGTCCGGTGCGATCGACGAGCACGTTGTCCGGCTTCACGTCGCGATGCACGAGCCCGGCATCGTGCACCGCCGCGAGGCCGTCCGCGATCGCGAGGAACAACGCGATCGTGTCCGCCACCGTGCGCCCCTCGCCCTTGCGCCACTGCGTGAGCGTCTGGCCTTCGACGAGCTCCATCGCGATGTAGACCTCGTCGCCGATGCTGCCGACGTCGTGCACCGCGACGACGTTGGGATGGCTGAGTCGCGCGAGCGCTCGTCCTTCGCCGATCATCCGCGCGCGCGCGACCGCGAAGCCGACCGCGTCGAAGTCGGGGCGCAGTACCTTCAGCGCGATCTTGCGGTCGAGCTGCGGATCGTACGCGGCATACACGACGCCCATGCCACCGGCACCGAGCAGCTCGAGCACGATGTAGTCGCCGACGCGTGCACCGGGCGAACGATGCGGCGCGAGCACGTCGCCCGTCGCGAGCGCACCGCCCTCGTCGTCGATCGTGCGGGTGCGCAGCGGCGAGTCGACGCCGTCGGGCGTCGGCAGGCGGTTCGAGCTCGTCGCCACTCCATCGCGAATGCTATCGCGTCGCGCGCGACGGATCACTCGGCGAGATCGGCATCGGTCGGCGCGCCGCAGGCGAGCCACTCGCCGAGCAGCGAACGATCGTCTCGTGCAGGTGCGCCCGCAGGGGGCATCGTCGCATTCTGATCGGCCGCGCGCGCCCAGATGCGATCGGCGTGCATGCGCACCTGATCGACGTGCTCGAAATCGAGACCCACGGGTGCGTTCTGGCGCATGTCGGCCGGAAGGCCACTGCCGTGGCACGTCGAGCAGTAGCTCAGCACGAACGGCCCACCGAAGCTCTCCCACGTGAGCGTCGAGTCATCCGGACACGGTCGCTCGTCGAGCGTCATCCACTGCATCACATCGCCCGACTCGCTGCCGCTCGCTTCGGAGCTCGCGTCGCCGTCGTCCGAATTGCCGCCATCGTCGCACGCGGCGAGCACGATCGCGAGCGCGAGGCTAGCCGCGCAGCGCATGGAACGGCTCCGAGTTGGGCAGGTACACGCTCGCATCGACGCCGACCGCGTCGAGCAGACCCGCCGCGAAGTTGTGGTACGCGAGCGTCGTGCCGCCCGCGGTCGGTGCACCGGTCGCGAGATCGACCGGCTTCCCCGACAGCGCATCGTCGGTCGCTCCGAGCACGCGCCCACCCGGCAGGCCACCGCCGAGCACGAACGCGCTGGTGATCGGCCAGTGATCCTTGCCGAGCCCGTCGTTGAGCATCGGCGTGCGGCCCATCTCCGACACCACCGCGACCACCGTCTCGTCGAGCATCGTCGCACCACCGTGCTTGCCCGGCTTCTTCGCGAGCCCGTCGACCAGCACCGTGAGCCCGGCGAAGAGCAGCTCGTGCTGGGCGATCTGCATGTCGTTGAGCGTGTGCGTGTCGAAGCTGCCGGTCTCGATCTGCACCGCCCACGACAGCTCGCGCTCGAGCGCCGCGATCGCGAGCGTGGCCTGCACGCCGAGGTCGCGGGTGTAGTCGAGATCGCCCAGCGCACCGATCGCGCGCAGGTCGTCGCCGCGACGCAGGCTCGCGATGAAGTCGTCGAGCCGCGACTGGTTGCTGCCGATCGTGCCGCGCTCGTTGCGACGTCGTTGCGCGCGCGCGAGCACGTGTGCGCGCACGAGCGACTGCTCGTCGGCGTCGATGCCGACGGCGGTCACCCCCGGCAACGGGAACCCCACGGTGGGCTCGATGAGCGTGCCGAGCTGGTTCGCGGTGCCGGCCCGCGCCGCGATCGAAGCGTACGGCCCTGCGTACGAAGTCTGTCCGAGCACGAAGTACGGCACCGGTCGCTCGCTGCCGAGCTCGAACGCCGTGATCGCACCGACGTCGGGATTGGTGTCCGACTGCGTGCCGGTCAAGAGTCGCTTGCTGCAGTCGGCGTGCACGAGCGACTGCACCTGCAACCCGTGCACGAGCGTGACGCGCTCGCCGAACGCTTCGAAGAAACCCCGCGTGTACGGCCGACTCTCGTGGTCGAAGATCGGTACCCCGAGCTCGACGATCTCGCCGTCGGGGGCATCGATGCCGGCGATGCCCGGCTTCGGATCGAGCGCGTACGTGGTGTCCCACCCGCCGTACGCGACCACGAGCACGAGGTTCTTCGGCGGCGCGGGCTCGGCCCACGCGCGTTGCGCCCGGCCGAGCGTCGCGAAGCCGAGCGCCGCGGCCGAGCCCACCATCATCGATCGTCGTGTGAGATTCATGGTGGTCCTCCTTCAGTAGTAGGCGATGCGCACGTCCTGCAAGAGCGCCACGAGTGTCACCTGCCATGCGCGCACCGGATCGCCGCCGTGTGCGAGCGCGCTCGACCACAGCGTCCAGCCGTCGTCCACGTCGATCGAATCGGGTGCGACGCGATCGCCGTAGAGCCGCAGGTGCAGTGCGACGAGCTGGTTGCGGATCGCGGCTTCGTCGGTCGTGCCCGCTTCGACCAGTCCGAGCAACCGTCGCTCGCTGGCTGCGACCGCGAAGTCGGCCGTGACGACGACGCTCGCGGACAGCTGCGCGAGCGTGCGCAACACGAGGCTCACCGTCGCGCTGTACGTGTGCGACGGTCGCGTCACGTACATCGAGTCGACGCCGCCCGCGAGCACCTGATACCCGAGGAAAGAGTCGTCGAGCAGCGGCACCTTGCCGAGCCCGTAGGGCGTGTCTTCGCTGACCGCGATCGAGAGGTCGGTGACCCAGTCGAAGCCGGTGAGGTCGCGGAACATGCGGCGCAGCTGCTGCGGTCGCGCTTTCTTCACGCCGACCACGTCGAGCGCGGGGTCGAACGCGTCGTCGTCTTCGTGCGTGTCCGGCAGCGCGAGATGCGAGACCGCGAATGCGTCCGACATCACGATCGCGCGCGTGAGCGCCTTCGCGTTCATGCCGCTGTCGATGAACAACCCCTGCAGCTCGGCGGCCTCGTCGTCGGGCACCGCCTCGAGCTCGACCTGATGGAAGTACGCGTAGAAGCGCCGCGCCGCGCACAGCGAGAAACGGGGATCCGCCGCGACGAGCTGCCCGAGCCCCGCGAGCCCGGTGCCGGGCGTGCCGAAGAAGGAAGGATCGCGCATCGGCACGCCGAGGTACGTCTCGAACAGATCCGGATACCACGTGCGCAGCGGATACGAGAGCTCGGTGTCGTCGGTCGCGACCTCGACGATGTCGGACGGCACGTAGAGCGGATAGAAGTCGCCGAAGAAGCTCGCCAGCGGATCGAGGCCCTGATGGCAGCTCGCGCACGCAGGGTTCGCGACGACGGCGTCCGCGACCGCGTCGGGATCGGAGAGATCGACTGTCGCGTCGAGCTCGATGTCCCGCGCCGCGAAGTCGTAGCAGAGCAACGCGCGCGAGATCGCGTTGGCGCGTCCGCGGTTCGCGTTGCTCGCCGTGCTCGAGTGGCGCTGCCACAACCAACCATCGGAGAGGATGCCGGCGTGGTCGCGACCATCGACCCAACGCACCTCCGCCCACTCGCCTTCGCCACCGCCACCTTCGAGCCCCCACACCGCGGTGAGCTGCGCGTCGGCCAGCGTGTAGTCGGCGGTGACGATCTCGCCGTACGGGCGATCGTTCATCACGACGTGCTCGACGAGTCGCAGCGGTGCTTCGGTGATCGCCCGATTCAGCGTCCACGGATCGCGACCCTCCACCGGGCCGAGCGAGGGATAGCCCGCGGGGTAGATGAAGTAGTCGGTGAGCACGAGCAGCGCTTCGTTGTGCAGCTCGCGGATCGTCTCGCCGAACGCGGCGTCGTTCAGGTACGCATCGACGATCCCACCGAGCGCGCTCGGATCCGCTTCGACGGCCGCGAGCTCGTCGGTGCGCGGACGAACGCCGCGCAGCGCCATCGAGATCCGCACGAGCCGCTCGCCGGGCGCGAGCGTTTCGACGGTCGGCTCGGGGGCATCGCCATCGTCCTCGCCCTCGGACCCGTCCCCGTCCCCACCCTGCGCGTCGGCGCAGCCGCAGGCGATCGCGATCGCGAAGGCGAACAGGGGTCGCATCGTCCGCTGCATCGGTGGCCCGGCTGTGGCAATTGCCGGGCCAGTGCACGCCCACGGCCCTACGCGGCCTTGAACGGTCGCGCCCCACGTTGTCGCGGCCTGCGACGTGGTGTTCTGCGACGCTCTCCACCATCGTGGCGGGCCGCGGTCAGATCCGACGCATGAGCAGGGGACACCCATGAGTACGGAACCCCCTGCGGGGCCCGAGGTCGACGTGAAGCTCGAGCAGACACTGGCCCCCACCGCCACGACGCCCGCGCCCGTGACCGATGGCGAGCACGACACGATGCTCGGCGGCGTGGACACGGCGGCGGTACGCAACGTGATCCGTCGGCGCGTGTTCGGCGAGTCGATCGATCCGCTGCGGATCGGTCGCTTTCCGATCCTGCGTCGTGTCGGCGCGGGCGGCATGGGTGTCGTCTACGCGGCCTACGACAACGAGCTCGATCGCAAGGTCGCGATCAAGCTGCTGCGCCCCGGCGCGCACGAAGAAGCGGACGCGATGCGCGTGCGATTGCTGCGCGAAGCGAAGGCGCTCGCGCGGCTGTCCGATCCCGGTGTCGTCGGCGTGTACGAAGTCGGCGAGCACGACGGGCAGGTGTTCGTCGCGATGGAGTTCGTCGAGGGCCGCACGCTGCGACAGGTCGCGGAGGCCGACGGCAGCACGACCAGCGAGCTGCTCGCGCTGTACCTGCAGGCGGCGCGCGGGCTCGCGGCTGCGCACGACGCCGGCATCGTGCACCGCGACTTCAAGCCCGACAACGCGCTGGTCGGCAAGGACGGTCGCGTGCGCGTCGTCGACTTCGGGCTCGCGACCGCGAGCCAGGCCGCCGCGGATCCGACCGAGCGCACGACCGCACCCGATGGTCTCGTCGCCGTCGAGCGACTCACGCTGACGGGTGCGCTGCTCGGCACGCCCGCATACATGGCCCCCGAGCAACTCGCCGGGCGCCCGGTCGACGCGCGCACCGATCAGTTCTCGTTCGCGGTGTCGCTGTTCGAGGCGCTGTTCGGTCAGCGTCCATTCAGTGGCGCGACGCTCTTCGAGATCGCGACCGCGATCACGCAGAGCCGCATCGACGTGCCGGCGGGACGCAACGTGCCCGCGCGGGTGCTCCGAGCGTTGCGCCGCGCGCTGTCACCCGATCCCGAGCGTCGCTTCTTCGACATGCGCACGATGATCGCGGAGCTCGACGGCCGACCGCGTCGCCTCGCCGGGCTCGGCGTGCTCGCGACGATCGGCCTGGCCGGGCTCGCGCTCGGCCTGTGGGGCGCACGCGAGCGCGAGCGCGCGACGTCGGCCGAGGTCGCGGCCGCATCCGCCGAAGAGACCGCGGCGACCCAACGCACGCGCGCCGAAGATGCCGAGCAGCGGCTGCGCGAGCGTGCCGACGCGCTGACGCTCGCCGAGGCGCGCTTCGTGTTGCAGCGCGATCCGACGCGGGCGATCGCGTTGCTCGCGAATCTCTCCGCCGATGCGACGGAGTGGAACGGCGAAGCCTGGAGCCTCGCGACCGAGGCACGCGGCCTCGGTATCGCGAGCCACGTCGTGTCGCCGCCGGACGGTTATCGCATCGAGTACGTGATCGCCGAGACCACCGTCGTGCTCGGCGACACGAAGACCGACGAGACCGCGGCGGTGTGGAATCCGACGACGGGCGAGCTGCGCACGTTCGCGCTCTCGCACCCCGACGGCGCGCTCACGCTGAGCGAAGACGCGACGATGGCGGTCGCCGGCACGAAGGACGGCGTCGTCGTGCTCGACATCGCGAGCGGTGAGCGCCGTACGTTCTTGCACGGGCACTGCATGATCCCGCGCTTCGCCCCCGGCCATCGCTTCGTCGCGGCAACGTGCCTGGATGCGCTGCCCGGCACGGTGTGGCTGGTCGATCTCGACAAGGGCACGGAGCGTGCGGTCGCGCGCGCGAACGGCCTGGTCTACGGCATCGATCGCGACGGCGGATGGATCGTCACCGCCAACACCGAGGGTGGTTATCGCCGCACCGATCTCGTGCACGACACGCATCGCGACGCGGGCACGACCCGCTTCATGACGCGCGCAGTGAGCTCCGACGGGCGCTGGATCGTCGCGGCCGATCCGCAGCTCGTCGAGCTCGTAGACATGACGAGCGGCGAGGTACATACGCTCGCGATCGACGGGGAAGGATCATCGGCCGCGTTCTCGCAGGACGGCAAGCATCTCGCGCTCGGCACGGCTGCAGGCGAGCTCGTGCTCGTCGCGCTCGACGATCCGAAGGTCCCGCTGCGGCGCTTCGAAGGACGCCACGCGCAGCGCGTCGAGACGGTGTCGTGGAGCGAGCGCGATCGCACCATCGTCAGCGCCGCGAAGGATGGCGAGGTGGCGGTGTGGGACGTGAATGCGCTGCAGCAGTCGGCACGCTTGCGTGGGCTCGCCGGCGGCGTGTCGCTCGTGCACACGGGTGATCGCGTCGTCGCGGCGGACGGCGACGAGCTGCGCACGTGGACGCATCCGGGGCCGTGGGTCGCGTGGCCCGACGCGGTGTCGTACGACGAGTCGAAGGGCGTGCAAGCGACGTTGGATCGCAGCGGTCGCATCTCCGTCGGTGCGCGCCACGACACGGCGCACGAGCTCGGTCGGCACGAGGGCGCGACGTGGATCCGCATCGCCGGCGATCACGTCGCGACGCGCTCGCCGAAGTCGATCCAGCTGCGCGACGGCACCGGTCGTGTGCTGCTCGACGAAGCCGCGGAGATGTACCGTCCCGAGCGTCCCGCGGCGAGCGCGGACGGGCGCTGGATCGCCTGGGATCGCGAAGACGAGCTGATCGCGCTGGAGATCGCGACCGCGCGACGCGTGACGATGCCGCACGAGCCCGGCGCACTGCGTGCCTTCGCATTCGCCGACGACAACGTGCTCGTGGCGATGCAGCTCGACATCCACGGCAGCGTGCACGGCATCGTTCGTCGCGTCGACGTCGCGCTCGGGCTCGAGCTCGCGTCATGGCCATTGCCGGCGGAGCTCGTGCGCGACATGGTGGCGTGGCCGGGCCACGGCATGCTGCTCGGCACGAACGATGGCCTGGTGCGCTGGGACGCGACGACGGGCGCGCGCGAACGCATCACAGCGGCGGGCACGGCCGACGCCGAGCTCGGGCTCGGCGAAGACGGCGACATGGTCGCGGTCGCACCGATCGACGGGCCGACGCGCATCATCGATCTCGACACCGGCGACACCGTGATCACCGGGCTCGGTGCGAGCGCGAGCCACTACGAGGCGCTGGGCCTCTTCAGCGCCGGGGTGTCGCGGCAGCCGATCCTGCGCGACGACGGCACGGTGCTGGAGATCGATCGCGGTCGCCTGGTCGCGCAGCGGTTCGACGTGCCGCGCGATCCCGAAGCGTTGCGATCGTGGATCGCCGGCATCACCGATCTGCGCGCGGCTCCGGGTGCGCTCACGCGCTGATCGTCAGGGCCACATGCAGATCGACACCGGCGTGGTCTGATCGGGCACGTCGGTGCAGTTCATGCCCGCGGGACAGGTGCCGTAGGGCACCCCGTCGAACTCGCACAAGAGCGCGCAGTTGGTCGGATCCGCCGCGCCGTCGGCCGACAACGCGCAGACCGGGAGCGCGTCGCCGCTCGGCGGCGCCGGACAATCGGCGTCGCTCGTGCACTGCGGCGAGCAATACGGCGGGTTGCTGCGCAGCCCGGTGAGCTCGATGCAATCGTTGCCGGCTTCGCAGTCGGCGAGATCGCAGGCTTCCCAGGGACCGACGTCGGGCGGCGGCGGCATGCCGTCGTCGGTCGACGGATCCGTCGTCATCGTCGTCACCGGTCCACCGTCGCTGCTCTCTTCCGCGGGCCCGCTGTCGGCATCACCTTCGCTGCTCGCGGGATCGGTGGTGATCGGCATCGTCGTCACCGGCATCGTGCTTTCGCCGTCACCGTCGCCGCCACCGCTCGTGGAGCCGCCGGTGTCGCCGGAGTCCTGCTCGTCGCTGCCTTCCTCGGCCGAGCTCGCCGATTGCGTCGGCGAGTACGAGACGCCGAACGTCGTC
>DASZPU010000160.1:0-2426 GCA_035550195.1 Nannocystaceae bacterium
ACACCAGCGCCGAGCTCGGCGTGCCGGGCACGCGCTCGGCCGGACAGCTGCGCGCGGTGTTCCGCATCGACCCGGAGATCGACGCGCGCTTCCAGGAAGTCGGGGCGCGCCGCCGCGAGATCGGCCGCCAGCGCCGCGACACCGAGGAGATCGAGCGCGCGGTGATCCAGGTGATCGGCATCGCGAGCGCGGTCGTGCTCGCGGCCGCGCTGCTCAGCGGCTTTTTGCTCGCGCGCACGACGACGAAGAAGGTCGGTGAGCTGAGCCGTGTGATGGCGCGGGTCGGCCACGGCGATCTGAAGGCGCGCGCGCTGTTGCGCGGTCGCGACGAGATCGCCGTGCTCGCGCTCGCGTTCAACCGCATGCTCGACGAGCTCGCGAATGCGCAGAGCAAGGTCGCGTATCTGCAGCGCATCGGCGCGTGGCAGGAGATGGCGCGCCGCATCGCGCACGAGATCAAGAACCCGCTCACGCCGATCCAGCTTGCGGTGCAGCAGCTGCGCGACAAGGACCCGGGCTTGTCGCCGGAGTTCTCGCGCATGCTGAAGAACGCGGTCGAGATCGTCGAGGACGAGGTCGAGGGCCTGCGCCGCATGGTGACGGGCTTCTCGCAGTTCGCGAAGGTGCCCGAGGTGCGCACCGCACCGATCGAGCTGCGCCGCGTGCTCGACGAGTTCGAGCGCGCGTACGGACACTTGACCGAGCGCGAGGACGACGTGCTCACGGTGAAGGACGACGATCCGGATCTGATCATCGATGCCGATCGCCAGCTGCTCAAGCAGGTGCTGGTGAACCTGGTGGAGAACGCGGTGCTGTCCGCTCGCGAAGCCGGGCGCTCGCCCGTGCAGGTCGAGGTGAGCACGGCGAAGGTCGGCAACGCGGTCGAGATCCGCGTCGACGACAACGGACCCGGCGTGCCCGAAGCGATGCGCGAGAAGGTCTTCGAGCCCTACCAGACCACGCGCACGCAGGGCACGGGCCTCGGCCTCGCGATCGTGAAGAAGGTGGTGCTCGATCACCGCGGCGAGGTGCGCGTCGAGACCTCGCCGCTGGGCGGTGCACGCTTCGTGGTGCGATTGCCGCTGCCGCAGCCCGGATCCGAAGCTTCGATGACGATGGGATAGCGAAGCCGCATCGGCTGCGCTACGCTGGCAGAGTATGAAGTTGTCGTTGGTGGGTTTTCGTGGGGCGTTGTGGACGGCGCTCGGGCTCGCGGCGTGTGGACCGACGCAGGCGACCGAGAGCGATGGCAGTGGTAGTGCGAGCGGCGAGAGCAGCAGCGGCGCGACGACGTCGCCGAGCGAGACGAGCAGCATGACGTCGTCGACGACGACGGGCATGTACTGCGGCGCGGAGCTGCCCGACGATCCGGCGCCCACCGATACCTGCGCGAACCCGCAGCCGATCCTGCAGGGCGGCGCCGATGCGATGGTGCCGACGGGGTTCGTGCTGTGCGACGGCGGCTTCGTGCATCGCGAGCAGAAGCTCGACTGCATCTACGTGGCCGACGACACGCCGTGCGGCGTCGAAGGCGATCCGCTCAACGAGTGTGCGTCCGATCTCGATTGCACCGCGTCGCCCAACGGCTACTGCAACGTCGAAGGCATGGACGGCGGCTGCACGTGCAGCTACGGCTGCATCACCGACGAGGACTGCGGTGCGGGCAGCATCTGCTACTGCCGCAACACGTTCACCGAGTGCGTGCCGGCGACGTGCATCACCGACGCGGACTGCGGCGGCTACGACTGCGTCTACGACTCGGCGCAGGGCTTCGCGTGTCGGACTCCGTTCGACGAGTGTGTCAGCGACAGCGATTGCCTGGGCGCCGACTGTCCCGACTGCGCGCCGGATGCGAACGCGTGCGCGTGGACCTGTCAGCCGAGCGAGTACGGCTGCACGACCGCGGGTCGTCCGTTGCTCGTCGATGGGCGCGAGGTGAGGGCGGTGCTCGTCGCACGCAACGACTGGTGTGGTGAGGCGAGCGCATCGATCGCGTGCGACGACGATCGTGCGCGGCTCGCCGCACACTGGCGTGCGTGCGCAGCGATGGAGCACGCGAGCGTCGCTTCGTTCGCACGCTTCGCGCTGCAGCTCACCGCGCTCGGTGCTCCGCCCGATCTGCTCGCCGACACGGCGCGCGCCATGCTCGACGAGGTCGAGCACGCACGCACGATGTTCGCGCTGGCGGCCGCGGACGGCGACGTCGCGCTGGGCCCCGGTGCGTTGCCGGTCGCCGCGGCGCTCGACGAACCGATGGATCTCGTGAGCGTCGCAGCGATGGTGGCGCGCGAGGCTTGCATCGGCGAGACGCTCGCGGCGGTCGAGCTCGCGGAGGCTGCGTTGCACGCTCGTGCACCGGAGCGCGCAGCGTTGCTGCGGACGATCGCCGACGACGAGCTGCGCCACGCCGCGCTGGGCTGGCGCTT
>DASZPU010000161.1:0-3179 GCA_035550195.1 Nannocystaceae bacterium
GGGCTCCGCGCCGATCGTCGTCGCGCGTCCGAACCCCGCGGCCGCCGCGGCGAAGGCGATGTTGTTCGTCGCACTCGGTGGTCTGCTCGCCGGTGCGGCCGTGCTCGCGATGCGCCCCGATCTGCTCGATCGCGACGACGCGCGCGCGACGACGATGCCGAGCGAGGAAGAACCCGCGCCCGATGCCGGCAAGGCGGTCGCGCCCGAGCCCGGCGATGCGAAGCCCGAGCCGCCGATCAAGGCCGACGCCAAAGCCGATGCGAAGGCGGAGCCGAAGCCCGACGTCCCGCCGCCGCCGCCCGACGAGCCCCGGCTCGACGCGCCGACCTCCGCGGATCTCGTGGCTACCGCACAAGCTGCGATCGCGGCCAAGCACTGGCGCGAGCCCGCGGAGGGCAGCCTCGCGCTTTCGCTGTCGAACCTCGCGATCGTCGAGCCCGGCAACGCGTCGATCGGCAAGTATCGCCAGGCCGCTGCGGATGCGCTCTTGCCCACCGCCCAGCAGGCGCTCGAGAAGAATCGCTTCGGTACCGCCGCGGAAGCGTTCCGCGATCTCGTCGCGGTGTGGCCCGATCACGCCGAAGCGCGCGCGGGCCTCATCGAGGCGGTGTTCGGCGAGGCGCGTGCGTACAAGCGCAAGCGCGACCATGCCCATGTGCTCGCGCTCGCGGACGAGCTCTTGAATCTCGATCCCGGCGACTTCCAGGCGCTGCTGTTGCGCGCCGATGCGCTGCTCTCGTTGCGTCGTTACGCGGAAGCGAAGCAGGCGTACCGCGAGTGCATGAAGATCAAGCCGCGGCACAAGGAAGTGAACAAGAACTTCTGGAAGGCCGCGACGATGGCCCGCAAGCAGGGCTGACTCACGCCGCGAGTTGCTGCCACAGCGGCAGTCGCAGGCGGAACAGCGCGCCCTTGCCCGCGCCCGCGCTCTCGAACGACAGCGCTGCGCCCATCGCCTGCGCCATCGCGAAGCTCGCGTGCAGGCCGACGCCGTGCCCGTGCGCCTTCGTGGTGAAGCCGCGCGTGAAGATGCGCTCGGCCACCTCGGGTGCGATGCCGGAGCCGCGATCGACGACCTCGATGATCACGGTGTCGGCGTCCTCGCGCACGCGCACGGTGATCTCGGTGGTGCCTTGCTGCGCATTGGCGTCGCAGGCGTTCTCGAGCAGGTTGACCAGGATCTGCAGCACGCGATCGCGATCGACCGAGACCTGCGCGCCGTCGCGCACGCCGCCGTCGCGCTCGATCCGTACCTTCGCACGCGCTGCGCGTGACAGCCCGAGCGCCGCCTCGACCAGCTCCGTCACCGCGTAGGTCTCGCGCTGGCCGGTGCGTCCGACGACGTCCTGCTGCCGACGCACGATCGCCTCGATGTGGCGGATGCCGTCCTGCAGCCGCGCCGCTTCGGTCGCCGTCTGCGTCGCGTGCTCACCGGCCGAGCCCGAGAGCGCAGCGAGGAAGCGCATCATCTTGTCGCTGTTGGTCGCGAGATAGCCGGACAGATCGCTGCGATGGGCCTCGAGCAACGCGACCAGGCGCCCGAGATCCGTGGACGGATGCAAGCGGCACGCATCGGCGAGCATGTCGGAGGAAGTCTTCACGGCGTTGAGCGCGTTGCCGACGTCGTGCAGCACGTTCGCGGCGTTCTCGGCCATGCCTGCGCGACGCGAGACGCGGGCGAGCTCGTGCGACTGCTCGTCGAGCCGGGCCAGAGCGAGCTGCGCGTCCCACCACGTACGATGCCCGCGATCGAGCATGCGCAAGAGCACGGGGACGTAGAGCGCGTAGGTGACGACGAGCAGCTGCGCCGTGGTGTCGAAGTGCAGCGCGAGCGCGAGCAGTCCGGGGCCGATCGATGCGGCCACCCAGATCAGCGTGAGCTGACGATGCGTGCTCGCGACCATCACGATGCCGCCGGCGATCACCGCCATCGCGAAGTATCCGGCGGTCACGGTGGCGGTCTCGCCGACCCGCAGCACGTAGGCGGCGCCGACCATCGCGGAGAACAGCGCGGCGGAGATGCAGCCGAGCACGAGGTGGGCGCGCAGTACGGCGCGCGGCCGCGACGTGTCGCGACGTGCGCTGCGGAAGAGGAAGATGCGCAGCACGACGATCACGCTGAGCACGCCGAGCAGGCCCGAGACCAGGCGCGGCGCCGCGGCCAACAGCCCGACCGCCCACGCGACCGCGAGCGCGCCACCGGGATACACGAACGTGCCGGTGAACGAACGCTCGAGCAGCTCGCGCCGCGCCTGCGCGAGCAATCGATCGCGCGCGTGCTCGGACAGCCCGCTCGCCTGCGAGGGCATGCTGGGCTCGAGCCAGCTCATCGGGCCATCGCCGCCGCACGATCGCGTGAAGAGGAGAGCAACCACTTCTTCGCGAGCACTTCGGCGAAGCGTCGTACCTGCTCGGCCGCGAACGGCTTGCGCAACAGGTGCAGACCCTCGCTGCGCCCGACCGCGGCCAACACCTTGTCCCACGTGAAGTCGGAGTAGGCGGTGCAGAGCACGATCTGCACGCGTGGATCGGCGCGCCACAGCGCGACGATCGTGTCGACGCCGTTCCACCCCGGCGGCATGCGCATGTCGACGAACGCGACGCAGTAGCGCTTGTCGTTGGCGATGCCGGTCTCGACGAGGTTGAGCCCCGCGACGCCGGTGTAGGCGTGATCGATCTGGAAGTTGATGAGCGACTCGTCGACCGGCGCGGTCACGCCACCGAAGAGCTCCTCGCGCGCCGACGACAGCGCAGCGGTCTCGCGCGGACGCGGACCGAGGCAGCGCTCGTAGTCGTCGTGCAGCGCACGATCGTCATCCACCACGAGCACATGCAGAGGCGCCGCGAACATCGTCTCGACCCGTATCGGCCAGAACCGATGCGAGTTGAGCATGGCCCGGAACGGTCCGCCCGAGCCCGCCGTGGCTCCGCCACGACGGAGAGCGAGCACGACTGCGCGCACCAGGAAGAGCGCCGGACGGCCTCACTCGAGCCCGACGTGGCTTCGCCACGGCGGAGAGCGAGCACGACTGCGTGCACCAGGAAGAGCGCCGGACGGCGCGACCAAAACTAACGAGGCTTCGCCTCAGACCGACGAGGCGAGTCGCGCTTCGGTGCTGAGCAAGGATCCGGGTCGGAATCGGAGTCCGGCTTCGTGACCGGGTCTGGATCCGGATCCG
>DASZPU010000162.1:0-4778 GCA_035550195.1 Nannocystaceae bacterium
CCCGACGCGAGCTCGGTGGCGGCCAGGAGCCCGTGCGCCTGCGCGAGCTCGAGGTGCTCGCCGTCTTCGCGCTCGACGATCGCCACCAAGCGCACTGCGGCCGCGCGCGCGGCCGCGGCATCACCGAGCGCGAGCTCGCAGCGCACGCTGCCGTCGAGCACGTGGGCGAGATCGTGATGTGCGACCCCGAGGCTCTCCTCGGCTGCCGTCAACGCCTGGCGATAGTGGCGCTGCGCTTCGCGATGGCGACCGAGCGCGAGCAATGCCTCGGCGACGCTGTCGTGCGCGAAGGCGGTGTCGACGTGCGTCGGGCCGAACTTCTCGAGATCGATCGTGAGCGCGGCGCTGGCGTGCTCGAGCGCTTCTTCGTCCCGGCCGAGCGCGAGCGCGACGCGCATGAGCGTCTCGTGCGAGCGCGCGGTACGAGGATCGTTGGGCCCATACGCCTCGCCGACGAGCTCCAGCGAGCGCCGGGCGAGCGGCTCGGCCGCCCGCGGATTCGAGCGATCGAGCTCGGCTTCCGCGAGGCTGCGCGCGGCCACGCCGATCTGCGGATGGATCGGCGGCAACGTCTCTTCGCAGATCGCCAGCGCACGTGCGAAGTGCTCGCGCGCGCGATCGCCATCGCGCAAGCGCAGCTCGACGTGCCCGAGGTTCATCAGGCGCAGCGCAACGGTGGGATGGTGCTCGCCCAACAAACGGATGCTGGTGGACAGCGACGCGAAGAACTCTTTCTGGGCGTCGGTCCAGCGTCCTTGCGCGTCGTAGGCGACGCCGAGCCCGTTGTGCAGCGCCGCGATCTCGAGCGTGTCCTCGCCGCCGAGCTCGCGCTGCAATACCAGCGCCTGCTCGAAGGCATCGACGCTGTCTTCGAACTCGCCACGATTGCCGCGTGCGATGCCCTCGGCCTCGAGCCACGCGGCCTGCAATCGCGGCGGGGCACCGAGCCGCTGCAACGCGCCCTCGGCATGACGCGACCACAGCATCGCGTCGTCGACGTGGTGCGCGATCGCGTGGTACCGCATGAGCTGGATCGCCGAGCGTGCAGCCGCCTCGTCGGCGCCTGCGCTGCCGGCTTCCTGCACCGCCTGCTCGTAGCTCGACTGTCCGACGTCGGCGTTGCCACCGCGGATGTGCGCGTCGCCGTGCACGATCAGCGCTTCGATGCGCGCATGCACGTCGCCGTCGCGTTGCGCCGCTTCGAGTGCATCGTTCGCAGCGGTGACCGCGTCGGCCCAACGCCCGGCGAGCAGGAGCGCACGCGAGCGCGCGATCATGCGGGAGATCTCGGCATCGATCGCCGGCGCAGCGCTCTCGGTGCCGGCGTCTTCGCACGCGCCCGCGGTGCTCCACGAGTGCACCGCCGCGCTCGCTTGCATCGCGGTGGCTTCGTCGGCGTTCTCCAGCACGCTCGCGAGCTCACCCAGCTCGATCACGCGACGGCCGAGGCACGCCATGCGCGCGTCGTAGCGAGCTTCGCCGAGTCGTGATCGTTCCGCACAGGTCTCGTCGTAGACGGCGCGCCAACGCGTGGCATAGTCGTCGATCGCAGCCGCCACGCGCGGGCCCACCTCGCTCGCGAGCCCTTGCGCGAGCGCATCGCGACGCTCGACGTCCCACGCGGCCGCGAGTCGCTCGTCGCCGCTGCACGGTTCGGTACGCGGCCACGACACCGCGAGCCCGACCGCAGCCGCGGCCCCCGCGATCGCCATCACGACCGTATTGCGCCGCCCGTGCCCTTGCATCGCGGCGAGCAGCGTCTCCATGTCGCGATGACGCGCGGCCGGATCGCACGCGAGCCCACGCAAGAGCGCACGCTCGATGCGACGAGGCACGCGCCGCGCACGCGACGTGCGCGTCGGCCCCATGCGTTTCGCACCGAGCAAGCCCACCGGGCTGCCGGCATCGAACGGATACACCCCGAACAACAGCTCCCACGCGACGATGCAGAACGAGTACTGATCCGCGCGCGCATCGGCGACGCCGCCTTGGTGCTGCTCGGGAGCCATGTACACCGGCGTGCCGATCACCGCGCCCTGCTTGGTGACGGGGAGCAGCAGATCGTCGAGATCGTGCTCGTCGCTCTCCGCGACGGCGGGCGACTCGAACTGCCCGCGATCGGAGGGGCGCGCGAGCCCGAAGTCGGTGACGTACACCTCGCCGTCGCGATCGACCATCATGTTCGACGGCTTCACATCGCGGTGCACGAGGCCAGCGCGATGCGCTGCGGCGAGCCCACGGCCCGCAGCGAGCACGATCGGCAGCACACGCTCCCACGACAGCTTCGCGCAGTGTCGCGCGATCGACACGCCGTCGACGAGCTTCATCGCGATGAAGAGCTCGCCGTCGAATTCACCGACGTGATAGACGGGCAGCACGTTGCGATCGCTGAGCTTCGCGATCGCACGCGCTTCGTGCAGCAAGCGCGCACGGTTCTCCTTGCCGAGCCGACGCCGCGCCGAGCCGCGCAACGCCTTGATCGCGACCTTGCGATCGAGCTCGGGATCGTACGCCGCTACCACCTCGCCCATGCCGCCCGCACCGAGCGTGTCGAGCACGACGTAGCGACCGAGCGTCATCCCCGGTCGCAATCGCAACGGTGTCGCCGCGCTCACCCCGAGCGTCGCGGTCGCCTGATCGGCGGGCTCGATGGGTGTGCAGGCGCTGGGCAAGTCAGCCCTCGGGCGGTGGCGGCGGAGGCTCGGCGTCGCCGGGGATCGGAATCTCGCAATCGCCGAGCGCACCCTTGTCCTGATCGACCACCTGACTGTCGGCGTCGATCAGCGTCGAGTTGGTGATGTCGCCACCACCGTACGGTGTGCCCTGCACGCCGTACACGACGTCGGGCGTGTAGAAGTCGAGCGCGTCGCCGGTCATCCACACGTAACCGTCGGCGGCGAAGTCGTGATCGACACCGCCGGCGCTCGAGTTCGGCAGCTCACCGACGACGTAGGTCGTGCCGACGACCTGCCACGTGCCCATCATCTGTTGCAGCTCGTACGTGGTCGACTGGTGCGCGACGGTTTGGTTGTCGCCGTACATCGTGCGCTCGGCCGCGAGCATCCACCCGCTCTGCGCGAAGCTCAGATCGCTGACCGGGTTCGAGTAGCTCGCACCGTTCAAGCCGGGGATCGTGGCCTCGAGCACCGCATCGCCGCCGTCGGGCACGCCGTCGTCGTCGACACCGACCGACCAGATCTCGTTCTCGTGCACCGCATCTTGGCGGCCCGAGTCTTCCCACCACACGCTGTAGTAGACGCGACCGTAGTGCGCTTGCACGGCCCACATGCGCTCGCCGAGCGGACAGAACTGTCCGTTGGGCTCGCCGGGATCCGCGGCTTCGCCCATCGTGACGTCGCCGGTCGCGTGGTGATACGTGCTCACCACGTTGCCGCCCATGTCGAGCTGCCAGATGCGGCAGTCCTCGTGGCTCACCACGCGGATCGTCTCGCTGTTGCAGTCGTAGTTGATGTTGCCGAACGCAGGCCCCGTGTTGGGCAGTGTCGCGAACACCGAGATCGCCGCGGTGTCTTTGTCGACCTTGTAGATCGTGCCCGGCGTGGTCGTGCTGCCGTACACCGTCGACGCCGCGATGTAGATGTTGCCGTACGAGTCGAGCGTGAGGCCGAAGATGCCGCCGCCGAACGCCGCCTCGTGCCACGTGTCGTGGGTGTAGATCGGCGCGTTGTACCAAGCATTGGGCGGCGGAGGATCGCCGCTGATGTCGATCACGCGCAGCGCGAACTCGCTGGGCTGGTACGTGTGCGTGGTCATCACCAGCACTTGCTTGTCGAGGAAGTCCGAGTACGCGGGATCGGTGAACGCCGGATAGCCGCCGGCCGCACCGTACACCTCGGATTGTCGACACGAGCCCGGGCCATCCCAACCGGTGTCGGTGCCGGTGTCGCCGCTGTCGCTCGAGCCTTGCTGATTGCCGACATCGAAGATGAAGCCGGTCTCTTCGGCAGGCGCCGTGGTGCTGTCGTCACCTGCGACGGTGGTGGACGCCGAGCCAGCGCCCGTCGTCGTGCCCGATCCGTCACCCGCGGTGAGACTCGTCGCCGCCGTGCTCTCGCCGTCTGCAGAAGCGGAGCTCGTCTGCGTCGCAGGATCGAAGCACGCACTCGTCAGTGCGAGCAGAATCGAGGCGCCGTAGCGCCGACGTTCGAAGTCGAGCATGGAGAGGCCCCCCCACGAGGCCGCGGCTCGGCATGCTATCACGCCGTGCTTTGCGGCCATCAACCGGGCGGCATGAAGTTCTCGCACGCGGTGCTGATGATGCCGGTCGCCTCGGTGAAGATCGCGCCGTAGTCGTCGGTGATGCAGCCGATGAAGCCGTTGGGGCCGAACAACGCAGTGAAGGGCGCCAGATCGCCCGAGAGGAAGCCATCCGTCGGTGGGCACCCAGGTGTGTGCACCAGTGACACCACCACGACGTTCTCCGCGATCCCACCTTTGGCGTTCACGACGGTATCGAACCAGCTCATCGCGTTGCCGGTGCTGCCGAAGAACTCGGGGTCGCCCGGACCATCCCACTCGTCGGTGATGAGCACGATCACGAGCAACGCGTCGTCGCGGATGAACCCTTCGTTGCACTGACCCGCGCCGCCGAGATCCTTGCGCACCGCGACTTCCATCGCGTTCGCGACCATCTCGATGCCGTTGCCTTCCGAGCCCGGTTTCGCCGCGCACGCGAACGTGGTCGCGAGATCGTCGGCTTCGGTCATGTAGTTGTGGTCCTCGGCGTACGGCCCGCACTGCGCGTTGCTCGAGTCGGT
>DASZPU010000163.1:0-4098 GCA_035550195.1 Nannocystaceae bacterium
GGGTTGATGCGAAGACGACGTTTGCCGGCCGTGCTGGGCGCTTCGATGGGCGTGCTCGGTGGGGTCGGGCTCGTGTGGAGCTGGCGGCTGCGACAGGCCGCGGCCGACCGCACGTGGGAAAACATCACGGAGATCCCACACGCGCCGTGGGTCATCGTGCCCGGTGCACGCGTGCGTGACGACGGTCGGCCTTCCAACGCGCTCGCGGATCGCCTCGCCGGTGCGCTCGCGTTGCTGGACGCCGGCATCGTCGAGCGCGTGCTGGTCTCGGGCAACAACCGCACCACGCCGCACGGCGAAGTCGACGTGATGGTCGCGTGGATGAAGGCGGCCGGCGTGGTCGCGCCGGTGCTCGCCCGCGACGATCACGGCGATCGCACGGTCGACACGATGCGCAATGCGAGCCGGGCATACGGCATCACGCGCGCGATCGTGTGCACGCAGGCGTTCCACCTGCCGCGCTCGCTCTACCTCGCCGATGCGGCGGGCATCGACGCGCTCGGCCTCACCACCGATTCCGGCGCATACGCCCACGCGACGCGCGATGCGTTGCGCGAGCAGGTCGCGAGCATGCGCGCGCTCGTCGACGTCGAGCTGCTCGGCCGCGCGGGTTGACGCGAGCGCGAGCTCAGCCCGCGCGCGGCGTACGTGCAGCGCAGCGGAAGCCCACCGTGCTGTAGCCGTACTGGGGCGAGAGGCCGTAGCGATACGACGTGCGCAGATCGATCACGTCGTCGTAGAAGCTGCCGCCACGCACGACCCGCACGTCACCCTCCCACGGACCGCGCGGCGATCGCCCGCGATCGAAGCGCGTGTACGACTTCTTCGCGTACCAGTCGCCGACCCACTCCCATGCGTTGCCGGCCATGTCGTGCGCACCGTAGTAGCTCGCGCCCTTGTCCGCGGTGCCGACCGGCTGCGTCGCGTCGACGCACTCGCTCCAATGCGCGTGTCGACAGCTCGGCACCTCGTCGCCCCACGGATAACGCGTGCGGCGATCGGCTCGCGCCGCCCGCTCCCACTGCGCTTCGGTGGGCAGCGTGCCGCCGCGGTAGCGGCAGTACTCGCGGGCCTGCTTCCACGTCGCGCACACCACCGGTTGATCGGGACCGATGAGCGCGTCGTCGAGCCCGGCACCGACCACGAAGCGACGGGTCTCAGCGTTCCACACGTAGCAGCGCGCGGGATAGACCTTCGAGCACGCACCCGCTTCGACGCACTCGGCGTAGCGCGCCCACGTGACCTCGAACTTGTCGATGCGGAACTCGTGCAGCTTCACTGCATGGGCGGGGCGCTCGTCGTCCTCGCAATCCTCGTCGCCGGCGACGCAGCCCATCATGAACTTGCCCGAGGGCACGGCGACCTGCGGATCGGCGGGCCCGTGGATCAGCGCGGGCGCGCGGCGACGCGGCTCGGGCTCGGTGCCATCCGATTCCGCGTCGGTGCGCATGCCCAGCACGCGCTCGCGATCGCCGATGTCGAAGCCCGTGGCGCAGGCCGCCAGCCAACCGATCAACGCGACGCCGAGTCCTCGCCGATCCATGGCGCGAGAACGGCGGACTTTGGGACGGCTTTCACCCCTCGGTGCTTGCATCCGTCGCACGCGCAGCCTGCTCCGCGGCGAAGGCTTGGGCCGCGCGCGTGGTCGCCTCGCGACCTGCGTTCAGCTGCTGGACCATCGACTCCACCTCGCGCTCGAATCTATCGCGGTCGGCCTTTTCCTCGGCGGCCTTGTGGAACGAGACGTAGTCGCCGATGAGCTTTTCGACACGTGTCGCCTCGATACGTCGCGACAACCGCTCGATGATGCGCGCGCGCTCGTCGAAGTCCGCGCGGAAGTACTCGTCGGGGTACTCGAAGTCTTGGATGATCGAGCGGATGTTGCCGGCGATCGATTCCACTGCGCGACCGCTGAGATCGGCGTCGACGCAGCGCTGACCGAGCGCGAGCCATTGTGTGTCGTCGGCGTCCACGAAGCGCACCTGCGTGCGCAACAGGACGTCGCGCAACAGCTTCACGTAGTCGGCGGGCGCAGTGGGCCCACGCACCTGGAACGGGTTCTGGGCGATGCGCGAGACCGTGGCCTCGTCCATCTGCATGTAGTTCGCGTCGCAGATCATGAACCACTTGCCGTCCTTCGGAATCAGCGTGCCGTCGAAGATGCCGAACGCCGCACCGAGCGTGTTCTTCTCTTCGCTGCGCAGATCGCCGGAGTCGCGCGATGCGAACGCGGTGTCGATGTCCGGCCAGTACACGCCGCACACGCCGTCGAAGCCGTAGACCTCCTCCTTGAAGATGCGCACGAGCTCATTCGCGCTCGCGTTCTGGTACGCGCTCGCCCAGTCGGTGCGCCGGATGACCTTGAAGCGCGCGGGCACGTCGCGCTGCTTGCAGTAGTCGAGGAAGTAGTTGCCGATCGCGTGCGCGGTGACGGTCTTGCCGCAGCCCGGACGACCGAGCGCGAAGAGCACGGGGTTGATCTGCTTCGGGCTCTTGCCGCGGCGCAGATCGAAGGCCGCGACGTCGCGCGCGAGCCGGAGCCCGGCCTCGAGGAATTCCTGATTGCCGACGATGTCGACGATCTTGACCGGCTTGAGATCGACGACCGGATCGCCGAGCGGGCGCGCGGAGAAGCCTTCATAGCGCGTGTCGCCGACGGTCACCTTGCGCTGCGCGAGCGCGAGCCCGAACGGGCGCAAGCGGCCCATGTGCGTGAGCTTCTCGATCGCGGCGCGCAGCTGCAGCACGAACGCGTGCAGCGTGCCGACCAACCACGCTTCGCGCTCGACCAGGTTCTGCGCGGTGGCACCGGGCTTGAGCGTCGCCTGCACCTCGAGGTAGCGCGCCGCGAGCTTGAGCAGGCGCGCGACCACTTCGCGCGATGGTTGTTCGAGCAGCTCTTCGAGGCCTTCGGCTTCGAGGCTGCTGTCGACGCCCGGCGACGGCGCGAGCTCGGCGAGCCCGCGCGCAGTCGCATCGCACGCGACGGTGGCTGCGAACGCGCCGATGAAGAGCTTCTGATCCCGCGTGGGCTCGGGGATCGCGAACGTGCCGGTGCGCGCGATGTCCTCGAGCAGCGCGGCGTGCAGCGCCTCGCCGGCCGCGAGCGCGAGATCGCCGGCGTTCACGATCACTTCGAGCAGACGCAGCGTCGCGACGGTGTGACCAAATGGTGCCCGCGCGATCTTGTGCAGGTTCTTCGCGAGCGCGCCCTCGGCCACGAGCGCACGTACGCCCGCGCGATCGAAGCCACCGGGTGGCGGCTCGACGCGGATCGGGCTGCGCTCCGGCGCACTGGTTGCCTCACCCTGGGCGGATTGCACATCGGACATCTCGCGCGATGCTAGCGGATCGGCGGGACGTTGGACGCGGCGATGTCCTGCTATGATGGCCGCGTGCCGCGTGTCGTGATTGCGATGGTGATGCTCGCGCTGTCGTGCGCGCAGCAAGACGGCGGGACCACGACGCAGGGCGACCCGACCGGCGCCGCGACGGGCGACACGAGCGCGAGCGACAGCGGCTCCACCGGTCGCGACGCGAGCGACTCGAGCGTCGGCTCCGAAGCGGAGGTCGGCGGCTCGAGCGAGGCGCCGCTGCCCGGCGCGTGCGTCGACGCGTCCGACTGCCGCATCTTCAGCGACTGCTGCACGTGCGACGCGTTCGCGAGCGACGAGCAGCCCGAGGAGTGCGCCGCCGATTGCGATCGCACGCTCTGCGAAGAGTGGGGCATCACCGAGGCCATCTGCTCGCACACCTGCCACCTGCGCCTGGTCGACTGCGATCCCGGCCTGGTGATGTGCCCCGACGCGCCGCCCGAGTGCGACGACGGCTTCGCGCCGAGCATCGAGATGCGCTGCTGGACGCGGCACTGCGTGCCCGTCGAGCTCTGCACTCCATATTGAGCCCTCGAGCCCGACGTGGCTTTGCCACGGCGGAGAGCGAGCACGACTGCGCGCGCCAGGAAGAGCGCCGGACGGCGCGACCAAAACTAACGAGGCTTCGCCTCAGACCGACGAGGCGAGTCGCGCTTCGGTGCTGAGCAAGGATCCGGGTCGGAATCGGAGTCCGGCTTCGTGACCGGGTCTGGATCCGGATCCG
>DASZPU010000164.1:0-7715 GCA_035550195.1 Nannocystaceae bacterium
GGCGCAAAATCGCGGTGCTCGCCGCGGACGGCTTCGCTGCATTCGACGCGGCCCGCGATGCGCTCGTGGCCGCCGGCGCGGTCGTGCACGTCGTCGGACCTCGACTGGGCGTGCTCACGGGCGAGGATGACGACGCGCTCGAAGCACCCAAGAGCCTGATGCACGCCGCGTCGGTGGAGTACGACGCGGTGTTCGTCGCGGGTGGCAGCGCGAGCGCCGAGGCGCTGGCCGCCGATGCCGAGGCGATCCACTTCGTGCGCGAGGCGTACAAGCACTGCAAGACGGTCGGTGCGCTCGGTGACGGCGCGCGTGTGCTCGCTGCGGCGGGCATCGTCGGCGCGGGCAAGCGCAACGCGAAGGCGGTTCAGCCCGGCGTCGTGCTCGCGGGCGACGGCGAGCTCGCAGCTTTTGCGAAGCAGCTCTCCGCTGCGATCGCGATGCATCGCCACTGGGATCGCGATCCGCACGCCGTGTCCGCGTGAGCCTGCGGGCGCCACGCCGTGTTGCGGGCGCGCGGCGATGTCCCACGCTGCGAGCGATGGGCAGTGACGACGATTGGGAGACGCCCCCCGGCTTCGGCCAGACCCTCGGCGCGCCCGAGCTCGCGCCCGGCAGCCTCGCACGAGCCGCGCGGTCGGCCGACGAGCACGCGGTGCAGACCGATGCGCTCATCCTCGAGGACGTCACGCGCGTGCTCGAGGACAGCGTCGAAGACACCGACGACGTCGCGGCGACGGTGGAAGGTGGCGAGGTCACGCTCGACGGCGTCGCCGCGGACCTCACCGCGGTGCAAGCGATCGAAGCGTTGGTCGAGCGCGTGGCTGGCGTGAAGCGGGTGCACTCGCGGCTGCGCGTGGCCTGAGCACGCGCACCGCGACGTCGATCAGTGGCTGCGCGTGCCGCCTTGCTGCGGCGCGCGCTTCGGATCCGGCGGCGCTTCGCGGGGATTC
Source organism: Nannocystaceae bacterium (assembly GCA_035550195.1). Lineage (GTDB taxonomy): Bacteria > Myxococcota_A > Polyangia > Nannocystales > Nannocystaceae > Xiheibacterium. The sequence continues at coordinate 951 of DASZPU010000164.1, forward strand.
CCTTCACCGGGCGCTGCCGGGGCGCCGTGGCCGACCTTCTGCGGCGCGCGGCGATGATCACCCTGGAGGTGCTCGTTGCGCTTTTGTTCCTCGGCTTCTTCTTCCGACGTTCGTCCCATACCGAGAGGCTGTACCGCTGGCATCACGTCGCAAGCGCTGCGATCACTGCGCCGCGTGCTCGCGCGCGAGCTGCAGATCGGCGACGAGCTCGGCGAAGCGTGCTTCGGCGTCGGCGGGATCGTCGATGCGCAACAGCGCCGACTGCGGTGCGTGGCATCGTGGCCTCGACCACGAGATGTGCCACGCGCTCGCGTGCACCAGCGCGAGCGTGTGATCACCGTTTCGGATCATCCGATGCAATCGTCGGGGATGTTGCACCCGCCCTTGCAGAAGATCTGATCGCCCGGGCAGCAGATGCCCTTCTCACCCGTGCACGTGTCGTCGAGCTTGCAGCAGGTGTAGCTGTCCGAGTTGTCGTCGTCGCACGCCTTCTCGTTCTCCATGCACAGCGGCTTGCACGCGCCGTCGACGCAACCTTCGCTCGTGTCGCAGCAGCTGTTGCCGCACGCCTTGTCATCGGGGCAGCACTGACCGTCACCGATGCACTTCTCACCGACGCCGCAGCAGCCACCGCCGCAGCCTTCCTGTGCGAACGCGCAGCACAATCCGGGCTCGGCGCAGCTCTCGGTCTCGCCGCAGCAGACGTTGCCGCACTTCTTCTCGGCCCTGCAGCAGGTGCCCGCATCGGTGCCTTCGGCGATGCAGATCTCGGTGTCTTCGCAGCACTCCTCACCTGCGCATGGTTCGAGTCCGGGCGAGCAACACAGTCCGATGCTCGAGTTCAAGCAGGTCTCGCCATCGGCACAGCACGCGACGTCGCCGCACGATTCGGGACAACACGGACCACCGTCGGAGTTGCACTGGTCGAGGCACGCGTACTCGAGGCCCGCGCAGGTGAGCAGGCCGGCGGCGAGGCACGCCGCGTAGAAGAACACGCACGCCGATGCGGCCGCCGCAGCCGCCGCGATGCAACCGCCGCCCGCGACCGCGCAGCCGCCCCAACACGCACCGCACTCGATGCTGATCACCGGGCCGCTGTCGTGGCCGCTCTCCGAGAGCGCGAGCGTGACGCAGCTGCCGAGCGAGTCGCTCGCGGCGAGCTGCGCGTCGTCCATCGCCCGCTGCACGCTGGGTTCGAGCGCGAAGCTCGGGGCGGCGCGACCATCCGCGAACGCGAGTCGATCGGGCGGAGTATCGGGCGTCGTCGGAACGATCGCGCGGCCATCGACGTCGCCGCTCAACGTGCCGCGCTCGACCCCGAAACGCGAGCTGCGGACACCGCCATAGGACGCGCCGAACTGCACGTCGACCAGCGTGGTAGCGGTATCCATCTGCACGTTGCGGGTGAGCAGTGGCGCACCGTCGAGGGTCACCTCGGTCGCTTCCGTGACGCCGCCCTCGTTCGTCGAGAGCACACTCTGTTGGCGTACGATCCGGCCGTCGTCGGTCTCGGCATCGGCGAGCAACGTGATCGTCGTGCCGCCCGCGCGCGGGAGCACCGTGCACGAGGCCGACGCGGCCGCCACTGTGCGCGGCTGCGCGAGCTCGTCGGTGGCGCCGACGGCGACGTCCTCGATCGGTGCCTCTCCGACCTCGACCTCGCAGGCCGAGGACGCGAGCGCGAGACACGTGAGCCACGCGGTCCACGATCGCCGCGCCGCCTTCGCAGCATGCCGATGAGTGGGTGGGCGCGACGGATCTCGGGTCGTCTTGGCGTGCATGGTTCTCGTCCCTTCGATGCCTCGACCCCACGTCCACGACACGTGTGACAAGGAGAATGACGCGCCGCGACGACTGCCCATCCGGACACCGACGTCGGTCCGCGCGCCGCAGGACTGCTAGGCTCTCGCTGCGGGACGCGGCATGAGCGACGAACCCACGATCGCGGGCCATCTCGAGCTGCGGCGACGCATCGACCGCGACGCGCAGGGCGTCGTCCATCTCGCACACGACACGCGACTGCGCCGCGACGTGGCGGTGGAGCTCGTCGCGCTCGACGATTCCGAGTCGCGCGATCGCGTCGAACGCGATGCGCAGGCGATGGCCGAGCTCTCGCATCCCAACGTGGTGGCCGTGCACGAGGTCGGCAGCTACGAAGATGGCATCTACATCGCGATGGATCACGTCGAGGGGAGCACGCTGCGCGCGTGGCAGCGCGACCGGCCTTGGCGAGAGATCGTCGCCGCGTACGCGCAAGCTGCTCGTGGGCTGCATGCGGCCCACCTCGCCGGGCTCGTTCATCGTGAGTTCGCCGCCGACAAGGTGCTCGTCGATCGCGAGCCAGAGCGTCCGCACGGGATCGGACGCGTGCGCGTCGGCGACTTCGTGCGCGCGGGCGAGGGGCCGCTCGCCGATCAGCTGGCCTTCGGCGCGGCGCTGCACGAAGCCTTGTACGCCGGGCGGCCGACTCGGCGCGTACCTGCGTGGTTGCGAAAGTTGGCGCTGCGTACCCTGCAGTCGCATCCGCGGGATCGCTTCCGCGATCTCGGCGGCGTGGCCGATGCGCTCGAACGCGGGATGTCGCGGGCAGCGCGACGGCGCGTGCTCGTCGTCGCCGCCGCGCTCGCGTGCATCGGCACGGGCGTGGGGCTCGCCGTCGGCGCGCGCGTCGGTGCCACGCCGCCGCCGGAGTGTGGCGAGCGAGCGGTCGCTCGCGTGTGGCACCCCGAACGTGCGCAGGCGCTGCGCGATGCGTTCGCTCGCACGCAGTCGCCGATCCACGCGACGATGGCCGAAGACGTCACCGCACGCCTCGATCGCTGGGCGACGCGCTGGGCGGAGCTGCGCGTCGAAGGCTGTCGAGCAGAGCGCGAAGGCGAGGGCTCGCAGCGGCTGCACGCGCGCCGTACGGCGTGCCTCGAGCGCGACCTCGCGGCGACCGATGCCGTGGTCGCGCGATTGCTCGCGGCCGATCGCGAGACCGTGGCGCACGCGATCGATCTCGTCGCACGACACGCCACGCGCGATGCGTGTGGCGACGACGAACGCTTGCTCGCGGCCGTGTCACCGCCGGCGGAGCCCGAGCTCGCGCTGCAGGTGGAGTCGGCGCGCCAGCGTCTGGCGGAGACGGATGCCGAGCTGGTGCTCGGACACCCGCGCGACGCCGTGGTGCTCGCGCGCGACGTCGCGGAGTCGGCCGCGGCCGCCGAGTTCGTGCCGCTGCGTGCGGAGGCACGACTGTCGCTCGGCAAGGCGTTGCTCGCGATGCACGATCTCTCCGCGAGCGAGGCCGCGCTCGAGACGGCGCTACACGACGCGATGGCGACCGGACACGACGAGGTCGTCGCCGCCGCGACGACGCAGCTCGGGTGCGACGTCGGCATGCTCGACGGCGCGATCGATCGCGCGCGTCGATGGGTGCTGATCGCCGAGGCGGCGCATCGGCGCATCGAGACCTCCGCGCCCGCCGATCTCGAGCTCGTGCGCTGCCGCGCCGCGATGCACCACGGCGCGGGCGAGTATGCGGCGGCGACCGATCTGCTGCGCGCCACGATCGCTGCGCTGGATCCCGACCTCGATCCGCTCGAGCCCGCGTTGCTGCACGACTGGCTGGGCAGCGTGCTCATCGCGATGGGTCAGCCCGCCGCCGCCAAGCTCGAGCTCGAGCGTGCCGACGAGCTCGTGCGAGCGGCCCGCGGGGTGGCGCATCCGCAGGCGCTGACGATCCGCGGCCACCTCTCGCAGGCGTTGCTCGATCTCGACGACCACGGTGCTGCGCTCGCGCTGTCGCTGCAGGCGCTCGAAGGCGTCATCGCGGTGTACGGGCCGGAGAGCGCGGCCGTGCTGAACCCGTACAACAACGTCGCGATCGCGTTGGTCGGCACGGGCGCGGACGCGCGTGCGATGGCGTATCTCGAGCGCAGCATCGCGATCGGGCGCAAGCACCCCGATCACGCGCGCACGACGATGATGTTGGTCACCAACCTCGCGAACCGTCATTCCCAGCGCCACGAGGACGCAGAGTCGCTCGCGTTGGCGCGCGAGGCCGTTGCGCTCTCGGAGTCCGCATGGGGTCCGGAGCACGACCAGACCGCGACGACGCGCGCGGCCCTCGCAGGCGCGCTCGCGAGCACTGGGCAGCTCGCCGAGGCGCTCGCGGAGTACGACCGCGCGATCGCAACGTTCGACGCGGCGCTCGGTCCGGGCAACCGGAAGTCGGGCGTGCTGCATCTCAACCTCGCGATGACGACGAAGCTCGCGCCACTGCGTGACCTCGCGCCGCACCTCGACGCCGCCGATCGCTACGCGATCGCGAGCGGTGATCGGGTGATCGGCGGCGTCGTGGCAGCGATACGCGCGGACCAGCTGCGCGAGCGCGGCGATCACCTGGGCGCGCGCACGCTGCAGCGCAAGGCGGTGCAGCTGCTGGACGGCGTGGATGCGGTGCAGCACCGCGTCGCGCTGTGGTTCCTCGCGACCGACGAGCTCGAGCTCGGCGATCCGGCGGCGGCCTTCGGCGCGTTCGAGCGCGCGCGCGCGCTCGCGGAAGCCGCGGGTGACGAGCGTGGCCAGGCCGTCAACGCGCTCGGCATGGCGAACGCAGCGTGGGCGCAGGGTGAGCGCGAGCGTGCGCGACAGCTGGCGAGCGAGGCGCTGCGACACTACCGCGCTCGCGACGACGCCGGCGGCGTCGCGGTGATCGAGCAGTGGCATCGCACGCATCGGTGAACCCGAGCCCGGCGACGGCCCCACGTGTCGTTGCGGCGCGCACCGCCGCGTGCAGCATGATCGCTGTTCACGTCGCTGTCGGGATGACCGCGACCACGACAATGTCGGGCGGAGCCACCGCCTCGCCCGAGCGCCGATCGATGCAGACGCGCAGCGCCCAATTTTGCGATCCTCCACCGGCGTCATGCGGAACGACACCACTACGTCCACGCGTTCGACCGAGCCTGCCAGCACGCACCTTCCGGAGCTGCTGCGCGCGCTGCAAGCCGTTCGCGACGGCGATTTCTCCGTGCGTCTGCCCGGCGAGTGGTTGGGGCTCGAAGGCAAGCTCGCCGACACGGTGAACGAGATCGCCGCAGCGAACGAGCGCATGGCGCAGCAGCTCGAGCACGTCGGCCAAGTGGTGGGTCGCGAGGGCAAGACGCGTCAACGCGTGAAGTTCACGCGCAGCACCGCGTCGTGGGGCGACATGGAGACGTCGGTGAACACCCTCATCGACGATCTGCTGTGGCCCACCACCGAGGTGACGCGCGCGCTCGCAGCGGTGGCGCAGGGTGACCTCTTGCAGACGGTGCAGCTCGAGGTCGACGGTCGCAAGCTGAAGGGCGAGTTCCTGCGCTCCGCCACCATCGTCAACTCGATGATCAAGCAGCTCGGTGTGTTCACCTCGGAGGTGACCCGCGTCGCACGCGAGGTCGGTACCGACGGCAAGCTGGGTGGTCAGGCCCAGGTGGTCGACGTGGGCGGCGTGTGGAAGGACCTCACCGACTCGGTGAACTCCATGGCCAACAACCTCACCGCGCAGGTGCGCAACATCGCCGAGGTGACCATCGCGGTGGCCAACGGCGACCTCTCGAAGAAGATCACCGTCGACGTGCGTGGCGAGATCCTCCAGCTCAAGGAGGCGATCAACACGATGGTCGATCAGCTGCGCTCGTTCGCGTCGGAGGTGACCCGCGTCGCGCGCGAGGTCGGCACCGACGGCAAGCTCGGCGGTCAGGCGATCGTGCCCGGCGTCGCAGGTACGTGGAAGGACCTCACCGACTCGGTGAACGCGATGTGCGGCAACATGACCGCGCAGGTCCGCAACATCGCGCAGGTGACCACCGCGGTCGCGCGCGGTGACCTCTCGCGCAAGATCACCGTGGACGTGCGCGGCGAGATCCTCGAGCTCAAGGACACCATCAACACGATGGTGGATCAGCTCAACTCGTTCGCGTCCGAGGTGACTCGCGTCGCGCGCGAGGTCGGCACCGACGGCAAGCTCGGCGGCCAGGCGGCCGTGCCCGGCGTCGCGGGTACGTGGGCCGACTTGACCGACAACGTGAACTTCATGGCGAGCAACCTCACCGCGCAGGTGCGCAACATCGCCGAGGTGGCCACCGCGATCGCGCGCGGTGACTTGTCGCGCAAGATCACCGTGAACGTGTCCGGCGAGATCCTCGAGCTGAAGGAGACCGTCAACACGATGGTCGATCAGCTCAACGCGTTCGCCGGCGAGGTGACCCGCGTCGCACGCGAGGTCGGCACCGAAGGCCGCCTCGGCGGCCAGGCCAACGTGCTCGGTGTCGCAGGCACGTGGAAGGACCTCACCGACTCGGTGAACTCCATGGCCAACAACCTCACCACGCAGGTGCGCAACATCGCGGATGTGGCCACCGCGATCGCGAACGGCGACTTGAGCAAGAAGATCACCGTCGATGTCTCCGGCGAGATCCTCCAGCTCAAGCAGACCATCAACACGATGGTCGATCAGCTCAACGCGTTCGCGGGCGAGGTGACCCGCGTCGCGCGCGAGGTCGGCACCGAAGGCAAGCTCGGCGGTCAGGCGCTCGTGCGCGGCGTCGCGGGTACGTGGAAGGACCTCACCGAGTCGGTGAACTCGATGGCGACCAACCTCACCGCGCAGGTGCGCAACATCGCCGAGGTGGCGACCGCGATCGCGAACGGTGACCTCGGCAAGAAGATCACCGTCGACGTGCGCGGCGAGATCCTCCAGCTCAAAGAGACCATGAACACGATGGTCGATCAGCTCAA
>DASZPU010000165.1:0-1674 GCA_035550195.1 Nannocystaceae bacterium
TCACGAAGCCGCAGCTCTCGCCGCCGTTCCAAGTCGACGACACCGGCATCGGCGCGACCGTCATGCTCACCGCGGACTTCGGCGCCGACGACTTCCTCACGCCGGTGCACGACTTCGCGACGTTCACCGTGGCGTTCGAGCAAGGCCCCGGGCTCTCCGCGCGCGACGAGTGCAGCGGCGGCGGACAGCTCGGTCAGCTCTCGATCGCGCAGCTCTCCTTCGAGCTGCGCGACGGCCATGGTGGCGTGCTCGCCGATGCGGTCGGCGTCGCGTCGCCGGCCGGCGTCACGCTCGACGGCGTGCCGTTCGCGTGCATCCAAGCGCCGGTGATCACGAACCAGGTCGACTGGGGCGGCTACACGCTGCGAGTCGAGGCGTACGCCGACGACGGCACGGTGTGCTTCTCGAGCGGCGATGCGCCGCTGTCGATCTTCCCCGGCTCCACCGGCGTCGTCGTGCCGCGCGTGCTCGTCGATGGCGCGCCGCCGCCGTCGTGTCGCGATTGCGACAGCGACGCCAACTGCGGCGGTGCCACGTGCACCAACAACATCTGCGAGATCTAATTTTGGTCGCGCCCTCCGGCGCTCTTCCTGGTGCGTGCAGTCGTGCTCGCTCTCCGCCGCGGCCAAGCCGCGGCGGGCTCGAGCAACGCTGGCAATCTCGCTACTTCTTCGGCGCTTCGAAGTCGAGGTTCTGCAGCAGATCTTCGAGCGCGATCTTCTTCTCGAGTCGCGTGCTGTTGAGCTCGACCACCTTGCGACCGATCTTGTCGCCGTCCTTGGTGAAGTCGTCGAGCCGCGCGTTGAGCTTCGCGCGCAGCGATCCCGCGGCGGGGTCCTTCTTGATGGCCTCGAGGTTCGCGCGCGTCTCGGTCGCGCGCTGATCGAGCTCCACCTGCTGGCGCTTGAGCCCCTCGATCTCGGTGTCGATGCGCCCGATCTCCTGGCGCAGCTTCACCACCGGCTCGAGCTTCTTGCGCAGCTCGGGCGTCAGCTTCGCCGACGCGACCAGCGTCTCGAGCAGCTCGACCGCACGCGTGTCCCAGATGCTGATCGTCGTCACCGACGGCGTCTCTTCGATGAGCGTGACGCTGCCTTCCTCGCCCGCCTTCGCGACCGTCACCGGCACGAGGTACGCGTCGGGTAGCGACTCGGTGCCCTTGGGCTTGTCCTTCAGCTCGTAGTTCCAGCCGGCCTTGCCGTGGCGCACGAGCACCGTGTACGCGCCGAGGCTGCGCGGTGCCTTCACCGTCCACTTCGTGGTCGTGCGCGCGAACGTCTCGACCTCGAGCACGCCACGCACGATGCGGAGCAGCTGCATCTGATCGCCGGAGTAGCTCGCGGTCGACGTCACCATGATGCCGGGCTCGACCGCGAACGGCAGCGTCGCGGAGACGCCGGTGCCCACCGATTCCGAGAGACCTTCACCGACGAAGCTGTCGCCCGAGTAGATGCTGATCGGCCCGGGCTCGAGCACGAACGGCGTGCTGTTGCGGAAGCGAACCACGCGATAGGGATTCGACTCGTAGCCGATGCCCGCACCACCCGGTCGATACAAGAAGGTCTGCTCGGCCTCGACCTGCTCGTTGAGGATCGCGACCATCGTCGAGCTGCCGTTCGGCACCGTGACCTTGTCGCGCAGATCGAAGCGCGTCAGCCCGCTGATCGACTTGTT
>DASZPU010000166.1:0-2180 GCA_035550195.1 Nannocystaceae bacterium
TCCCGAACGAAGCGCCGATCTGCCTCGCGCACATCCGCAACTCGCAGGACGATCTCGAGCGTTATCGTTGCGCGCCTTGAGCCGCTCGGCAGCCGTCAGATGCGGGGCCCGGCCGCGGCGCTCGGGCGCAGCGAGGTGAGCACGCGCATGAGCGCTGCGCCGGCGTCGGCATCCAGGATGAAAGTGGCTTTCGTCGCGCCGTCGGCTGCGACGGCGACCGTCGTCTTGGCGCGATCTTCGGTGTGCCCCGGTTTGTTCTGCTCGGCGGCCGCGACCTCGCGCCAGATGCTCTCGATCTGCTCGCGCGTGAGCGCGACCTCCCACGGATCGCCGCCGCTGTAGCGACCGGTCGAGCTCTCTTCTGGTTTTACCGGGCGATAGCTGCAGCGCGCCGGCGTCGCTGCGGTGTGCTCGCAGGCGTAGACGTTCGCGCTGCCGTCGGCGACGACGAGCTTCCACGGCGGGGCGTAGGGATCGTTCGGCACGGGCTCCTCGGATGACGTGGGCAGGATGCTGGTCGCGCGCGTCGGCGGATCGCTGGGCTGGGGATCGGGCCGACATGCGGTCGCGAGCAGCACCCCGGCGCGGATGAACGAGCGCATCGCGGACGAGCGTCGCACGAATCGATGTTGCATTGCGAGGCCACGACTCGTCTGATGGTCGGAGCGAACATGCGGCGGCTCTTGTGGATCGACGCGATCGCGGCGGGCAGCGCCGGCGTGTTGTTGCTGGCGCTGCGCGGCTGGCTCGCGGGCTTCTATGGCTTTGCCCTCGCGCAGCTGTGGGTGATGGCGGTGGTGAGCCTGTGCTACTGCGCGCTCGGATCGATCGTGCTGTCGCAACGCACGCTGCCGCTCGGACTCGTGCGCGTGTTGTTCACCGCGAACTTCGCATGGGCATGCGTGTGCGCGCTCGCGGTGCCGGTGCTCGCGCGCAGCGCAACCGTGTTCGGGTTGGTCGCGCTGCTGCTCGAAGCGATCTTCGTCGGCGGACTCGCATGGCTCGAGCGCCGACGGTGGCTCGCGATTCGGTCGGACGAGCGCTAGGCACCGAGCGCGTTGCGGCCCACTGCGAGCACGTCGGCCCATATCTCCAGAGAGATCCAACCACTCCAGTCGGTGCCGGGCGCTCGCTGCTCGTTGAGCTGCACGATCGAATTCCGATCGGTCGCGAACACGACCAAGCGTCCGTCCGACTGCGCGCTGACCTCGAGCTCGCGCACGTAGCCGCCCAACGAATGCCACTCGCTCCACTCGCCGCGGGGCGCCTGCTGCCAGATGTGCCAGAGCGCGTGATCGAGACCGATCGCGAACACCTCGGCACGACCATCGGCGTTGCGCGCCGCGACGATGCGGTCGACGGCGCCCCCGCGGGACTTCCACGGAGTCCAGTCGCCGTGGGGCTCGTGTTCGCTCGTATGCCACAGCGCGCGATCCCAGCCGCGTGCGAACACTTCGAGGTGACCGTCGACGTGCACGATCGCGGTGAGGCGATCGACCCATCCGCCCAACGATTGCCACACCCATGCGTCCGATCGCTCGGAGGACTTGCGACCGTGGCAGAGGTCGCGATCGCGTCCGATGCCCAAGACCTCGAGGTGACCATCCGCTCGGCGCACGACGAACGGCGCTTCCAGCCTACGCGCGAGCGAGTGCCATTCTCCCCACGCACCGCCGGGCTCGAGTTGCGCGCATCGCCAGAGCGCACCATCGTCACCACGCCCGAAGATCTCCAGCGTTCCTTCCGCATCGCGTTGCAGGTTGAGGTCGTCGATCGCGCCGCCGAGCGCTCGCCACGGCATCCACCGGCGATTGGGCGCCGATTGACGCGAGCTCCACAGATCGCCGCCCGCCCCTCGCGCGATGATCTCCAACGAACCATCGAAGTTGCGCGCGCAGACCATCCGGTCTGCCCAGCCGGTCATCGGCTCGCCGACGAGCTCGTCGACGTTCGGCTCGCGCTGGCGATGGCGGCTCAACGAACCGTCGGGCCCTCTGACGAAGAGCTCGAGTGCACCGTGCGCGAGCTTCCGTGCGTGCCGCACCGCAGCGACACCATCGAGCAACTTGCCGACGGGACGCGCAGGATCGGTCTCGACTTCGTTGCCGGTCGTGCGAAGGATCTCTCGGATCTCGGCATGCGTGAGCTCGGGGTTCACCTCGAGCATCAACGCACAGACG
>DASZPU010000167.1:0-5654 GCA_035550195.1 Nannocystaceae bacterium
TCGATCGTGCAGCGTTCGTGGTCGCGGACGGTCAGCCGCTCGTGTGGGTCGCACCGGTGTTCGGCACCTCGCTGCCGTCGCGCGTCGCGGGCGTCGACCTGCTCTACGCGCTCTCGCGTCGGGCCGCGCGCGAGCAGCTGAGCGTCGGTCTGCTGGGCGCGACGCAGCGTGTCGTCGAAGCGGTGGGCGAACGACTCGTCGAGATGTATCCCGCGCTGCGCATGTCGTACGTCGGCGACGGCTACTTCTCCGCCGACGAAGCACCCGAGCGCGCGCGAGCGATCCGCGAGGCCGGCACCGACATCCTCTTCGTCGGCATGGGTGTGCCGCGCCAAGAGGCCTTCATCGACGAGCAGTGGTCGCGACTCGGCGTGAAGCTGGCGATCGGGGTCGGCGGCAGCTTCGACGTGCTCGCGGGCCTGCGCGTGCGCGCGCCGCAGATCCTGCAGCGCTCCGGCATGGAGTGGGCGTTCCGCCTCGCGCAGGAGCCCCGCCGCCTGTGGAAGCGCTACCTCGTCACCAACTCGAGCTTCGTCTACTTGGTCGGGCGCCAGCTGTTCCGGCGCAAGCCGAACGAGTGATCACTCGTCGTCGTCGTCGTCATCGACGTCGACCTGCTCGACGTTGACGCGCAGCACCCGACGATCGTCCGACGCGAGGATCTTGAAGCGCAGGCCTTCGATCACGAACACGCTGCCGGCGATGGGCATCTGCCCGGCGAGCTGGGTGAGCAGATCGCCGACGCTGCTCACGCCTTCCTCGGCCTCGAACGACACGTCGAACTGGTCCTCGAGCGTGCGCAGACTGGTCTGGCCGTCGTAGTTGAGCGTGCCGAGCACGTCGCCGGCGGCGTGCTGCGGCGCGTGATCGCTCTCGTCGAAGATGTGGCCGACGATCTGCTCGAGCACGTCTTCCAGCGTGACCACGCCGACGGTGTGGCCGCCGTCGTCGACGACGATCGCGAGGTGCACGCGATGCTCTTTGAAGCGATCGAGCAGGTCGGAGATCATCAGGCTCTCGCTGACGAACAGCGGCTTGCGCATCACGCGATTCACGACGTCGGAGTCGAGCGAGTCGGCGCCGACCAGCTGCTTGATGTGCAGCACGCCGCGAATGCGATCGAGGTCGCCCTCGTACGCGGGCAAGCGGCTGTGGCCCGACGCCTGCGCGACTTGGATGATGCGCGGCACCGGCCACGAGAGGTCGACGGCGGTGACGCGCACGCGCGGCACCATGATGTCGCGCACGATGGTGTCGTCGAACTGGAACACGCGACGTAGCAGCGTGGCTTGGTCGTCGGCGATCGAGCCTTCGCGCTGACCGACCTTCACGAGGTAGTCGAGATCCTCGGCGGTGACGCGCTGCATACCGAGCTCGGGCTCCTGCGGGCGCAGCACGGCGTCGGTGAGCTTGGTGGTGACCCAGGTGATCGGCGCGAGCACGCGACCGAGGCCGCGCAGCACCCCCAGCGCCGGCACGGCGACGCGCGAGGTGTGGCGCTTGCCGACCGCCTTCGGGATGATCTCGCCGAAGAGGATGACGAGGCTCGCGGCGACGAACACCGCCATCGGCACGCTGTACTCCGACCACGGCCCGCCACCGAAGTGACGCAGCACGATCGCGGTGGTGACCGAGCCGATGAGGGTGTTGACGATGTTGTTGCCGACGAGAATCGTCGAGAGCACGCGCACCGGCTGCTCGACCCACGTGCGCGCGACCTTGCCGGTGCGCCCGCCCTCTTCCATGAGCTTGCGCCACTGGTGCTCGCCGAACGAGAGGATGGCGGTCTCGCTGCCCGAGAAGAACGCGCTCGCGCAGAGGCAGAGCAGCATCAGCACCACACCGAGTAGGTCGGCGTCGGTCATGCGAGCTCCTGCGCGAGCAGGACCGCGAGCGCCTGGGTGCGACGGCGCAGGCTCGTGAGCGAGCTGTACTCGCTGGTCTGGTGGAAGTTCTTCCCCCAAGGACCGAGGCCGTCGATCGTGGGCACGCCCCACGCCGCGAAGAGGTTGCCGTCGGAGCCACCGCCTTGGCGCGGCGCTTCACCGACGCCGAGGCCCACGTCGGCGGCGCATGCTTCGTAGCGCGCGCGCAGCTCCTGCGTGCCCTCACCGGGCTCCATCGGCGGCCGCGTCATGTCGCCGTGCAGCTCGCCGCGCACGCTGCGGAGCTTCTGCGGCACCCAGTCGCGCGCACGAAACGGTGTGCGTGCGATCGCGTGCAATGCACCGATGACGTGCTCGGCGTCTTCACGCGTGTCGAAGCGCGTGTCGATCATGATGCGTGCGCGCTCGGGCACCGTGTTCTTCGACGTGCCGCCCTCGATCACGCCGACGTTGACGGTGATGCCACGCGCGTAGTCGGTGAGCGCCTCGACGCGCGGCACCAACAACGCGAGCGCATGGATCGCGTTGATGCCCTCGGCGTGCGCATTGCCGGCGTGCGCGGCCTTGCCGTGCACGGTGATCTCGAAGAGGCCCCCACCCTTGCGCATCGTGACGATCTTGTCGGCGTCGCGGCCGGCCTCGAACACCAGCGCGCCGGTGAGCTTGGGCGCGAGCGCGTGCAGATACGGCTCGCTGCTCGGCGAGCCCACCTCTTCGTCGGTGTTGCACGCGAAGCGCACGCGCAGGCCGGCGCCACAGCAGCGCTTCACCGCCGCGATCGCGAAGAGGATCGCGGTGAGGCCCGACTTCATGTCGAGCACGCCGGGGCCGCGCACGATGTCGCCCGGCCCATCGGGGCCGTCGTCGCGCGCGAAGTCGAGGAAGCCGAGCTTGCGCGGGAAGACGGTGTCGACGTGGCCGACGAGCGCGAGCGTGCGATCGTCGTCGCGCGTGGCCGCGGTGCGATAGATGCGATGGTCGGCGTAGACGCCCTCGGGATCGGGGCAGCGCTGCGCGATCATGCCGAGCTGCTCGGCGGTTTCGTCGACGATCGCGGCCGCGGCTTCGACGTCGGGCTTCGCGGTGGTGAAGCTGGGCTGCTCGACGAGGCGACGGAGCAACGGCACCTGCTCGCGCTCGAACGCGTCGTCGACCGCGTCGTACAGCGCGCGGCGCAGGCCTTCGTTGGGTAGCTCGGGCACGCTCATGCCGACGCCTCGTCGGCGAGCAGCACCGTGCCGTGGCTGCCGGGCTGCAGCGCGGCGGCTTGCAGCGCGCCGCTGCCGGCACCGAGGATGTGTACCGCGCCGATGCCCTGCGCGAGGTTGTCGAGCGCTTCTTCGACCTTCGGGATCATCCCGCCGACGATCACACCGCTGGCGATCGCAACGCGAGCTTCGGCGGCGCGCAGCGTCGGGATGCGCGAGGAAGGATCGTCGCGATCGCGCAGCACGCCCGGCACGTCGGTGACGAGGAAGAGATGATCGACGCGCAGCGCAGCCGCGAGCGCGGACGCGACGGTGTCGGCGTTGATGTTGTAGACCTCGCAGGGCGACGACGCGTGCGCAGTAGCAGCGACGCCGAGCGTGTTGATGACCGGCACGAAGTCGCCGGCCCACAAGTGCTCGACGAGATCGGTGCGGATCTCGGTGACGTCACCGACGAGCCCGAAGTCGACGGGATCGGGGCCGCCGCCGCTCACCACCTTCGGAGGGCGACGCGTCGCGGTGACGAGGCCTGCGCTCACGCCCGAGACGCCCACGGCGTTCAGCCCGACCGCCGCAGCCGCGGCACACACGTCGATCGAAACCTCGCCCGCGAGCACGAGCTTCATGATCTGCAAGGTCGCGTCGTCGGTGACGCGACGCCCACCGACCTTGATCGTCTCGATGCCGAGGCGCTTCTGCAGCGCGTTCGCCTGCGGACCACCGCCGTGACAGATCGCGACGCGCCAACCGGCGGCGCCGAGCACCGCGATGTCGGCGAGCAACGGCAAGAGCTCGTGCGTGCGCGCGACGAGCTCGCCGCCGAGCTTCACGACGGCGCGTGGTGAAGGCGTGCTCATGGCCACAGCGGCACCGCATCGATGCCGCAGGTCTCGGGCAGACCGAGCATGATGTTCATCGACTGCACTGCCTGTCCCGCGCCGCCCTTCACCAGGTTGTCGAGCGCGCTCGTGACCAACAGCTCGCGCGTGCCACGGGCCGCATCCGCGGGGCCGAGCGTCCACGAGACGTCGGCCCACATGCTGCCCTTCACCGCGACGACCTCGGCCTGCAGCTTCGCGCTGCCCCCGAGCACGCGCACGAACGGCGCCGATGCATAGGTCTCGCGGAAGAGCGCTTCGATGTCCTTGGGCCCGACGTCGGCGGGCACTTCGACGAAGCTGTTGGCCAAGATGCCGCGCGCGAGCGGTGCGGAGACCGGCACGAAGCAGAGCTGGAAGTCGGGCGCATGACCGCCGGCAGCGGCGGCGTCGCGCAGCGTCTGCTCGATCTCGGGCGTGTGTTGGTGATCGAGCGGCTTGTAGATCTTGAGGTTCGAGACGCGCGTGGGATGGTGGGTGCCTTCGCTCGCGTACGCGCCCGAGCCCGACGAGCCGGTCGCGGCGACGGTGCGGATGCGACCGTGCAAGAGACCTGCACGCGCGAGCGGCAGCACGCCGAGCGCGATCGTCGTGGCGAAGCAACCCGGCGAGGCGACGCAGCGCGCCGCCGCGATCGCGTCGCGGTTGAGCTCGGGCAGGCCGTACACGAAGGTGCCGAGCGCTTCGGGATGCGGATGCGCGACGCCGTAGAAACGTTGGTATGCGGCCGCGTCGCGCAGGCGGAAGTCGCCGGAGAGATCGAGGACCTTCGCGCTCGTGCTCGCGAGCACCGGTGAGAGGCCGGCCGTCACCTTGTGCGGCAGCGCGAGGAAGACGACGTCCATGCCCTCGACTGCACGCTCGGGCGGGATGTCCTCGAAGGTCAGCCCGGTCTTGCCGAGGTTGCGATGCACGGCCTCGAGCGGGGCGCCGACCTGATCGATGCTGGTGACGCGAACGAGGTCGACCTTCGGGTGCGGGAGCAGCAGGCGGATCAGCTCTGCACCGCCGTAGCCGGTGCCGCCGATGATCGCGACCTTGGGTGCAGCGTTCACGGTCGGGTAGGTACACCAGCTTCGCGCAGCGGCCAGGCGGGCTTCCTCACGGAGGGGATCTCGCCGGGGGGCGCCAAAGGCGGCGAGCCACACGACATCGTTGTCAGGGTGGCAGGCGCCGTTCCCACCGTCTTTCGGACATCCGCGTCATACCTAGCCCTCGCGGGGCGTCCGCGGCACCTTGCCAGGACGTCCTTTGCCGAATCATTTCATGACGAAGTGTCCCTTGGCCCGCTGCCTGCACAAGAGGCGGCGCGCTTGGCTTGATGCCCTGGCTTCCTTCTTAGCTTCCGGCCTTGGCTTCCACGTTTGGCTTCTTGTTTTCCTTCCTTGGCTTCCTTCGCTTCGCTTCGCTTCCTTCGCTTACAAAGCTTCTTACTCGGCCCACAGGGCCGAGGGCTGGCTTCTTCTTCGTTTGATTTGGCCTTTCGCTCGGCCTGGCTTGTCGGATCGCTTGATTCCTTGATCGCTGGCCTGACTCCTCGCCGAGCTTCGAACTAAGACCCCCACGTGCCGGCCCGCCTCCACGGGCCGTGTCGGGCGGGTCGGTGCACGCAACTAGTCGACCTGGGGGGGCCCAGGATGGCTTTGGTCGGCCGTCCTGGGCTTCGTTCTTTGGTTCAGTGG
>DASZPU010000168.1:0-2557 GCA_035550195.1 Nannocystaceae bacterium
CCTCGCTGCTCGCGCCTTTGGTGATCGCATGCAGCGTGCCGTCGTCGAGATCGTACGCGGATAGATCGCGGGCCGACGCCAGCCACACCACGTTGCGCTCGTCGTCGACATCGCAGCTCAGCATGCCCGGCACCGCAGCGATCGTCGCGGTGCGACCATCGGGTCCGAGCTCTTTCAGCTCGCCGCCGGTGACCACCAGCGCGCGCGTCGGTGAGGGCTCGCGCGGCTTCGGCGGTGGCGCAGGCGCGGGCGGTTCGTCGTCGGCGATCGGTTCGTCGACGATGACCTCTGCCTTCGACTCCGGTGCTGCAGGTGCGGGCGTCGGTGTCGGCTCTTCGCGCGCGACCTCGGCGCGATTGCACGCGACCGTGAGCAGCATCGAAGCGAACGCGCGCCGCATGCTGCTGTTGTACGCGAATCTCCGGTCGCGGTGGCGTTCTCACGCGGGCACGTACGTGCTCGCGGTGGAGACCGCGATGGCCGGAAGCTATCGCTTCAACGGTGGTGCCGCAGACGTAGCGGATTCGTTCCAGTGCCCCGCCGTCATCACGCCGACGATGCGGTGCAGCGCGGAGAGATCGGCGAGTGGATCGGCGGAGAGCACCACGAGGTCGGCGCGGTGATCGGGCGCGATGCGACCCCAAGGTTGCTCGCCGGGCAGGAACTTCGCGGTCGTCTGCGTCGCGGTCGCGAGCACGACGGCGCGCGAGAGACCCGCGCGCTCGAACGTGCGCAGCTCGTCGAGCAACGACCAGCCGGGAACGATCCACGGACCGTGGCTCGCGCTCGCGAGCAGGTTTACGCCGCCGGTGTGCAGCGCCGCGATGATCTCGTGGTCGATCGCATTCGCAGCGGTCGCGGCCGCGTGCTCTTCACTGCTCACGCGGCGCTCGTTCGTCCACGCGCGCCAGCGCTCGCGCTCGCGCGGCGGCACACGATCGACGCCCGGTGCGATCTCCCACTGCGCCGGCTCGCGCAGCTGGAACCACCGCTCGACGAACGTCTCGGTCGGGCACACCGACACGCCCGCGTCGGCGGTGGCGGTCGCGAGCTCGCGCAGGCTCGTGCCTGCCTGCAGCGCTCGGCGATAGCCGTCGAGGTGCTCGATCGATTGTCGCGCCGCGAGCATGCGTGACAGCGTCACGTCGGCGGGCGCGTGTCCGGTGAACGGTAGCTTCGTCTCGGCGACCGCCGCTGCGATCGCGTCGTACGTGCCCTCGCCTTCGCAGTGCATCAGCTTGATGAAGTCGTAGCCGTCGCGCGCAGCCGCGTGCACCTGCGCCGCGCCGTCCTTCGCCGTGGTGGCGTCGACGAGGCCGCCGACGAAGAGACGCGGCCCCGCGATCGCACCCGCGGCGATGCGATCGCGCAGCTCGAGCTGCGCCGGCGTGCCGCGACAGCTGCGAATCGTCGTGATGCCCGCGGACGCGCACAGCGCGAGATACTCGGTCATCGTGATCGTGTCGTCGGGCTCGGCGTCGGGTGGATGTCCGTGCGCATCGACGAGCCCGGGCACGACGAAGCCGTCGTGCGCATCGACGACGACGTCGGTGGGCCGCGCGTCGAGGCGCGCGAGTGGCACGACGGCGGTGATGCGATCGCCCTCGACGACGATCGCTCGGTCCGCCACGAAGGCGTCGCCCACGAGCACGTGCCCGCCTTTCACGACCGTGCGTATCGGCCCTGCCGGCGAGCTCGCCGTGCGATCGCGGTGACACGCGACGAAGGGGAGGGACAGTCCTGCGCGGACGAGCATGCGACGCGAGAGCACGTGGGCGGTACACACGGAACCGCGCGCGGAGGTTCCGTGCAGATCGTCGAGAACCCGAAGGGGCGCAGTGGAACAGCCAGCGTGCGCCCGCAGTGCGGCGCGGAATCGTGGGGTCGACGTGCGTCGTTTCGCGCTCGTTCCGGTGGTCGGGGTGCTCGCGTGCTTCTCCGAGAGCGATGCCGGTGGCGTGCTCGAGTCGGAGTCGAGCAGCGCCGCGGATACGTCGACCAGCATCGCCAGCTCGACGAGCGTCGGATCGCACGACGGCAGCTCGTCCGACACGGGGGTACCGGAGTGCGACCCCGATGCGGTCGCGGACGGCGTGTTCGCGAGCGCGGCGAGCGGAGACGACGTCGCCGGCGACGGCACGGCGATGCGACCGGTCGCGACGATCGGGCTCGCGATCAAGGTCGCGCTCGCGAGCGAGCAACGCACGATCTACCTCGACGAAGGCGTCTACGACGAAGCGGTGGGGCTGCCCGATGCGCCGCTCGGGCTGGTGATCGAAGGCGGGTGGGTGCGGATCGGCGCGCAGTGGAGCATCGATTGCAGCGACGACGTCGTGCAGCGCACGGTGATCGCGGCGCCCGCTTCCTCGTCGTTCGTCGTCGAAGCGAGCGGTGTGACGCATCCCTCCGCGTTGCGGCGCATGACGCTCGCGACCAAGGCGAGCGGTGCGTCACCGGAAGATGCGTCGGGCGAATCGATCTACGGCGTGCGCGTGCTCGGCGAAGGATCCGTGCTCGCGCTCGAAGACGTCGTGGTGAATGCCGGCGATGGTGGCCA
>DASZPU010000169.1:0-6030 GCA_035550195.1 Nannocystaceae bacterium
GCGGGTCGGTGTAGACGAGCGCGATGCTGCGATCGGCGACGTCGCCGAGCAACGCGAGGTTGTCGCCGTGCAAGATGGTGACGCGGCCGCGCTTCACGACTCGAGGTCCGGCTCGACGAACGACCAGCGCACCTCGGGGCAGCGCTTCTGCAGCTCGGCCTCGAACTCGTTGATCGCCTTGCACACGTCGTCGGCTTTCAGCTCCGGGTCGACGCGCACCTTGGCGGCGATGATGACCTCGCCCGGCCCCTGTTGCAGCGTGATGATGCGGAGGATCTCGACGATGCCGGGCTGCGCGGCCGCGATCTCCTTGGCCGCGAGCTCGATCGATTCGTCGGCGCGCTCGCCCACGAGCAGCGACTTGATCTCGACCGCGAGGAACAGTGCGACGCCGACCAGGATCACACCGATCGCGATGCTACCCATCGCGTCGTAGTCGGGATCGCCGGTCAGCCACGCCGCCATGAGCGCGATGATCGCGGCCATCAGCCCCAACGACGCCGCCGCGTTCTCGCCGAAGATCACGACGAGATCGGAGTCCTTGGTGTCCTGCAGGTACTTGAAGAAGGGCTTGCTGCCGCGGCGACGGCCCATCTCGCGGATGTTCGAGATGGTCGATCCGCCTTCGAGCAACAGCGACACCACGAGGATGCCGAGCCCGATCTCGACGTGATCGACCGGCTCGGGATGGGCGAGCTTGTGGAAGCCCTCGTAGACCGAGAACACGCCGCCGCCGCTGAAGAGCAAGAGCGCGACGAGGAACGACCAGAAGTAGAGCACGCGACCGTAGCCGAGCGGATGCGAGTCGTCGGCCGGCTTGCCCGACTGGCGCACGCCGAGCAGCAACAGGAGCTGGTTGCTGCAATCGGCGGTGGAGTGGATCGCCTCCGCCAGCATCGCGCCCGAGCCGGTGAAGAGCGCCGCGACACCCTTGCCCACCGCGATCGCGAGGTTCACCGCGAGCGATTGCAGGATGTGCTTGGTGGAGTGCTCGCCTTCGCTCACGCGCGGCGCGACGATAACAAAGGATCAACCGCTGCGTGCACGAGATCGCCGCCTCAGCACGCGCAGCAGCTTGTCGGCGCCGGGATAGCCGAGTCGCGCGAGCACCAACGCGAACCCGATCACGCCGACGAGCCCGACTCCGCCGACCACCGCGGCATCGAGCACGCGCACCGTCCAATCGCCGGCCGCCGGTACGCGGGCGATGAGCCACAGCCCGCCGTAGGCGATGCCGGCGAGCACGGCGTTGGCGAGCAGCAGCGCGATGCCGTGCTTCACCATCCCCGCGCACGGCAGCGGAGCGACGCCGCTGCCGAACGCGAAGCGGAGCACCGCGACGTTCACGAGCGCACCGATCGTGGTGCCGAGCGCGATGCCGGGCGCACCGAGCTCGCGATACGTCGCGGCATTGAACGCGAGGTTGGCCGCGACGCCGAGGATCGACGCGACCATCGGCACGCGCGCACGATCGACGCTGTAGTACGCGGGTGCGTAGAGCTTCACGAGCGCGTAGGGCACGAGCCCGAGCACATAGCTGCGCAACACTGCGGCGATGAGCTGCGCATCGTCGTGCGTGGTCGCGCCCCAGCGGAAGCACAGCCGCACGATCGGCTCGGCCAGCACCCACATGAGCACGGCGCTCGCGCTCACCAGCATCCACGTCGCCCAACCGCCATCGGCGGTGCGCTGCGCGAGCGCGGCGCGATCGCCCTTCGCGGCCTCTTCGGAGATCGAGGTCGCGGTGACCGTCGCGATCGCGACGCCGAACATCCCGAGCGGCACGAAGAACAAACGGAACGCGTAGCTCAGCTGCGCGACCGGGCCGTCACCGAGCGAGCCCGCGAAGCTCGTGTTGATGAACACGTTCACGTTGACCGCGGCGATGCCGATGATCGCGGGTGCCATCAGCCGCGCGATGCGACGCACACCGGGATCGGCGAGCGCACCACGCAGCCGCAATCGCGGGCGATAGCCCATGCGCCCGAGCGCGACCACCTGCACCAGCGCTTGCGCAGCCCCGGCGGCGAGCGTGCCGACGCTCCACACGAAGATGGCGCGCTCGACCGTGCCGCCCATGAAGAAGACGACGAGGCCGATCGCGATCGACACGACGTTGAAGAGCGCAGGTGCGAGCGCGGGCACCACGAAGCGGCGCTGCGCGTTGAGCATGCCCATCCACACCGCGGCGAGGCTCACCAGCACGAGGATCGGCAGCATCACCTGCGTGAGCTCCACGGTGAGCGCGACCTTGGCGGTGTCGCCGGCGAAGCCGCCCGCCATCGCGTCGACGATCGGCCCCGCGAAGAGCATCGCGAGCCCGGTGATGATCCCGGTGACGACGAGGAGCAGCGACATCACGAGATCGGCGAGCGCTTCGGCGCGCGCGCGACCGTCCTGCTGCAGCGCCGCGGTGAACGTCGGCACGAACGCGTTGGAGAGCGCACCTTCGGCGAACAGATCGCGCAGGAGGTTGGGGATGCGGAATGCGACTTGGTACGCGTCGGCCACTGCACCCGCGCCGAAGATCGCGGCGAAGACCGTCTCGCGCACGAGCCCGAGCACCCGCGAGGCCAGCACCGCGGCCGACAGGGGCAGCGCTCTGCGCAAGGTGTCGGGCACGTCGAACGAAGCCTAGCCCGGGTCGCGAGCCGGCGCGAAAGAAGGATCGAGACCGGGCCAGCGCACCAGCTCGAGCGTCAGGCCACTCGGTGGCGCCGTCCGGCCCGCAGCGCCGCGATCGGGCGTGGCGAGCAGCTCGTCGATCGTCGCGGGCGCCATGCGGCCGATCCCGATCTCGACCAGCGTGCCGACGATGATGCGCACCATCATGTGCAGGAACGCGAGCCCGTGCACGTGCACGTCGAGCAGCTCGTCGCCGACCTGCACGATCTCGACCGCCTGGATCGTGCGCACCGTGGTCTTGGCCTGACACGCCGCGGCACGGAACGACGCGAAGTCGTGCGTGCCGATCAGACGCGCCGCCGCATCGCGCATCGGTGCGAGCGCCAGCGCGCGACCGAGGTGCCACTCGTAGCGGATCGTCGTCGGGTCGCGCAGCGCGGAGGTGCGGATGCGATAGCGGTAGTGCTTGCCCGCGTTGTCGCGCCGGACGTCGCGCTCGCCCTGCTCTTCCCACGCGTCGGTCACGACCAGGTCTCGCGGCAGCGCCTTGCCGAGCGCACGCACGAGGTTCTCGCAGGGGATCGGTGTGGTGCGCTCGAACGCGGCGAGCTGCCCGTTCGCGTGCACGCCCGCGTCGGTGCGCGAGGCCCCACGCACCTGCATCGGTCGCCCGCACAGCTCGCCGAGCACGCGCTCGAGCTCGCCCTGCACGGTGCGCGGCACGACGCCGCGCTGATCGACGCTCTGGCGCGCCCACCCGTGGAAGTCGGTGCCGTCGTAGGCGATGCGGAGGATCACGCTCACGCGTCCGGCAGCATAGCCCGGCCGCGTGCTACCTTCCCGGCCCCATGCACAAGGTCCTCATCATCGGCGCGGGCGGTGTCGGCGGAGTCGTCGCCCACAAGTGCGCGACGAATCCCGCGGTGTTCTCCGAGGTCGTGCTCGCCAGCCGCACGAAGTCGCGCTGCGACAAGATCGCCGCCGAGATCAAAGAGCTCCACGGCAAGACCATCACCACCGCGGCAGTCGACGCCGACGACGTCGCGCGCACCACTGCGCTCATCAAAGAGGTGCAGCCGAAGATCGTCATCAACGTCGCGCTGCCCTACCAAGACCTGCCGATCATGGATGCGTGCCTGGCCGCGGGCGTCGACTACCTCGACACCGCGAACTACGAGCCGCCGGACGTCGCGAAGTTCGAATACAAGTGGCAGTGGGCGTACCGCGAGCGCTTCGAGAAGGCGGGCCTGATGGCGCTGCTGGGCTCGGGCTTCGATCCCGGCGTCACCAACGTGTTCTGTGCCCACGCGCGCGATCACCTGTTCGATCAGATCGACACCATCGACATCGTCGACTGCAACGCCGGCAACCACGGCCATGCGTTCGCGACCAACTTCAACCCCGAGATCAACATCCGCGAGGTCACCGCGCGCGGCAAGTACTGGGAGAAGGGCCAGTGGAAGGAGATCGATCCGATGTCGATCTCCGAGATGATCGACTATCCCGGCGTCGGCCCGAAGAAGTCGTACCTCATTTACCACGAGGAGCTGGAATCGCTGGTGCTGCACATCCCCGGGCTGCAGCGCATCCGCTTCTGGATGACCTTCGGCGACGAGTACCTCACGCACCTGCGCGTGCTGCAGAACGTCGGCATGACGCGCATCGATCCGGTCGAGTTCCAGGGGCAGAAGATCGTGCCGATCCAGTTCCTCAAGGCGCTGTTGCCCGACCCGGCCAGCCTCGCGCAGAACTACACCGGCAAGACTTCGATCGGCTGCATCGTCGAAGGCACGAAGAACGGCAAGCCGCGCAAGGTCATCATCTACAACGTGTGCGATCACCACGAGACCTGGAAAGAGGTCCGCGCGCAGGCGGTCTCGTACACCACCGGCGTGCCCGCGGCGGTCGGCGCGGAGATGGTCGTCACCGGCAAGTGGCGCAAGACCGGCGTGTGGCACATGGAACAGCTCGACTCGACGCCGTTCCTCGAGCGGCTCGGGCCGGCCGGGTTGCCCTGGCACGTGCAGGAGCTCTGACGTGTTCATCTCGTCGCGCGTGCCCGCGCTCGATCTCGACGCCGTCGAGACGCCGTGCTTCGTGATCGATCTCGGCGCGCTCGAGGACAACCTGCGCCTGCTGCGACGCGTCCAGGACGAAGCCGGCTGCAAGATCCTGCTCGCGCTCAAGGGCTTCGCCGCGTGGCGAACGTTCCCGCTGGTGAAGCGCTATCTGCCGGGCATCACCTCGAGCTCCGTGCACGAGGCGATGCTCGGCCGCGAAGAGTTCGGCGGCGAGGTGCATGCGTGCGCACCGGCGTACTCCGACGACGACTTCGATCGCTTGCTCGAGCTCTGCGATCACATCGTGCTGAACTCGTTCTCGCAGCTGCGACGGCTGCGACCGCGCTGGCAAGCGCATGCGCGACGCGATCGCGTCGAGCTCGGCATCCGGCTCAATCCCGAGCACCGCGAGGTCGACGTCGAGCTCTACGATCCCTGCGGCACCGGCTCGCGGCTCGGGGTCACGCGTGCGCAGTTCGACGGCGACGATCTCGACGGCGTCGCAGGCCTGCACTTCCACAACCTGTGCGAGCTCGGCTCCGATGCGCTCGTGCGCACCATCGCTGCGGTCGAGCAGCGCTTCGGTGACTTCATCGGGAAGATGAAGTGGATCAACATGGGCGGTGGGCACCACATCACGCGGCCCGACTACGACGTCGAAGGCTTGATCGCCGCGGTGAAGGCCTTTCGCGCGCGTTGGGGCGTGCAGGTGTACCTCGAGCCCGGTGAGGCGATCGGGCTCGGCACAGGCGTGCTGGTGGCGCAGGTGCTCGACGTCGTCGACAACGGCGTGCGGATCGCCATCCTCGACACCTCCGCCACCGCGCACATGCCCGACACGCTCGAGATGCCGTATCGCCCGCTGATCGTCGGTGCAGACGATCCCGGCGTGCTCGCGCACGACGTGCGGCTCGGCGGGCTCACCTGCCTCGCGGGCGACGTCATCGGCGACTACTCGTTCGCGAAGCCGTTGCAGCCCGGCGACAAGCTGATCTTCCGCGACATGGCGCACTACACGATGGTGAAGACCACCACGTTCAACGGCGTGCGACTCCCGTCGATTGCGACGTGGGATCCCGCGACGCGCGAGCTCGTCGTGCACCGCCGCTTCGGCTACGAAGACTATCGCGATCGCCTTGGGTGACGACGAATCTCGAGCCCGACGTGGCTTCGCCACGGCGGACAGCGAGCACGACTGCTCGCGCCAGGAAGAGCGCCGGAGGGCGCGACCAAAACTAACGAGGCTTCGCCTCAGACCGACGAGGCGAGTCGCGCTTCGGTGCTGAGCAAGGATCCGGGTCGGAATCGGAGTCCGGCTTCGTGACCGGGTCTGGATCCGGATCCG
>DASZPU010000170.1:0-4937 GCA_035550195.1 Nannocystaceae bacterium
GCGCGCGACCTGGTCGCGACGCTGCGGGGCAGCGCGACCACCGAAGGCGAGCGCGCGGAAGCCGAGTTGCTCGGCTGTCGCATCGAGCTCGACACGCACGAGCTCCCCGCTGCGATCGCCGCGTGCGAGCGTGCGTGGCTCGCCGCCGAAGCTGCGGGTGCAGACCTCGTCGCGATCGATGCCCTCATCACCGGCGCAGCCGCTCACACTGCGCTCGATCATCCGCGCGAGGCGATGCGGCTCGTCGAGCTCGCGGGCGCAAAGCTGCGTGCCGTCGGTGCCCCGGCCGAGCTGCGACTGCGGCTCGACGGCGAGCGCACGGCGGCGCAGGGTCGCATCGATCCGGGTTCTGCGGTCGCGTTGGCCGAGCACGACGTCGCCGCGGTCGAGCGCGAGCTGGGCCCCGACTCGACGCGACTGCTCTTGCCGCTCAACCGTTGGGCGGTGCAGGCCCGCGACTCCGGCGATCTCGCGACCGCGCGCGAGATCCACGGCCGTGCGCTCGCGTTGGCCGAGCGCAGGCTCGGTCCGATGCACCCGCGCGTCGCCGCAGTGTTGAACAACCTCGGTGCGAACGAGTGGGCCGCGGGCAATCATGTGCTCGCGCTCGCGTTGCTCGAGCGTTCGCTCGCGATCAAGCGGATGAGCCCGGGGTGGAGCACCACACGCACGGCGACCGGCTGGGCGAATCTCGCCGACGTGCACATGGCGCTCGGCGATCACACGACCGCGATCGTGCACGCTCGGCGCGCGCTCGACGTGCGCCTGCACGCGTTCGGCGAGCACGCGACCGCGGTGGCCGACTCGCGGCAGATCCTCGCGCGGGCACTGCGGCTCGCGGGTGCGCACGATGAAGCGATGGCCGAGGCCGAGCGCGCGCTCGCGGCGGTCGACGCATCCGAGCCGAGTGGTCTCGCCGACGAGATGTGGCTCGAGCTGGCGTGGAACGAGCTCGATGCCGGTCGCACTGCGGCCGCGCGTGCGGGTTTCGTCGAGGTGATCGACGCGCACGATGGCGTGGACGTTGCCGAGCTGGCGTCGGCGTGGCTCGGGCTCGTGCTGACGAACGCCGCCGACGGTGCGTGGGCCGACGCCGACGATGCGTGGGCCGAAGTGACGCGCGTGCTCGCGGACTTCCCCGGCGATCCGCTCATCGGCGCCGATGCTGCGCTGCGCTACGCGCGTGCGCTCGCCGCCTTCGACCCGGCCCGCGCGCACGAGCTGCGCGAGCACGCGCGCGCGACGTATCTGCGGCACGCACCGTTCCATCCCGCGCTCGTACGCATCGCGTTGGAGGCCGCCACTTGAGCGAGCCCAGCGACGCCGAGCTGCTGCTCGCGTGGCGTGCGGGCGATCGCGAGGCCGGCAACGCGCTGGTCGCTCGGCACGCGCGCACGGTGCTGCGCTTCTTCCGGCGCAAGGTCGACGTCGGCGCCGAGGATCTCACCCAGCGCACGTTCCTCGCCGCGGTCGAGGCCCGCGATCGCGTCGACGATCCGCATGGCTTCCGCGCGTACATCCTCGGCATCGCGCACCACGAGCTGTTGCGCCACATCAAACGCAAGGCGCGGCCCGATCT
Source organism: Nannocystaceae bacterium (assembly GCA_035550195.1). GTDB lineage: Bacteria > Myxococcota_A > Polyangia > Nannocystales > Nannocystaceae > Xiheibacterium. The sequence goes on from DASZPU010000170.1 coordinate 1,580, forward strand.
GCCGGGTATCGAAGCGGTCACTGCGGTGACGCCGAGCGGCGTGGTACGGCTGCAAGAAGAACAACGCCTGCTGCTCGGGGCGCTGCGCAAGCTGCCGCTCGATCTGCAGATCACGCTCGAGCTGCACTACTGGGAAGAGATGACCACTGCCGAGATCGCCACGGTGCTCGGCGTCGCGGCCGGCACGATCAAGTGGCGATTGTCGCGGGCGCGCGAGCTGCTCGCCGCTGCGATCGCGGAGCTCGGCGGCGACGAGCACATCCGTCGCTCCACCGTCGACAACCTCGACGGCTGGGTCGCGTCGATGCGCGCGGTGCTGTCGCGCGACGACGACTAACCTTCGGGCACGAGGCAGGAGATCGTCGTGGTGATCCTGAAGTTCGAGTCGAACTGCGCGCGCTCGGCGTGGAAGATCGCCATCTGGTAGATGCCGCCGGGCGACAACCCGAGCTCGGGCGCCATGTCGTCCAGCGCGACGGTGTCCTCGAGCGCGCCGTGCAAGCCGCCGAGATCGATCACCAGCTGATCCTCGATGAACATCCAGAAGTCGTCGTCGCCCGCGAACGTGAACACCTCGCCGCCTTCGTAGACGAACGACGTGTGGATCTCGGTCGTGAAGTAGAAGTTGTGGTCGAGCGGCCCGACGTTGCCGAAGCCCATGCCGTCGATCGGGAAGAACGCGTTCGAGTCGTAGACGAACACGCCGGCTTGCTCGACGAGCGGCAGCTCGATGTCGAAGCCGATGTTCACGCCCGCGACGTCCTCGTACCACTGCGCGAACGGGGCCGCGGTGGTGAGCTGTGGCCCGACGCCCTGCGACGCGAACACCGGGTTGCCGTCGTCGCCGAGCATCGGATCGACGAGGCCGGTCTTCGCGATCGTGTTGTCGGGATCCGAGACCATCGAGATGTCGGCGAAGCTGCCGTCGAGATCGCGGACGCGCGCGATGATCACGTCGCTGCAGTCGCCGCCGGGCTGACCGGTCGCTTCGTCGTTCGCACCGACGTCGAGCTTGATGCCCCCGTCGGCGACGCCCGAGCTGCTGCTCGTGTCGGCGGGTGGCGACGGGCCGGAGTCGTCGTCGGGATCGGGTGCGGGCGCGGTGCTCGACGAGCTCTCGCCGCTCGATCCGCCTTCGCTGCCGGGCGCAGCCGACGTGGAGATCGTCGGGTCGTCGTCCGAACGGGCCGCGCCCCCGCACGCGGCGAGCAGCAAGAATGCGATGGGGAACCGTCGCGGATGCGCCACGTCAGGCCTAGTGGCCCGAGCCGGCCGATCGGTTGGCGACTTTCAGTCGCGCACGCCTTCGGGCGGAAGCGTCGGGCCGCCGGGTGGCACCGTGAGGCACTCGGAGATGCCGCCGAGCCCCGGCACCGCGTCGAAGATCGATGCGAGCGCGGCCGATACGTCGGTGAGCGAGCCTTCGCCGAAACCGACGAGCACCGGATCGACGATGTTGAGGTAGCACGGGCTCACCGGTGCGAGCACGGCCTTCGCTTCGTCGCGCCACCAATAGTAGAGCGTGCGCACCGACCACAGATACGTGTAGCCGTACGCGGTGGGGTTGGGTCGCCAGCCGGCGATGCGCTCGGGGTCGACGCGATAGTTCGACTCGTGTGCAGCGACGAGCACTGCGGCGTCGTCGAGCGCATCGCGAGCGCGTTGCAATCGCATCGCGAGCTCGGTGTCGTCCTCGTCGTAGAGGCCGTCGATGTAGTCGTAGAGCCCGTGGATCTGGCGAGCGCGCAGCGCAGTGACGCGTGCACCGACGGCGAGATCGGCGTAGAGCGATTGCGCGGGCGCGGGGATGTCGGGCGCGAGCGCGTCGAGCTCGTCGGCGATGACGGTGAAGCGACCTTCCATCTCGTCGAGCAGCGGCTCGAGCTGCGCGGAGTAGGGCGGCGGAGGATGCAACGGATTGCGCATCTCGACGAGGCCGAGCTTCTCGGGCTGCGTCATCGTGAGCGTCAACCCGGGGACGTCCTGCGCGATGTCGGTGAGATCGTCGAACGCCTCCCAACCCTGCAGATACGCTTGGCCGCTGCGCCGCAGGATGTCGGACGGTGGCGTGCCGCCGATGCGTCCGTCGATCAGCAGCTCGTGTTGCGCGGCGGTGTAGTCGACGAGGATGTCGGCGACCTGCGGACCGACCGCGCCGAACGGACGCACGATCGGCGCGAGCGCGACGCGCAGCGCTTCGTCGTCGTCGAGCTCGAGGTGCGGATCGAAGGCCGCACGCGCGGTGACGACTTCCTGCAACCAGTAGCCCCACTCCCATCCGCTCGAGAACGTGATCTGTCCGTCGATCGGCGTGCCGGCGAAACGATCGCGTCCGGTCATGCCCGCGTCTTCGGCCTGCGCGATGAGCCGCAGGTCGTGCAAGCGTCGCTCGGCGTACACCGGCAACAAGAGCGGCACGTCGATGTCGAAGCTCACCCAGTATGCGGTCTCCGGGTGCCACACGACCGTGCGGCGTCCGGCCTCTTCCGCCATGAACTCGAACATGAACGCGAAGTCGGTGTTGCCATATGTCGGCGCGGGATCGTCGAGCCCGTAGTGCTGGATCGTGTGCGGCATGATCCCCATGCGGGGATCGGCGTAGTGCGGCAGGAAGTTGAAGTTGAGCGGCTCGCCGGTGTCGGGGTCGTCGTAGTTCTCGACGGTCTGGCCGGTCGACGTGTGGATCTTGATCAGCGCTTCGCGACCGTAGGTATCGCCCAGGTGCGCGGCCAGCTCGTCCATCCACGCGACCATGCGCGTGTCGTCGGTGGAGGTGAACTCCGTGGTGCCGCTCTCGGTCGCGAGATAGTCGAGGTTCGCCTGCATGAGATGGTCGACGTTGTCGCGCAGCTCGGCGAGCTCGTCCTCGAGCACACCGGAGTCACCGCGGATGAGTCGCCACGTGTTCTGCTGGTGCTGACGGATCGGCGTGTCGAACCCGACCCACACGCCGTACTCGTGCGCACGATCGACGAGCGTCCGCAGTCGCTCGATGCGTTCCTGGCCGTCGGCGAACTCGGCCCAGGGTTCGGAGCGCAGCAGCACCCAGTGCACGCGGTTCTGGCGGTTCGCGAGCGTCCACTCGAGGAACGCGTCCCACTCGGGCAGCATCGCGTTCCATCCGGCTTCGTCGTCGTAGCCGTTCGGGCCCCAGCCGTTGAGCAGCTCGGTGAGCTCGAGCGGATGCATCGTGTGCAGCTGCAGGCCGCGGATCGGCCAGCGCGGCGAGCTCGTCCTGTCGATGGTCGGCAGCGCTGCGGGCAGCGCTTCGGGGCGCATCGGCGCGAGCGGGTGCAGGAACGCGAAGCCGAGCTCCTCGAGCACTGCGTACGCGCCGTAGCCGAGCCCGAGGTGCGCG
>DASZPU010000171.1:0-4290 GCA_035550195.1 Nannocystaceae bacterium
TGATCGCACGCTCGCGCCGCGCTCCTTCGCGCGAGTCGTCCGCGTGCGCGCGCGCGTCGGCGGCGTCGCGCTCGCGATCCACCTGCAGCGCGCGACGTCCGACGATCACTGCGATCCATGCCACCGCGGCGATCACCGCGAGCCCGAGCACGACGTTCATCGGTGTCCTCGCGGCCCCGCGTCAGCCGCCGGGACACGTCAGCAACAGACCACCGTCCGACGTGGTCTCGCACGCGAAGCTGCACGGCTCGTCCGCGAGGCACTCGCAGCTCGGCGTGTCGCCGCACCCCGCGGGCAGATCGACGCAGCTCCATCCGTCCGGATAGCCACCGACGTCGGACACCGACCACTGGCAGTAGCTCGTGGTGGGATCGCAGAACGCGTAGCCGCACGCGAAGTGCCCCTTCGGCGTGTCGCACTGGCCGGTCACGTCGACGTCGACGCCGAGCAGCGCGGCCGCACACGCGCCGCTGTAGACGATGCCGTCGCAGCCGCACACCGGATCCTCTTCGACGCCCGCACAGCCGTCGGGGATCGCCGTGCACACCGGCTCGTCGAAGCGCTCGGTGCCGCAGCTGTTCACCGCCCAGTCGCAGTACTCGCCGGCATCGCATGCGTCGCAACCGACGGCGCCGGTGTCGGTCTCGGTGTCGCTCGTGCCGACGCTGGTGGTGTCGTCGGTGGTCGACATCGTCGTGTCGGTCGTCGCCGACGTCGACGCCGACGTCGATGCGGAGGTCATCTCGGTGGTCGCGGAGGTCGACGCCGACGTCGTCGTCGCGGACGTGGATGCGGTCGTCGAGGTCGCGTCGGTGGTCTCGCTGCCCGCGGCGTCGTCGAGCCCGTCATCGGACGTCGGACAGCCCAGCGCGAGCACGCACAGTGGAATCGCTACCCAGTGAAAGCCAGCCATGTGGCCAGCATAGCATTCACGGCTTCTTCGCGAGCCCCGCGACGATGCTCGCGCGCAGACGCGGCTCGCACAGCGGATCCTCCGCCACCGTGCGCAGCGTTCGGACGATGGCCTCGCCCGCGTTGCCACCCTCGGCCGCGTGCTCGAGCAGCAGATCGGCGGCGGCGAACAGCGCCATCGACTCGTTCGCGATCACCTCGTCGGCGTGGTAGCGGCGCACGAACTCGTCGAGCGCAGGCACGGCCCGCGCGTCGTCGAGCTGATCGAGCGCAGCGACGATCTCGAGCAGGTCTTCACTGCGCGTGCCGGGATGCAGCAGCAGCGCACCGAGCTCGTCGACGACCTCGGGTCGCCCCGAACGGACGGCGGCGCGGATCGAAGGCGCGAGATCGTCGGCGGCGTGACGACCGAAGCCGGGGCGCCGCTCGAGCTCGTGCACCAGCGCATCGACGTCGGCCGTGGAGCCGCTGCCCCAACGACCCGCGACGAGCGTGGCCGCGTGCGCACGCAGCAGCGCGGTCGACTCGGAGGCGTCGTCGCGCAGCTCGCCGTCGGCGAGCTTGCTGACCAATCGACGCACGCGCACGTCGTCGTTGCGCCACAGCAGCAGGCTCGCGAGCTGCTGCGCCGGGAGGATGCGCGGATCGTCGGTGACCAAGAGCCGCCGCAGATCCGCGATGGCGTCGGGATCGTCGTCGCGGCCGTGCGTGCCGCGACCGTTCGCCGGCGCGCCCATGATCAACGCGCCGCGCACCGGCTCGTCGCCGGCGATGCGGTCGAGCACGTGACCGTCGTCGTCGGACAAGGTCACGATGCCGCCGTCTTCGCGCACGAGCACGACGCGATCGCCGGTGACCTCCATCGCGACCAGCTCGCGGCCGGGCTCTTCGTAGACCCAGCGCGCGCGCACGGGCAGGCCCTCGGTGTCGAGGCGCATCGCGACGACGACGCGACGCGCGAGCAGGATCGCGTCGCGCGGCGTGGGATCGCGATCGTTGAAGCGCAGCCACAGCTGGAGGCGCTCGTCGTCGCCGTGGCCGACGTCCATCGCACGCGCAGCCGGCAACAGATCGGAGTAACCGGCGACGAGCTCGCGACCGTCGCTGCCTTCGCCGGCGGCACCGAGCCCGACCCAGCGCGTGCCTCCGCCCGCGAACCACGCTCCGCGACGATGCGTGACGCGCTCGAGCGCGATGCCTTGTGCGCGTGCAGCCGAGAGGTCGAGGCGTGCGAGCTCGCGACCGCTGCGGGCGCGCAGCGCGACCACTTGATCGCCGACCGGCATCACGGCGACGCGACCGACGACTTCGGGGATGCCGACCGGTGTCGCCGACGGACGATCCCAGCGCGGCTCGCCTTCGTTGGTGTCGTAGCCGAGCACGCGCGCGCGCACGCCGGGCTTGTCGTCGACCACGGTGGCGACGAGCCACGGATCGGCCACCGCGAGCCCGGTGAGCGCCTCGCCGGGCAACCAGATCGTGTAGAGCTCGCGACCGCTCTTGCGCTCGACTGCGACGATGCGATGGCCGCGTGCGGGCAGATAGATCGCATCGCCGCTCGCGACTGGATGTCCGGTGACACGCAGCGGGATCGACCAGCGCGTCTTCGCAGCGATCGGATCGACCGCGACCACGCGCTCCTTCTCGACCAACACCACGAGCGGTGTCTCGTCGCCGGTGTCGCGCTGGCGCACGTCGCTGTCCTCGGCGTGCGCGAAGAGGTTGCCGTGCTCGCGCCCGTGCGACGCGAGCATGCGGTGACCGCAGCCGCTCGCGACGCACGCGAGCGCGAGCGCGGCCAGCAGCTTCACGAATCGCCCTCGATCTCGATCTCCGCGTCCTCCGCGGCTTCGAGCGCCGCCATCGCGGCGACCTCGTCGGCGAGCGGACGATCGTGATCGAGCAGCTCGGCAATGCGTGCGCTCGCAGCCGGGCTGGGATGTTGCTTCGCGAGCACGATGGCGATCCGACGGATGCCGGGATCGACATCGGTCGCCGCCGCTGCGATCGCGAGGTCGGCCTCGTGCGCGCTGGTCTGCGCCCACGCGAACAATGCGTGCGCACGCACGTCGCTGCGGCGGTACTGCGCGAGCTCCTGCACGACGTCGAGCAGCTCCGCGCGTGGTTGCTTGCGATACGCGTCGAGCAGCGCGACGAGTGCGGCCGGCGGTGCACCTTGCTGCACGCGCTCGCGCAACGCGACGACCGCCTTCGGCGACGGATCGGCGAGCAGCGCTCGCAGCTTCGCCGCGACCTGTACCGCCGCGATCTCCGTCGGCGCCGTCGGCATGCGCTGCGGCGTGCCGGACGACGCCCCGAGCGCAATGGCCAGGCAGATCACCTCAGGTGTCACGTAGGGACTCCATGCGATGAAACTCCGAGGGCTTCAAGTTCTTGGAGCCTTCGGGGGATCCGATGGCCTACGCGGGTCGGATCCGTGATCGGGCGCCCGAGGCGCCCTGGTTTTTCTGCGCGGCCGATACGACCACAGGGGCCCTCGTCGGGCCCCCGCGGCCGCCTCGCTCAGTTCCCGGTCGGCGTCACCGTGACGCGGACCAACGTGTTCGCGTCCGGCCACGCCCAGATCGGATCATCGTCGTCCATCGTGCGGATGAGCGGGTCGCCTTCGTTCGCGCCCGTGTTGTCCGCCGCCTGGCGCGGGTACTGATCGCTGCCCGCACCACCGGCCTGGTTGGCCTCGGTGCCGGCTTCCCAAGCACCCAGCGCCGCTGCGATCGCCGCCTCGGCTTCTGCCGCGGAGAGCACCGCACCACCGGCGTCGACGAGCGGCACCGTGAGCGCGACGAACGTGTCGTTGCTCGGGATCACCATCGCGATGACGCTGAGGTTCGGCGTCGTGTCGTCGGGCGAGATGGTGAACTGGAAGCTCGCGCCGGTGCCGAGCGGCATCGGTGCGACGTCGCTGGCCGACACGCCCGCGCCGCCGAGATCGCCGAGCAGCGCGGCCGGATCGCCGTCCTCTGCGAGCGTCTCGAGCGACGGCGAGGCCGGCATGCCGGCGTCGAACAGCGACACGGTGTCGTCGTGCACGGCCCACAGCGGCGCCGAGAAGAGCGCCGGATATGCGGTGCCACCCGAGGTGTTCTCGATCGTGATGTCGAGCTCGCCCGGAGCACCATCTTCGACCGTCACTTCCCACATGCCACCGAGCGACGGACCGTCGAAGTCGTTGAGCATGTCGTTGTACGGACGGATGCTGGTGTCGCCGTCGACCGTGCCGAGATCCGGGAGCGCCTGCTCGGCCTGGATGTTGTTGCCGACGCCGGGCACTTCGTTCTGCTCGGTGCCCGCATCCCACGTGACCAACAAGCGGCGCAGATCCTCTTCGATCTGTGCGTTGGTGCGCGCGGTGCCGTC
>DASZPU010000172.1:0-36079 GCA_035550195.1 Nannocystaceae bacterium
ACGCCACTGCGCAAGGGCAGCAACGGGAGCTCGTTGGGAAGCTGATGGGTCTTCTGCGTCGTCATGGTTCTCTTCACTTCCTGGCTGCCGTCTCGACTGTCGTTTCCGTGGTTTGACCGCCGCGGAGCACCGAGAGCGTTACATGCTCTCCAGCGCGATCTTCCAAGGCGTGGCGCAACTCGAAGGGCGTTGCGACCGCGCCACCATCGACTGCGAGGATCACGTCACCGAGCGTGATGCCTGCACGTTGTGCAGGACCATCTTGCTCGACTGCGACCACCACGATTGCGCCGGAACGACCCAGCGTGTCGGCGACCGCTTTCGGTAGCCGCGCCGGATAGACACCGACACCGATGTAGCCCCGCGGAACATGGCCATGCTTGTCGAGCTTGTCCAGGACCCGCTTCACCGTCGGCAGTCCGAGCGCGAGCGAAGCACCGCGCACGACCGATCTCGTCGCGAGCCCGATCACTCGACCTTGCAGATCGACGACGAGCCCGCCGGAGAATCCCCGCGGTAGATCGCGATCGAGCTCGACGTAGCGATCGAGCGTGCCGCCGCCGCGCAAGCGCAGTGGCGTGCCGCCCACGACGCCGAGGATCCCCAGCGCGGCGCGCACGCTCTGCCCCGGTCGCGCGAGCGCGAGCGCTGGCTCACCGACGCGTAACTCTTCGGGGTCCCGCCACGTCTGCGTTTGCGGGGCGCCGAGCGCTCCGGCCGGCACGCGCAGCAGCGCGAGCGCGAGCCCGGGATCACGACCGATGACCTCCGCGCGCACCTCTTTGCCATCCGCCAGACCGACGTCCACCGCGTCGTCTTCGTCGACGGCGCCGAGCGTCGTCACGATCGTGTCGGGCGTGGTCCAGGGCACACCGGTCGCACCGCGATGGCGGCGTCCCTGCACGCGCACGAGATCGCTGCCGAGCCGCGCGGCGAGCTCCGGAAGTGTGGAGAGCGTCGATTCGTCCATGGCTCCCACGATGGCGACGCATCAGGGTGGCGCCAATCGCCCGATCGGACGGTTCACGCCCCGCCCAATCGGGCGGGGGTGCCAAAGACGAATTCAGGTGCGACTCGCATCGCACCGTCTTTCTCGCGCGCCGCAGTTGACGCTCGGCGATGCGGTCTCAAGCTGAGTCGGATCCCATGAATCGCATCGACACCACCGAGATCCTCGACGTGCACGGGCTGTCGCGCGTGCTCGTGGTCGCCGACGATCCGTTGGTGCGCGAGGGGCTGCTGTTGCGGCTCGGGCTCGTCACCTCGGCGGAGCCTTCACATGGCGAGACGGTCGCGGATGCGATCGCGCGCACCGAAGCGAATGTCGTGCTGTGGGATCTCGGGCCGAGTGCCGATCACGAACGCGAGCTGCTCTCGCGCGTCGCCGATCTGCCGGTGCCCGTGATCGCGCTCGTGCCCGCAGCGATCGCACGACCGCCGGGCGCGGTCGGTGAGCTGATCGTCGCGGGTGTCGCGGGCGTCTTGCCCCGCGACGTCGATGGCATCGCGCTGCAGCACGCACTCGATGCGGTGTTGCACGGGCTCTGCGTGATCGATCGTGGTCAAGTGACCTCGGTGTTCAGCGGATCCGAGCTCGAGCTCGATGCGGCGCCGCCGCGTGTGGTGCACGACAGCTTGACCGCCCGCGAGCACGAGGTCGTGCAGCTGATGGCCGAGGGGCTGTCGAACAAGCAGATCGCCGATCGTCTGGGCATCAGCTCGCACACCGCGAAATTCCACGTGAACGCGGTGCTCGCGAAGCTCGACGCGAGCACGCGCACGGAAGCGGTCGTGCGGGCGCTCCAGCGCGGCGTCGTGATGCTCTAGCCACACCCCGGGATCCGGGTGCTATGTTGGGGTTGGCCCCTTGTCCCTCCCCTTCTTCCCGTTCTCGCGCGCTGCGGCGCTGGACTTGGTCCCACGCTCGGCCCACACGCACGACGTCGACGCGCACATGGCCGCGGCGATCGACTGGCTGTGCCGCGCTCAGGATGCGACGCCCGATGGCGGCGTGAGCTACGGCTACTCGCTGCTCGGTGGCTGGCGACCTTCGTACATCGAGACCACCGGCTACATCGCGTGCACGTTCTTCAACCTCGCGCACGCGCTGCGCCGCAACGAGTATCGCGAGCGCGCGATCCGAATGGTGCGGTGGTTGTGCACGGTGCAGCTCGAGGACGGCTCGTTCGGCAACCCCACGGTCGCGGAGAACCGCGGCATCGTGTTCGACACCGGTCAGGATCTGTTCGGGCTCCTGCGTGCGTTTCGCGAGACCGAAGAGTCGGTGTTCAAGAACGCCGCGGTGCGTGCGGGTGACTGGCTCACCAACATCGCCGACGAGCACGGTCGCTGGACTCGCAGCACGTACAACGGCATCCCGCACGTCTACAACACGCGCACTGCGTGGGCGTTGCTCGAGCTCGCCGCGCTCGAGCAGAACACGGAGTACGAACGAGTCGCGCGCGCGAACCTCGACTGGGCGTGCAGCAAGCAACGCAGCAACGGGTGGTTCGACGAATGCGCGTTCGAGCGCGACGCCGCTCCGTTCACGCACACCATCGCGTATGCGTGCCGTGGCCTGTGGGAATCGAGCCGTTTGATCGCGGAACCGAAGTGGGCCGAGGCTGCCACGCGTGGCGCGGACGCGATGCTCTCGTGGCTGCTCGCCGACGGCTTCCTGCCCGGCACGGTGCACCCCGACGGTCGCGGCGACTCGAAGTACTGCTGCCTCACCGGCAACTGCCAGTTCGCAATCGTGTGGTCGAAGCTCTACGAAGCGACCGGCGACGAGAAGTGGAAAGACGGCGCGATCAAGGCGATGCGCTTCGTGATGCGCCAGCAAGATCTGTCGACCAGCAACGCGGACGTGCTGGGCGCGATCAAGGGCAGCCATCCGATCTGGGGCGCCTACTCGCCCTTCACCTACCCGAATTGGGCGACGAAGTTCTTCGTCGACGCGCTGCTGCTCATCCGCGGCTGGCTCTGAGCCGCGGCCGATCGGCCGCGTCAAAGCCGTGATGCGTGCACCCGTATGTGTGCGGCCATGGCCGTACGCAAGAACTTCCTCTTCCTCTCGTCCACCGAGCGCGCAGCGTTCCTCGAGGCGTTGCTGAAGCTCAAGGCGAACATCGTAAACCCCGGCGATCCAGCGGCAGATCAATACAGCGTCTACGATCAATTCGTCTTTCTGCACCTCGCGGTGTTCGAGGTCATCAACCCCAACACCGGCACCACGTACAACGCGGGGCACCAGGGTGCGGCGTTCCTCTCCTGGCACCGCGAGCTGTTGCTGCGCTTCGAGGCCGCACTGCAGGCCGAAGTGCCGGGCGTGATGTTGCCGTACTGGGACTGGTCGGCGGCGATCTTCACCGACGCGTTCCTCGGCCCCAACGGCGGCGCGGGTGGATCGGGCGGCGGCACCGTGCGCACCGGCCTCTTCGCCTACGACAAGCCCGGCACCGGCACCAACACGTTTCCGCTGCCCGCGTACTTCCCCGCCTCGCTCGCGGGCTGGCGCATCCGTCCCGATCTCGACGACACCGCCGATGGCACCGCGCTGCGCCGCTTCTTCGGTGATTCGCCGGGCGACGTGCTGCCCACGTTCTCCAGCGTGAACTCGATCCTCTCGGCAGGCACAGCGAGCACCTTTCGCTCGCTGCTCGAGGCCGGCTCTTCGTCGGTCTCGTCGCACAACGAAGTGCATCGCTACATCGGCGGCCACATGGGCGCCGCGGCGTCGCCCAACGATCCGATCTTCTGGCTGCACCACTGCAACATCGATCGACTGTGGGCGATGTGGCAGCTCGACGGGCACGCGGGCACGACGTGGTTTCCGAGCTCGGCGGCGTTCGGCCACACGCTCGCGAGCGCGATGTGGCCGTGGACCGGCAGCACCGTGTACGCGCTGCCGTCGGGGATGCCGACCTACTACTTGCCCGACTTCACCGGCGAGCCCGCGCGCACCAACGGCGAGCTGCTCGATCATCACGCACTCGGATACGCGTACGACACCGAGCCCGTGGTCGGCGTCGCGGTCGATCGCTCCGGCAGCATGACCGGGATGACCTCCGATCCGCTCGCGAGCATGGCTCCGATCACGAAGTGGAATCTCGCGCGCAAAGGCGTCGAGCACTTCCTCGCCGATTGCCAGGCGGCCTACGACGCGCGCGCGGCCTACGTCATCGGCGGCGTGTCGACGTTCACCTCGGTCGGGGTCTCGCCGACCTGTGATCCCGTCGTCACCGCGCAGCCGTGGGGTCTCGTGCGCGCGGGCGGCAGCTATCCGCCGGCAACCGTCAACACCGCGCTCGCCGCATTGTCGGCGAGCGGCGGCACACCGCTCGCCACCGCGATCACCGAGACGCACGACGAGCTCGTGCGTCCGCCGACGAACGCGCTGCCCAGCGACGACATCCGTTACCTCGCGCTGCTCACCGACGGCAAGGAGACGGTCGCGCCCAATCTGAGCACGCTCGCGACCGGCGGCCTCGCCGACACGCTCGTGTTCGGCATGGGCCTCGGCAACGGCACGAGCTGGGACGGGGTCGACTACGCCACGATCCAGACGATCGTCGAGAAGGGTCGCAACCCCTCGACCGCCGCGAGCCGCGTCTTCCACGGCGAGAACGCCGGCGTGATCGACAAGTTCTTCACGAACACGATCGCTACGGCGATCGGCTACACGATGGCGATCGATCCGCGCTTCGATCTGTTCCCCGGCGAGCACACACACCTGCCGTTCTACGTCACCAGCGCAGACGACTCGCTGATGATCACCGTGCAGCGCGGTGACACCGACGACGCGCGTTGGCACGTCGCGCTCTACGATCCCAACGGCCGGCACCACGACGCGGACGAGGCCGGACCGCTCGCGTTCGTGTTCCGACGCAGCGACGGACGCCACACGATCTTCGTGCATCGCAACGGCGTCGACGACGAGCGCTGGATCGGGCGGTGGCACGTGCACGTCGCCTACCTGCGCGAGCGCGTGAAAGGAGGCCACGCCCACGCCGAGCACGCGCATGGCGAGGCGGTCGCGGAGCAGGGTCTGCTCGGCGGCATGGCGATGATCAACACGTGGGACATGTTGGTGCCGGCCGGCGCGCCCCCGCTGCGAGGTCCCGTGTTCGCGCAGTTCGATCGGCCCATGAAGGAGCGCTTGTCGGTCCGACTGTTGCCATCGGCCTCGGTGTTCCGCTCGGCGCTCGGCGGACCCGTGCTCGAAGATCCCGCGGACGCCCGACACGCGTCGGCGGTGCAGATCGGCATCTACATGCACACGACGCTGCACGTGCACGCACGCTTCGACGGCGACGCGCGCTTTGCCGGCGCACCGCTGCGCTTGTCGGTCGAAGTCGACGAGACGCTCGGCGCGAAGATCGACGACCTGCGTGTGCTCGGGCGCTTGATCGCACCGCGCTTCTCGCCCGGCGCCGCGCTACGCGACCTCGATACCGTGCCGCTCGCGGCGCGCGAGAAGCTGCGGATCGACGACGAAGGCGTCGCGCGCTTCGATCAGCTCGCGTTCCTGGCCGCGTACGAGCGCAAGCGGCCCGGCGTGTTCGCGCCCCGCGACGAGCGCATCCACTTCACGCGCGAGGACGACGCGCGGCACGTCGCGGTGATCCACGACACGCGCGTGCCGGGCTCGTATCACGCGGGCATCTACGTCGAAGGCATGCTGCGGCGCGGCGACGGCAAGCCCGAGTGGTTCGCGCGCGTCGTCGGCGTCGATCGTGGGCTGGCGACGCGGCTCGATCCTCGCCGCTCGCGTCCGTTGCTGCACTGGGTCGGGCCCTCCGCGTTCGTCGTCACGATGGCGCCGCAGGACGCCGACGGCAATTCGCTCGCGCCGCATCACGTCGACGACGTGGTGTTGCGGCTCGGCGGCGTGGCGATCAACGCGAAGCGCGTCGACGGGCTCGACGGCACTATGCGTCTCGAGGGCAAGTTCCACGAAGGGCTCGGCACCATCGCCGCCGACGGGCGCAGCTTCGTCGCCGACACCCACGTGCACGGACCCGGTGGCACGGAGCTCCACGTCGCCAAGGGTGCGGCGCTGCGGCTCACCGTCGAGCTCTCCGGCCAGGTGCTGCCGGTGCGGCAGCCCGTCTTCGTCGGCCACGCCGGCAAGGCCCACCTCCCCGCGAGCGCCGATGTGTTCGCAGTTCCGATCGAGAAGCGCACGCTCTTCGACAGCATCGACGAGGTCACGCGCTCCGGCCTCGCGCCGCCGGCGGGCGGCGGTCGCAAGGGCGACCCTCCGGCCGGGCCCGGCCATCATCATTGATCCGCGCCCACGATTTCGTGCGCCACCGCGCGACTCGTCGCGTCGGTAGCTCGTGCACACGTCTCGCTGGGCTGCCGTCGCCGTCGTCCTGTCCTGGCCTGCGCTCGCATCCGCGGCGACGGAGCCGAACACGCTCGTGAATCCGTTGGTCGCGGCGTCGGCCTGCGCCAACTGCCACAACGCACCGAACGCGGAGATCCACGCCGCCGATCCGATCTACGCACCGGTGCACACCTGGCAGAGCTCGATGATGGGCAACTCCGCGCGCGACCCGGTGTTCTGGGCCGCGGTCGCGATCGCGAGCCAGGACGCGACCGACATGGGCGGTGGCATCGACAACGGTGAGACCGCGCTGTGCGTGCGCTGCCACGCACCGCGGGCGTTCCTCGAAGGGCGTGGCTACGCGACTGCGGTCACCGATCTACAGGCCAACGATCGCGCCGGTGTCGAGTGCGAGCTCTGTCACCGCATGCAGGTGGATCAGGGCAGCGGCCAGGCCATCGGCAACGCGCAGTACACCATCGACGACATCGTGGTCGGCAGCAACGTGCCGCGACGCGGACCATGGGCGTGGGACAACGGCGACACTTCGCAGCCGCCACACTCGTGGCTGAACGATCCGATGATGGGCAGCTCGGCACTGTGCGGCACGTGCCACGACGTGACCACGCCGCGTTCGCGACTCGACGATGCCGGCAATCCGATCGGCTTGCTGTTCAACGAGCAGCGCACGTACAGCGAGTGGGCCCGCAGCGTGTACGCGACGGCCGGCAACATGGCGGCGTCGTGCCAGGACTGCCACATGCCGGCGGTCGACGACATGGCCGCGTGCGTCGCGAACACGAACATGGTGAGCCATCCGACCGGCGGTCGTCGTCACGAGCTCGCGGGCGCGAACTGGTTCATGATGGACGTGCTCGATCATCTCTACGGCGACGGCGGCAGCAACGAGGTGCCGAGCGCGTCGTACGAGCAGACGCAGCAGGCGATCGGTGCGGTGCTCGCCACCGCGGCGACGCTCGAGATCACGCCGCCCGACGGTGTGGATCTCGGCGCGGGTCTGCTCGACTTCGGCGTGCGCGTCACCAACAACACCGGGCACAAGCTGCCCACCGGATACTCGGAGGGCCGATTGATGTGGCTCGAGCTCACCGCGCGCTACGGCGAGACGATCGTGTTCGAGTCGGGCACCGCGGAGCAGCTCGTCGGCAACGTGCCCGATCCATTGCTGCGCACGTATCGTGCGATCGCGGAGCAGTTCTCCAGCGGATCGCAGAACCACCTGCTGTTGTCCGATCACTGGATCGAGGACACCCGCATCCCGCCGCTGGGGATGACGCAGAGCGCCGAGACCGATCCGATCGGCCGCTACGACGTGCTGCCCGACGGCAACTGGCCGAACTACGACGACTACGTCTACGACTTCGACGGCGCGCCCGACATCGTCGACATGACACCGGACGATCCCGAAGACAACGACATCCTGCACGTGCAGGTGCGGCTGCTCTACGTCGTGAACACGCCCGAGTACATGGAGTTCCTCGCGGACACCAACATGACCAACGATGCGGGGCTCTCGATCGCCGCGTTGTTCGAAGAGCTCGGCGGATCGCCGCGGCTCGAGCTCGCGGTCGCGAACGTGGACATACCGATCACGAGCTTCGGCCCGATCGACGCGACCAGCAGCGGCGGCGAATCGTCGAGCGACAGCGGCTCCGCGTCGGGCAGTGCCGACACGAGCGGGAGCGCGAGCGCGACCAGCAGCGCGACGACGGCGAATCCCACCACGACGACCGCGAGCAGCGACGGCAGCGAGAGCACGAGCAGCGGCGAGGGCGGAGCTGCCGAAGACGGTGGCGGCTGCGGCTGCACCACCGATGCGACGCCGACGAGCGCAGCGTTCGCGCTCGTGGCGTTGCTGCTGCGTCGACGACGACGTTAGCTCTTCGGTGCGTACCAGCGCTGCACGTCGGGGTGGTTCTTCACCGCGTCGACGAGCTTGTTCAGCTTCGGGTAGTCGGCGAACACGTCCTTGGGGATGTGATCGAGCGTGCCCTTCATCAGCCAGTTCGCGACGATGAAGAGCTTGAGATCGGCGACGTTGATCTTCGCACCGGCGACGAACGGGCCGTCGCCGATCTGTTGCTCGACCGCGCGGCCCCACTGCTGCAGGTAGCCCTTCGCGAGCTCCTCACGCAGCCGCTTCTTCTCTTCTTCGTCCTTCGTCGCCAGGCTGTGCCCGAGCTTGCCGCGCAGCTCTTCGCACACGGCGAGGATCGCATCGTGACGCGCCGCCTCCCACGGATCGCTGGGATGCAAGCCGTGCTGCGTGCCGACGTAGCGAAGGATCGCGTTGCTCTGCGCGAGTCGGCCCTTGCCCTCCACCTCGAGCACCGGCAACGAACCGAAGGGTGTATCGGGCTTGAGCTGCGGCCACACGCCGTTGGCGAGGCGGTCGTCGTGGAAGTCGACGCCCGCGAGGTGCAACGCGAGACGACACTCTTCGCCGCGGCTTCCGGCGAAATCGAAGTAGGTGAGCTTGATCTTGGGCATGGGTCGTATGCTCGGGGTGGATGTTGCGACGAATCGTCGTGGTCGTGGTGCTCGCAGCCGCGTGCGGTAACACGCCGGAGCCCGCGCCGGCCAAGACGCCGCCGCCCACGAAGTCGTTACCCGAGGTCGAGAAAGCGCGCCGAGATGTCGAAGCCGCGCAGAAGGCCAGCGTTCAGCGCACCGACGACGCCCTCGATCGCGCGATGAAGGGCGAGCAAGTCGAGCGCGGCGCAGCGACCAAGTAGCGCGCCGCATCACGCGGACGCGGGTGCGCTCGGCGTAGGTCAGGTCGTCGCGGGGTGGCGTGACTTCGGGGCCTGCTGCGCCGCACCGCCGGGAAGCTCGTCGACGGCGATGAGACCATGCCGGCGCCATCCCGTGGTCAGCAACCATGTGCGCGCCGGCAGCGTGCCGAGCTCGAGCTCGACGCGCGTGCCATCGCGCGCGTGGTCGCGCTCGCGCCAGCCGTCGAAGCGTGGGCCGCTGCTATAGGGATCGATCCAGCGCGCGGCGACCTTGCGACCGGCTTGCTGCTCGTGCTTGCGAAAATTGTTGATCACGTAGACGAGACCGTTGCGCACCTCGAGCGGGTTCTTCATCGCGCGCGCGTGGTAGCGATCGTCGAAGAGCTTGCCGTTGCGCTCGAGCACGCGGTTGAGGTGGATCGCCAGCCGCGTGCCGAGACCACGCATGCCCCGAGTGAGGCTGTCGCGATCGGCGGCTTCGACGATGAAGTGCAAGTGATCGCCGAGCACCGCGAACTGGATCACGCGCAGGTCGAAGCGACCACGTGCAGCGATCAGCACGCCGGTGATCGCACGCATCGGCACACGCGTGCGCAACCTCGGTAGGCCCGCACGGATCCGGATCGTGACGTGCACCGGATGGTTGCGATCGAGCTTGGGCCGCGTGCGATGCACGACGCGGGGCCGCGGTGCGACGCGCTTTCGACCCGCGCCCGGACGCGCACCGCCGTGTGTGCGCACCGGCAGCGCGAGCTGCTTCGGCCGCTTCAACGGCCGACGCTTGCGAGGACGAGCAGACTTCGAAGATGTCTCGCGGATCTTCATCGTCCGCGCAGCTTGGATCATCGAGCACGCGTGACAAGCTGGCCGCAGAGTACAGGTGCGCGCGCGTGCAGCTGACCGCGCGCAGAGTCCACGATCCGCGAGTACAGGTGCGACCCGATGGTTGCAACGTCGACGAGCACCAGCACGCAGCCTCTGGCCGCGCGATCGGAAGCAACCGAGGCGCCAGCGCAGCGCGGCCGATCGAAAGGGCTCTGCGCGCGCGATCGGGAGGATCGCCCAATCGAGTCACGCCGATCTCGATTGGGCGATCCTTCGCACCGAGGCCCCACCGCGGCGCAGGGCAATCGAAAAGCCCTGGGTGGGCGGACAGAAGGATCGCCCAATCGAGTCACGCCGATTTCGATTGGGCGATCCTTCGCAACCGAGGCGCCGCGCCGGGCGGGCAGCCGGGCGCGCGGACAGAAAGCACCGAGGCGCTACCCGCGGGGCCGGGCGGCCGGTCGCGCGGACAGAAAGCACCGAGGCGCCCCGGGGGCGGGCGGCCGGGCGCGCGATCGGAAGGATCGCCCAATCGAGTCACGCCGATTTCGATTGGGCGATCCTTCGCAGCCGAGGCGCCAGCGTGGCGCAGGGCAATCCACAGCCTCTGGGGTGGGCGGACAGAAGGATCGCCCAATCGAGTCACGCCGATCTCGATTGGGCGATCCTTCGCAGCCGAGGCGCCACCGCGGCGCGCGTGGGCGGGAGCGCCGCGGCGCCGCCGGATCTCGAACGCGACCGCTCGAGCCTGTCGAGCTACGCGTCGCGCCAGGTCGATGCGCGCTGCACCCAATCGACGAGCTTGCGATAGTTGTAGTCGCTCACCCAGCGCGGTTGGCAGTAGCCCATCATGTCGTTGGCGCTCGGCGGTATCAGCTCGCCGGTGCGAAAGTCCCAGCCTTCGGTGTGGGTCGTGCCGTCGGCGTACGGGAAATCGGGGTCCTGTAGATCGGGCTCGCCGCACGGTGAGTGCAGCAATCCGTGCAAGTGTCCGAGCTCGTGCACGAGCGTGCTCTCGGAGAGCGCGTCGCCGAACGCGGCACCGACCGAGCTCCCCGCACGATCGCCGAGGCCCGCTTCCGACGTGCCGGTGGGACAGCTCTCGCAGAACTGCTCGCGCGTCGCCGCACCGCTCACCATGCCGTAGTAGTAGATGTCGCGCTTGCTCGGGTCGGCGACGTTCGGATCTTGCAGCTCGACGATCCGCACGAGCAGCGCGCCCATGTCGACGACACCGCCGTTCGTGTCCGGCTCGACGGCACCGACCGTGAGCTCGACGTCGGTCACGGGATAGTGGGCGAGCACCGCATCGCGAAATCCGTCGAGCACCGCCTGCGAGGTGTCGGGCACGAAGCCGCCGACCTCGAACGGCACGACGTGCAGCCGCATGATGCCGGTCGTCTCTGCACCGAGCTCGATCGTGCCCGCCTCGGGGAACGCTCCGAGCACCTCGCCCGCGCAGGTCGTCACCGACACCGCGTAGTGGGTGTCGGTCGCGATCGCTGCGGCCGGCAGCTCGACCTGCAGATCCGCCGTGCCCGCACCCGCATCGACGCGCGTGCACGTCCCGACGAGCTGCTCGCTGCCGGAGCTCGACTCGAGCTCGACGCGCGCGATCACTTCGGTCGCGGGCCACGTCGCGCCGAGGCTCACGGTGGCGCGCAACATCGCGATGCGACCGGCGACGATCGGCGCGGTGCGGGCCGTGGGCGCGATCGCTTCGCAGTCCGCAGCGACCGGAATCGCGATCGTCTGGAACACCGCGACGTCGCGCAGCGCGAGACCGTCGGCGGCCGGGTCCTCGCACGAGAACGCTTCGCCGGACTCGGAGCTCTCCGCATCGCTCGACGTCGAGCCCACGTCGTCGTCGCTGCTGCCTTTCACGGCGCAGCCGAGCGCGAAGAGAGCAAACGCCGAGACGCATGCCGGACGAACGAACGTGATCATCTGCCGCGCTCATGGCCGCACACGACCGACCTCGTCAGGTTTTCTGTAGACTGATCGCGCTTGGCAGCCGTCCTCGCCGCGCTGCTCGCTGCCGTGCTCGCACCCTCCCCGGGCACCGAGCTCGCGCTGCAGTGGGATGCACCGCCCGAGTGCCCGCAGGGGTCGGCGGTGCGCGAGGCGATCGACGCCAATCTCGGCGAGGGCGACTTCGATGCCGCCATCGCGGCGCGCGGCACCATCGTCGCGGACGGGGAACGATGGCGGCTCGACGTCGAGGTGACGTTGTCGTCGGGTCGTGTCGAGCGAAGCGTGGTGAGCCGCGAGTGCGCCGGCCTTGCCGATGCAGCCGGGCTGATCATTGCAGTCGCGCTCGATCCACTCCGTGTCGTGCACACCGTCGCGCAGCCGCCACCCGTACCGACGCGACCGATCGCAGTGCCGCAGGCGGACGAGGTCGAGCGGCCGCAGCTCGAGCAACGCACGCAGCCGCGCGCACCGAAGCAAACGCGCAGCCTCGCGATCGAGCCGCGCATCGGCGGCGTGCTCGAGCTCGGCGCACTCGGCCTCGTGCGCGGTGGCATCGCGGCCGGCGTCGGGCTCGTCGGACCGCGCTATCGCATCGACTTCGTCGCACACTACTTGGCGCCGCGGGCCGTGCGTCGCTTCGATGCCGCGCCGGACGCTGGCGTGTCGGTGCAGCAGGCCGGCGTGGGTGCGCGCGCGTGCGTGCGCTCGCGCCTCGGTCCGGTCGAGCTGCCGACCTGCCTCGGTTTCGAAGCCGGCGTCGCCGTTGCGCGCGGGATCGGTCTCGGCGCACCGCACCGCACGGCGCTGCCCTGGGCCGCGGTCGTCATCGGCCAGGAGCTCACGTGGGTCTCGCGGCGCAGGCTGGGCGTCTTCGTCGGCGCGGACGCGATGGTGCACGTGGTGCGGCCGCGCTTTCGCGTGTCGGATCTCGGCACCGCGGCGCGCACGGGCTGGGTGGGCGTACGCTTCGTCGCGGGTCCCGTCGTACGGATCTAGCGAGCGAGCCGAGCAAAGAATTTCTGACGAGGCGGGGGCCGCTGCGGCCATGGTAGGGGACTTGTCGTCGGCCTCCCCAGATCTCCGGCTCGACATGGCCGTCACCGAACGCGAGCCGGATGTGGACGAGCAAGCGGACGCGCGCTACGCCGAGATGTTCCGCCGCCACTACGGCCGCGTCGTGCGCTGGTTGTCGGCGCTCGGTGTGCCGCTCGGCGAGCTCGACGATCTCGCGCAAGAGGTCTTCATCATCGCGCATCGCAAACGCGAGCGGGTGTGGGCCGACGCATCGCTGACCGGATGGTTGCTCGGGATCAGTCGTCGCGTGGCCTCGACGCACCGGCGCAGCCACACCCGCGGACGCACGCGCGAAGAGCAGGCCATGCCGCCCGCGGAGGCCGCGAGCCCCGAGACCGCCGCGATGCGTAGCGAGGCCGCGCAGCTGTTGCACGACTTCCTCGCCACGCTTCCGGAGGAGCAACGCCTCGTGTTCGTGCTCTACGAAATGGACGGGGCGAACGCGACCGAGATCGCGGAGGCGCTCGCACTTCCGGCCAACACCGTGCACTCGCGGATCCGCCTCGTGCGTGAGCGGCTCGCCCGCTTCGTGGCGCGTCAGCAGGCGAAAGCAAAGGGAGCCCATGGCTGACGAAACCGATGCGCTCGGCGCTCTCGATCCGCAGCTCGCTGCGTTGGTCTCCGCGTACGAGACCGCGACCGCGCGTGATGCCGCACAAGTCGACGCGGCGCTCGCCCGCGTCACGACGAAAGTCGGCGCGGCCGCGAGCGCAGGTGCAGGTGCCTCGACGATCAAGCTCGTGCTCGTGGGTGTGATCTTCGCAGTCGTTGCGGTCGTGGGGCTCGTTGCGCTGCGTCCAGCGAGCGCGCCGACGCCGTCGGAGATCTCGGACAGCGCCGCGACGCCTGCGATCGTCGTCGACGAGACGCCGCGCAGCGTCGCGGTCGAGCCCACGCACGTCGACGTACCACCGCCGATCGAAACCGTGGATGCGCCCGCCATCGCGGCACCGCGCCCATCGAAGTCGCGCGCACGTCCGCCGAAGCCAGCGCCGTCGGATTCGCTGCAGGCCGAGCTCGAGCTGCTCCGTCGGGCCCGCAGCGCGCTGCGTGAAGGTCGAGCACAGCGTGCGCTCGAGATCGTGCGCGAGCATCGTCGCGCGTATCCATCCAGCGCAGTCGCCGAGGAGCGCGACGCGACCGAGATCTCCGCACTGTGTGCGCTCGACCAGCACGACGATGCGAAGGCAAAGGCGACCGTGCTGGCCGGGAAGTCCTCGCGCTCGATCGACGATCTGCTGGGAGGTTGCCGATGACTTCGTTGAAAACGCTCGCCGCGCTCGCGCTCGCGACCGGCTGTGTCGTCAGCGGCGATGCCGGTGCGCTCACCACCGGCGACTCGAGCTCGGCCACGACTTCGAGCGCGGACACGACGAGCACCACGGCCGACGCGACGAGCTCCGACACGAACAAGCTCGACATCGCCGTGCCCGACGTCGACGCCAACGAATGCGCATCGGTGACGCAGACGACCACGATCGAGGAAGCACCTTCGGACATCCTCATCGTCGTCGCCAGCACGATGGACGAGGGCGCGCTCGGCTCGATCTTCCAGAACTTCGCGCAGCTCATCGCCAACGACGCGATCGAAGATCTGCAGGTCGCGATGCTGGCCGGATACCCGCCCGACGGGATCTGCATCGACGAGCCGCCGCTCGGCGTGCAGGCATGCCCGATGACCGACGACAATCCGCCGCTCTATCGCCACTTCGACCAGGTCGTCGCGCCCGATACGTTGCTGCAGCAGGTGCTCGACGGCTATCCGCAGTGGTCGGCCTCGCTGCGCCCCGACGCGCGCACGCATGTCTTCGTCGTGAGCAGCAGCGACGCGACGCTCGACACGGCGCAGTTCGACGCCGCATTTGCCGATCTCGATCCGAAGCTGTCCGGCTACGTCTTCCATGCGATCGCGCCCGGCTCCGACGGGGGCGACTGCGGCGTCGTCGAGTCGGGCGCGACGTGGGCGGTCGCGAGCGGCTATGCCGCGCTCGCAGCGGAGACCGGCGGCGTGTTCGAGGATGGCTGCAACTACAATGTCGGCACACTCTTCGAGCAGCTGCTCGATCGCATCACCGCGGTCGCGCTCTCGTGCGAGTACGACATCCCCGCGGCGCCCGACGGCATGATCTTCGAGCAGGGCAAGGTCAACGTCGACTACGACGACGGCTTCGGCGTGCAGACGGTGGGTTGGGTCGAGAGCGCAGGCGAGTGCGCGAGCGTCAGCAACGGCTGGTACTACGACGACCTGATCGATCCGCAGCAGATCGTGATGTGCCCGCAGACCTGCAGCCGCTTCGAGGCGCTGCAGGAAGCGAGCATCGAGATCCGCTTCGGGTGCACGACGATCCCCGCCGCGTGAGGGTCGCTCAGGCGGGTCGGTAGCTGTCGCTGCGATCGGGCTTGCGGAACAAGTACGCGATGCTCGTGCTCTTCGCACCCACGGCTGCGAGCGCATCGTCGACGCGCGCGAGCAGCTTCCACGACAACGCGGCGGGCGGCAGGAAGAGCACCGCCTTCGTGCCCTCGACGATGGCCTTGCGCAGCGGGCCGCGTCGCGATTGCAGGATCACGCGGAAGTCCTTCCACGGGCGATCGAAGCGCTGGTGCTCGTCGACCAACACTTGCTCGAGCCCGTGCGACGCCATCGCATCGCAGAAGTCCGCGAGCGCGTACAGTCGCAGGTGCTTGCTGCCTTCGAACAGGCGCTCGTTGGCCGGCAGGATGATGAGCACGTGCCCACCGGGACGCGTGATGCGAACGAGCTCCGCGAGCGCCGCGTGATCGTCGTCGAGGTGCTCGAGCACGTGGCTCGCCGTGACGAGATCGAACGCGCCGCTCGGCAACGGCAACGACGTCGCGTCGGCCCACTCGCGCATCTCCCAGCTCGGGTGTCCGGGCGGCGCGGCCTTCTGCGCGCGCTCGACTGCCGACGGCGAGAACTCGAAGCCCACGACTTTTTCCGCCGCCGACACCACGCGCAGCAGATGCCCCGCACCGAAGCCGTACTCGAACGCCGCGAAGCCCGGTGCGCTGGGATAGATGCCCGCACGCTCGAGCAGATCGGCGATGCGCTTGCTGCGATAGATCAGGTCGTAGCGCAGGTCGACGAGCGCACCCTTGTAGTAGCTCGCGTACGTCTCGTAGTTGAAGCGGATCGTCCGCTCGACGCGGTCCTGCTCGTCGGCCATCGGCCGAGCTTGCCACGGGCCCTCACTCGAGTGCCAGGTCCCATTTGACGCGCGCGTGCGATTGCGCGAACGCGTTCTCGTCGGCCTCGAACGCCGTCTGTGCGTGCTCGGTCGCGTCGTAGAACCACACGAACTCCAGCTGCGCGTCCGACCGGCCGCGCTCGTCGGCGAACAGGGCCGCGATCTGGTTCGCCGGCAGCGTCTTGCGCCCCGCCATGTCGACGAGCGGAATCTCCAGTCCGTCCTTGCCCGGTGCGGGTCGATAGCTGCGCCACACCAGCTCGGTGCACACCAGCGCGTGATCGGTCGCGAAGTCGAAGTCGTAGTCGTAGGGCTTGTCGAGGTGCGCGAACGCAGCCGCGATCGCCTGCGCCTTCGCGCGCTTCGACAGTCGTGGCCGCATCACCGCGAGATAGTCGCCGCTCGCATGCGCGAGCGTGTTGAGGCTGACGCCCTCGCTGATCGCTTCCATCACGCGATACGTGCCTTCGCCATCGCCGGCCTCGTACCGCAGCCACGCCGAGGGATGCTCGTGGGCCAACCACTCGTGCAGCGCTTCGTCGCGGCCCGACTGCTCGCGCACCCACGCGCGCACGTCGGGATCGTCGAAGTACGCCGCGAGCTTCTCCGGCGCGCCGAGATAGATCAGCGCGTGCGGCCAGAAACCCGGCAGGCCCACGTTGCTCACGTACCAGTTCTTGCGCGAGAGCATCACGTCGCCGGGCTGCAGCGCCGCGTCCATCTGCTCCTGCTGCGACTCGGTGATGAGGTACCAACCCGGTCGACGCACGCGCGTGTCGCCCATCCACTCCGCGACCTTGCTCTGCGCGGGATACCACGCGCGTCGCACGTTGCGACGCAGCACCTCGAAGTCCGCGGCGAGCTGCAGGCCGCGACGTTGCAATACGCCGAGCTCACCGACCGCGGCGATGTGGCCGTCGATGCGCCGCCACAGCCACGCGACACCGGTCGCGTCCGCCGTGCTGCGCCCTTCGAGCGCGCTCGCCATCCACGCGAGGTACTGCTCGCCCGCGACCACGCGCGCTTCGTCGCGCGCGCCGAGCACGTCTTGCTCGAAGTGCGACAGCGATCCGGCGTCGAGCCCGAGCTCGGCGTGCGGGGCATCGAGGAACTTGCGCGCGTTGGAGTTCTTGGTGACGAGCGCGACGAAGCGCGCGCCCTTCTCGTAGAGCGCGAGCTCGGCCGCATACGTGAGCAGGAAGCTGCGCAGGTGACGATCGCGTTCCGCCCGCGACGGATCGAAGTGCCACCAGTCCTCGTAGAACATGCGGATCTGATCGAGCGCGACCGCGGCGTCGTGCAGCGCGCCCCAGGCCTGGCGCAGCGCGAGCTCGTCGCTCGGCGAGAGCACGGCGTCGGGCTGCAGCATCGCCTCGCGCTGCGCGATCGCATCGACGAGGCCACGCAACGTCTCGTCGTACTCGCGGTACTGCTGCACGTCGGCCGCGAACGCGCGGTTGAACTCGACCTCGGACATCGCGGTGAGCGGCGTGGGCCGTGCCACCCAGAACAGCGCGAGCCGCAGCATCACCGCGACCGCGAGCAACGCGAGCGTCACGATCACGCGGCGACGCACGCGACGACCGGCGACCGTCGGATGCCACGCGCTGCCTTCGACGATGCGTGCCGCGGAGATGAGCGCGAGCGAGACGATCGCGGCCACGAGCACGAGCCCGAGCATCGTGGGCAGCCAACGCATGCCACGATCGGCGGCATAGAAGCCCAGCATCGCACCGAGCGCGAGCGGCAGGCCGGCGGTGCCGAGCAGGTGGAGCACGCCCGCGACGCGTCGACGCTGCGGAGTGATCGTCGTCGGTGCAGCGGTGGGCTCCGTCACCGGCCCCGTACCGAGGTCGCGCTCCGTCACCGCACCGCGATCGTCGTCGTCGGCCATCGCGACGCGCTCAGCGTATCACCATCATCGCGCCGGAGATCGCGACCGCGGCGATGACGAACCAGCGCACCACCTTCGCGCCGCCTTCGCGCAGCTGCCAGGTCGCACCGAGCCAGCCGCCGACCAACGAGCCCAGCGCGAGCGCCAGTCCCTCGCGCCACTCCACCTGCCCTGCGAGTGCGAACAGCGGCAGCGAGACCATCGTGAAGCCGAGCACGAGCGCGACCTTGATCGCGTTCGCGCGCACCGGCGGATGACCGAGCATCGACACCAGCAACGCGAGCAGCGGGAAGCCGACGCCGGCCTGCAGGAAGCCGCCGTAGAGGCCGATCGCGAGCGCAGCGATCTGCGCAGCGATCCCCGGCGTGCGCGGCTCGGCGGGCGCATCGAGGAAGCGACCGGGCCGTACCACCAGCGCGATCGCCCACACCACCAGCACGACGCCGAAGATCGGACGCAAGAGCGCGTCGGCCAGCCGCGTCGCGAGCAGCGTGCCGACCACGCAGCCCGCGATCATCGCGGGCAAGAGCGTGAGCACGACCTTGCGATCGCCTTCGCGACGGCGCGCGAAGGCGATCACCGAGCTGACGTTCTGCACGATGACGCCGACCCGCATGGTGCCGTTGGCGTGGCTGGGGCTGAGCAAGAAGCCCTCGGTGAGCACCGGCAGCACGAGCAGCCCCCCGCCGCCGGCCATCGTGTTGATGACGCTGGCGATGGCGCCGACGAGCGCGAGCACGGCGAGCCCTGGCCACCCGGCCAGCGGGATCACCGAATCGATCGCGAGCACGCTGCACGGTAGCAGAGCGGCCCGCCCTTGTTACACTGTCGGCAGGTGCGCTGGATCGTCGGCGACGTCCAGGGTTGTGCGCGCGAGCTCGACCGCTTGCTCGCGGAGATTCGTTTCGATCCCGCGAAGGACGAGCTCTGGTGCGCGGGCGACATCGTGAATCGCGGGCCCGACTCGCTCGCGGCCGCACGACTGTGGCGCGACATCAGTGGCCGCGCCGTGCTCGGCAATCACGAGGTCTACACGCTGCTCGCGAAGAGCGGACGATGGCCGCGCAAGAAGGACACGCTCGACGCGTTCTACGCTGCGCACGACGCCGACGATCTGCTCGCGCGTCTGCGTGCGCTGCCCGTGCTCGTCGAGCTGCCCAGCCCGGGGCGCGGCCCGTCTGCGTGGCTCGTGCACGCCGGTCTGCATCCACACTGGCGCGAGCTCGCGTCGGTCGCGAGCGCGCTGAACGATGCGACGCACGACGACGACTGGTTGGAGCGCGAAGAGGTGAGCTTCGCGACGCGCGTGCGCTGCTGCACCGCCGACGGTGTGCGCAGCAAGTTCGATCGCGCGCCGCAGGATTGCCCGCCGCCGCATCGCCCGTGGTACGAGCACTACCGTGGCGACACGCTGGTCGTGCACGGCCACTGGGCCTGGCACGGTTACTACCGCGGGCAGCACACGATGGGGCTCGACTCCGGCTGCGTCTACGGCGGTGCGCTCACGGCTTGGTGCCAAGACGAGGATCGTGTGGTCGAGATCCCAGCTTCGCACTGAGTTTTGGTCGCGCCCTCCGGCGCTCTTCCTGGCACGATCGGTCGTGCTCGCTGTCCGCCGTGGCAAAGCCACGTCGGGCTCGAGATGCGCCGTGGACGAGCAGCTCACCGAGACGGACGAGACCGAGCCGAGCCAGCAGGGCGACGAGCTGCAGATCGGTGCGCGCGTCGGTCGCTATCGCATCACCGGTCGGCTCGGGGCGGGCGGCATGGGCGATGTCTACGCGGCCCACGATCCCGAGCTCGATCGTCCGCTCGCGGTGAAGGTGCTCGCGCGCCGCGGTGACGAAGCGATGGCGCGCATGATCCGTGAGGCGCGTGCCGTCGCGCGGCTCTCCCACGACAACGTCATCGCGGTGTTCGACGTCGGCACGCACCACGGCCGCGTGTTCCTCGCGATGGAGCTCGTCGACGGCGAGACGCTGCGCGCGTGGATGCAGCGCGAGCACGACCTCGCCGAGCGCCTCGCGGTGCTGGTCGCCGCGGGTCGCGGTCTGCAGGCGGCCCACGACGCCGGCATCGTGCACGGCGACTTCAAGCCCGACAACGTGCTCGTCACCCCGGCAGGTGTGCTCCAAGAAACACGGCCGCGCGTGATCGACTTCGGGCTCGCACGCGAAGCCACGCACGCGACCGCGATCTCCGATCCCGACACCAGCGATTCGGATCGCACGCAGCCCGCCGGCACGCTGGCCTACATGCCGCCCGAGCAGCATCGCCGCGGCGCGCTCGATGCTCGCGCGGATCAGTTCGCGTTCTGCGTCACCGCGTGGGAGGTGCTGTTCGGCGCGCGTCCGTTCGTCGGTGACGGCGTCGCGACGCTGACCGAGATCCTCGCCGGGCGCATCATCACGCCCGCGTCCGCCACGCTCGTGTCGCCTCGCATCCGCGCGGCGCTGCGGCGCGGGCTCGCAGCCGATCCCCGCGACCGCTGGCCCACGATGGAAGCGTTGCTCGTGCAGCTGCGCGCGCGCTCGTGGCCGACGCGTGCGGTCGTCGGCGTCGTCGCGCTCGCGATCACCGGAGGCATCGCCGCGCTCGCGCTGCGCGAGCCACCCACGCCGACCAACTGCACACGCGCCGACGCGCCCACGCACGGCGTGTGGTCGGCCGAACGGCGCAACGCCATCGCGCACCGCTTGTGCAAAGAGGACCGCACGGACGTGCCGGCGGTGGTGAATCGCCGGATCGACGCGTGGACCGAGGAGTGGAACGAAGCGTTCGTCGAGGTCTGCACGCGGCTGCGCGACGAAGGCGACGACTGGGCGCGCTCGACCGACGGCACGCGACTCTGTCTCGATCGTCGGCTCGCCGAGCTCGATGCGATCGTCGCCGTGCTCGACGAGGTCGCACCGAACGATCTCGTGCGCGTGAACAACGTGCTGTCGGGACTGCAACCGCTGGCCTCGTGCACCGATCCCGAAGCGCTCGCGGCCCTTTCTTCGCTCGGCGCGCCCCGTCACCCCGAACAGCTCGAGCGGCTGTTCCGCGAGCTCGCGCGCGCCACCGCGTTGTGGCGCGCGGGTCGGCACGCCGACGGATCGGTCGCGCTCGATGCGATCGCCGATCGCGTGTACGCAGCGGATTGGTTGCCGCTGTCGATCGAGTTCGACGTGGCGCGCAGCCGACTGCCACCCGAGGCCGAGACCGTCGACGATGCGATCGCCCGCCTCGAGGCCGGCTACTCGCGCGCGTTCGCGGCCCATGCCGATCTACCCGCGGCCGAGCTCGCGATCGATCTCGCGTGGCAGTTCGGGATGCGCCGAGGCGAGCGCGCGCGCACCGACGAGTGGCTCGCCCGCGCGCGTGCGATCCGAGCCGGTGGGCTCCCGCCGACGATGGAGATGGGCGCGGCCAACCTCGAGGCCATCATGTACGCCAAGGGCGGCGACAGCGAGGCGGCGAGCCGAGCCTTCGCAGCCGCGATCGGAGCCGCGATCGCGGCCGACGTCCCCGACTCGACGATCGCCGGTCTCGTCGCCAACCGCGTGCGCGCCGAGATGTCGATCGGACGCGTCGACGAGGCGCTCGCACAGATCGACGAGGCGCGCCGCAACTACGACATCCCCGCGGGAAGCTACCGCGATCTCGATTTCGGCGTGGTGCATGCGACCGGCTTGCGCCTGCGCGGCGATCTTCGCGACGCGATGCGCGAGTACACCGCGCTCGAGCCCCGCGTCATGGCGGCGACGCTCGCGAACGAAGCCACGCGCGTCGATCTCCTGCAAGGGATCGCGATCGCGTCGTTCGAGATCGGTGATGTCGAGCGCTCGATCGCCGCGCGGCGCGAGCTCGTGGCGACGTACGAGCGCGAGGATGCGGTCGTGCACCTCACCGTCAACCTGGTCGGGCTCGCGGAAGCGATGGCCACGAAGGCCGAGGTGGGACCTGCGCTCGACGAGGCCGAAGCGATCGCGACGCGGGCGATGGTGCTGTCGCAAGACGACGAGATCCAGGTACTTGGTGCAGCCGTGCGCGCGCGTGCGGCGTTGCGTCGCGGCGAGATCGTACGCGCACGCGAGCAGCTCGCGATCGCACGCGAGCACGTCGACGCGACGCCCGACGGTCGCCTGCGCCGCATCCAGACCGATCTGCTCGCGCTCGAGATCTCCGAAGCCGCGCACGACGACGACGGCGTGCGCACGGCGATCACAGCGGCCGAAGCCGAGCTACCGAGCATCATCGATCGGGGCCGACGACCGGCGATCTTGCTGCAGCTCGCGCGCGCACGCTGGCAGATCGACTTCGATCGCGCGCGCGCACGCGTGCTCGCGGACGAGGCCGACGCGTTCCTGCGCGAGCACCCCGGCAGCGAACCGCTGCACGCGAGCATTCGCGAGTGGCTCGCGACCCATCGCTGATGCGTCAGCGCTCGGCGAGCACGTAGGCCATCAGCGCGAACGCAGCCGCGTTGCGCTGGATGTGATCGGGGTCGATCTTGTCGACCGTGTCGGCGGGGCTGTGGTGCAGATCGAAGTACTTGCTGCCGTCGGGCTGCAGCGAGAGGCTGAGCACGCCGACCTTCGTGAGCGGCGAGATGTCGGCGCCGCCCCAGCCCTTCGCGATCGCCGACGCACCGAGCGGTGCGAACAGCGGCGCATAGCGCTGCACGCCCGCGAGCGCGGCCTTGTCGTCGCCCGCGACGCCGAAGCCGTGCGGCGCACCGGCACCGGAGTCGGACTCGATCGCCGCGACGTGCACCTCTTTGCCGTGCGCGTCGAAGTAGGCCTGTGCACCGCGCAGCCCGAACTCCTCGTTGGTGAAAAGCACGACGCGGATCGTTCGCTTCGGCACGAGCTTCAGCTCGGCGAGCATGCGCGCGGCCTCCATCGCCATCACGCAGCCCGCACCGTCGTCGCTGGCACCGGTGCCGACGTCCCACGAGTCGATGTGCCCGCCGATGACCACGACCTCTTCGGGCTTCTCGCGGCCGGGAATCTCCGCGATCGCGTTCGCACTGACGGCATCGGGCAGCGTGCGAGCACCGAGCGCGAGCCGCAGCTCGACCGGGCCGCGCGCGGCTTGACGCGCGAGCAGGTCGGCGCCCTCGTGCGTCAGCGCAGCGGCCGGGATCTTCTTCACGCCGTCCTCGTAGCGCATCGCGCCGGTGTGCGGCGTCTCGAGGCTGGTCGCGGTGACCGAACGGATCAGCACCGCGACGGCACCGTGCTTCGCCGCTCGGATCGCACCTTCACCGCGCGGCTTCACGGCCGTGCCGTAGCCGGAGTCGTGCCGATCGTGATCGTACTGCGGCATCACCTGGTTGATGAGCACGATCTTGCCCTTCAGCTCGGCCGCACGTTTGTCGAGCTCGTCGAGATCGGAGACGACGACCAGCTTCGCGCGCAGCGGCCCCTTCGTGCCGACCGTGCCGCCGAGCCCGAGCACGGTGAGCTCGCGTGCGAACGGTGCGACCACCGACAGCGTCTCGCGACCACGCACCCAGTGCGGCACCATCACCTTCTCGCGCCGCACGTTCGCGAGCCCGTCGGCCTTCATCGTCGCGACCGACCAGTCGATGGCTTGCTCGAGCGCTTGGCTGCCGCTCGGACGCGCACCGAAACGATCGGTCATCTCCGCGAGGCGATCCCACGCGCTGCGCTTGCCCTTCGCATGCGCAGCGATCTTCTTCGCCGCATCCTCGGCCCACTTCGGCGTCGCCGCGCTCGTCTTCGGTGCGCTCGTCTTCGTCGCGCTCGGCTTCGCCGCGGGCGCGCTGTCGAAGTCACCGTCCTCGTCTTCGCCGAGCTCTGCGGGCGTCGGTGCGTGCGTCTGTTCGTCGTCGGCTTCGGCCGCCGCCGCTTCGGGCGTGGTGAGCTCGGTCGGCGCCGCCGGAGGGATCCCGCCCGGCTGCGCGCGCTTCTTGCCACAGGCGGACGGAGTCACGAGAAGCGCGCAGACGAGCAGGAAGCGGGTGCGGAGCATGGCCGGGCCCTAGCTTCGCGGCTCGCTGCTCGGGCCGCAAGCCTTGTAAGCGCGGTGCGAGACGGGGCGTTCGGGGGGCACGCGGCCACCGCTCGCTCCGGCCACGAGGTGAATCCATGCGACGAAGATTGAAGATGTTGCTGCTGCTCGGGCTCGTGTCGAGCGGCTGCATGAAGGCGAAGATGTCCGACGCCGCGTATCCCGGTGAAGCCGCGGGCGCGGCCGCGCCCACGATGGCGCCGATGGACGAGATGGAGATGGAACGCGGACCGATGCGCGAAGCGAAGCGCTCCGCCGTGGACTTCGATGGCGAGGAGGCCGACGCACCGGCGCTCGCGAAGAGCACGACCGCGATGCCCGAGCCGACCACGCGCCCGCCCGGCGACACGACGAAGGGCGAGCCCGCGGTCGAGGATCCGCGCAAGGACATCGGCGGTCGGCTCATCATCTACACCGCTGGCATGCGCATCTCGGTGTTCAACCTCGAAGAGGCGATGGACAAGGCCGAAGCGCTGCCCGAGAAGTACGGCGGCTACGTGTTCTCGATGTCGGCCGGCGCGCTCGTGCTGAAGATTCCCGCACGCAAGCTGCGTGCGGCGATGGTCGAGCTCGGTGGTTACGGTGTCGTCGAAGAGAAGTCGCTGGTCTCGCAGGACGTCAGCGCCGAGTACACCGACATCGAGTCGCGCATCAAGGCGCTCGAAGGCACGCACAAGCAGCTGCTCGAGCTGCTCTCGAAGGCGCGCACCGTCGACGAAGCACTGCACGTCCGCCAAGCGCTCGATCAAACCGCTGCGGAGCTCGAGGTGCTCAAGGGCCGCATGCGGCAGCTCGACAGCCTCATCTCGTTCTCGACTTTGACGGTCGCGCTCTACGAGCGTGGCCCCTTCACCCCCACGCCCACGAGCAACGATCCGTTCCCGTGGGTGGATCAGCTGGGTGTCGAATCGACGGAGTGGAAGTGAACATGCGACGCGTGATGATGGGAATGATGATCGGGCTCGGCGTGCTGCTCTCCGGCTGCAACAGCTACCGACTCAAGCCACCGGAGGGCTTCGCCGAGGTCGACAAGGACGACTACGGCGCGCGCATGAAGGCCGGCGACGACGTGGGCCTCAGCCTCAAGGTGTTCGACAACGTGCGCGGTGGCACGCTGACCTTCTGGTCCGAGGATCTCGTCAAGAAGCTCGGCAAGCGCGGCTACCAGCTCGTCGGACAACAGGAAGCGAAGAGCAAGAACGGCGTCGCAGGCACGCGCTTCGATTTCGCGTACACGCAGCCGGGCAGCCCCGAGAAGAAGTTCTACACCGCGGTGTTGTTCGTCTCGGACGAGAACGTCGTGGTCGTGCAGATCGCGGGTGACGATGCGAAGCGTGCGACCTACGCGACGCGCATCGGCGACATCGCAGAGGCGACGGCCGTGCGCGGATGCAAGTCGTGGACGAAGATCTGCCACGGTCCGCAGCCGGGCAAGCTCACCTCGCCCCCGCCGGACCCGATCCCCGGCGCGCCCGAGGAAGACACCGCGATCGCGGCGGAAACCGGCGAGCCCGCCGGTTCCTGAGGCTGTCGCACCCCTTCGTAGATCGGCCGGACCGCGCGGGCGTTTGCACGCGGTCCGGTCGCGCGTGGCCGGTCCGAAGGGGGCTCGTTCGATGGCACGCCGCATCGTTGCTCGTCTGCTTGCGCTCGTCGTCGCACCCACGCTCGCGTGCAATCAAGTCCCCGGCACGCTGATCGGTCAGGCCGGTGCCGCCGCTGCGATCGTCGATGCACCGAGCGGTGCGGAGATCACTGCGCTCACCGGATCGGTGGGACTGCGATCGCCGTCGCTCGCCGAGGGCACGTACTTCGGCAAGGGCGCGCACCTGCGTGCGGGCGACACCGTCGAGACGCCGAAGGGCACGCTCGCCGAGCTCGCGCTCGGGCAGGGCACGCGCGTACGGCTCAACGAGGACACCGCGATCGTCGTGCCCGATCCCGGCGGCGAGCCCACGCTCTCGCGCGGTGAGCTGGTCGCGATCGTCGAAGGCGACACCAAGCTCGCGGTGCGGCTCGCCGACGAGCGCGTGCAGATCGATCGCGGCGAGGTGCAGCTCGTGCACGTCGGCGAGAAGCGAGCGGTCGCAGTCGTGCAAGGGCGCGCGCGCGTCGAGTCGGGCGATCGCATCGTCGAGCTCGGTGCGGGCGAGCGCATCGCGTTGCCGCTGGCCGAGCCGAGCGCAGCGCCGCACCCCGAGCAGGGCCTGCGCGCGCTCGCGGAGACGCAGTGGTCGCAGACGTTCGAGCAGGCCGCCGCGATCGCCGACGCGGTGCCGCGCGGCATCGGCAGCCTCACCGGTCGCGTGCCGGGTGCGAGCAACGAGACGCAGGCGCCGCTGCGACTCACCGATCAACGCGTGACGGTGTCGATCACCGGAAGACTCGCGCACACGGAGATCGAGCAGGCCTTTGCCAACGATCGCGGCGCGGTGCTCGAAGGCATCTATCGCTTCCCACTGCCCGGCGACGCGTCCATCTCCGCGCTGCAGCTGTTGGTCGGCAACGAGTGGATGGAAGGCGAGATCGTCGAGAAGCAGCGCGGCCGGCAGATCTTCGCGCAGATCGTCGACGCCACCGTGCCGCGCGATCCGGCGCTGCTCGAGTGGGAGCGCGGCAACGTGTTCAAGCTGCGCATCTTCCCGATCCCTGGGCACGGCGAGCGCCGCGTGCGGCTGTCGTATACGCAGGTGCTGCCCGTCGTCGGCGACGCGGTGCGCTATCGCTTCCCGCTCGGTGGCACCGGCGCGACCGGTACGCCCATCGATCGCTTCTCGTTCACCGTCGACGTCGACCGCGAAGGGCTCGCGGCCGAAGGCGTGCAGACCTCGATGCTGGCGCTGCGTCGCGAGGACAAGGGCGATCGCGTGCGCTTCACCAGCGAGGAGCGCGACTTCCAGCCCACCTTCGATCTCGGCGTCGACCTGCCGCTGCTGCGCGGCGATGCGCCGGTGCAGAGCGCGACCCACCTCGATCAGGACGGCCAGGCCTACTTCATGCTCGCGCTGAAGCCCGAGCTCGAGCTCGCCCACGATGCGCGACCGAGTCGCTACGCGTTCGTGCTCGACCGCAGCCACGGCACCACGCCGGAGCTGTGGACGGCGGCGCACGGCATCGCGCTCGCGATGGCCGCGGGGCTCGATCCGCAGGACTCGTTCACGGTGCTCGCGTGCGATGCCGCGTGCGACGAGCTGCCCACGGGATTGCAGTCGCCGAGCGCGGCCGCGATCGCGTCGGCGCGCCGCTTCCTCGACGATCAGGATCTGGCAGGCGCGAGCGACATCGGCGAGATGATGATCGCAGCCGGCGAAGCGCTCGCGCGCGGTGGCGGCGAGGGTCGCAACGTGATCGTGTATCTCGGCGATGGTGCGGCGACCTCCGGCGAGCTCGCGCCCGATCGGCTCGCGACCCACGTGGCGGAGCAGTTGGACGACACGCGCATCGAAGCGATCGCCCTCGGTGCCCGTGCGGATCTCGTCGCGCTCGGTGCGATCGTCGATGCGACCGGCGGCGAAGTGATCCAAGCCGACGCGCGCGACGATCTCGAAGCGCTCGTGCGCGAGCTGCGGGTGCGCGCCGCGGTGCCGCTCGCGATGAACGTGCGCGTCGAGACGCCGGCCGGCATGGTCGCGGTGCATCACGGTGCGCGCGCGGGGTTGCGCCCCGGCGACGACGTCATCGTCACCGGCAAGCTCGCGCATCCGGTCGCAGGCGACGTGCGTGTGCTCGCCGACGGGCCCGAGGGACCGATCGCCGCGACGTTCGCGGTCGATCTCGCGGCGCCGAAGCGCGCGGCCGAGCAGCATCGCTTGTTGCCACGCGCGTGGGCACAGCAGGAGATCGACGCGCTCACCCGCAGCGAAGGCTTCGGTGCGCGCGCGCAGATCGTCGCGCTCTCGCAGGACTACACCGTGCTGTCGCGCTTCACGTCGCTGCTCGTGCTGGAGAACGACGCGATGTACCGCGAGTTCGCGGTGACGCGGAACGCGGGCAAGGTCGATCGCTGGAGCGGTGCGCTCGAAGAGGTCGCGGGCGCGCGGGTGCACGGTGCGACCGGCACGACCGTGCCCGCGGGCGGTGGCGATGGCGTCACGGAGAAGGACGCGAAGAACCAGCTCGATCGCGACCGCGACGACCACGCCGAGATCACGTCGGCGCTCGTCGAGGAACCACCGGCGGGCACCCCCTCGACGCCGAAGGCGCCCGCCCCGACGCCGAGCCGGCCGAAGGCACCCGAACCGAAGCGCCTCGACAACGGCGACGTCGACGTCGACTGCATCCTCGATCCGCAGCTGTCGAAGTGTCGCTCGACGAGCGGCGCGGGCAAGAAGGCCGGCGGCACGTCGACGGAGCCGCTCGAGCAGACCGATGATCCTCCGCCTTCGACGCCCACGGCGAAGCCGAAGCGGATGAAGACGAAGAAGAAGTCGAGCGGTCCGACGCTCGATCCGTTCGGCAGCGATCCGCTGAGTGGCATCGGCGACAAGTTCGATGCGGAGTATTGGACCGACGAGCTCGGCTACTACCGTCGGGTGGCCGCGGCACCGCGCCTGCGCATCGCGGCCGCAGCCGGCCCGAGCGCGCGAGAGCTCGCGCGCATCGAGACGTTGCGCCGCAAGCTCGCGTTCGATCCGACGCGACGCTCGTCGCATCGCGTGCTCGTGCGCACCGCGATGCAGGTCGGACATCCCGAGGCGCTGACGTTCGCGCGTGCGTGGGCCGAGGCGGACCCGGAGCACGCGCCCGCGCTCGAAGTGCTGGCGGATGCGCTGGCGCGCAGCGGCGATCCGATCGCGGCGCGGGCGTACGCGAGCGCGATCGAGGTCGCGCCGTTCGTCGCCGCGGCGCACGAGCGGCTCGCCCGAGCCTTCGCCCAGGACGGTGATCTGCGGCGCGCGTGCTCGCACCGCCGCGCGGTGGTCAGCATCGATCCGCGCGATGCCACCGCACACGCGGAGCTCGCGAAGTGTTTGCATCGCGGAGGCCGCAGCGACGACGCGCGTCGTGCGATCGCCGACGGTCACGCACGTGCCACCCGCAACGCCCGTGCGCTGGCCGGTGCCGAGCGCGAGCTCGCGGGCGTGACCCCGGCGGCGATCGTGCCGAGCGGCCGCGTGCACGCGACGCTCTCGTGGCGCGGCGAAGACGATCTCGACGTCGCGATCGTCGATCGCCACGGTCGACGCCTGTCGAGCCTCCATCCCGACGGCGTCACCGTGCTCGAGGGTGCGGGGCTCGAGCAGCTCGGGCTCGCGCGCGTGCGCGGCACGATGTTCGTCGAGATCACGCGCGTGGGCAGCGAAGGCGAAGGCACCGCGGGTCCGCTGCGCGCGACGCTCGAGCTGCGCACCGGCAGACGCACGCGCACGTTCCCGGTCGAGCTCGAGCGCGGCACGATCCGCATCGCGAAGCTCTTCTGGGAGTCGTGAGCCTCACGGCCGCGGCGGCGCGGTGCCCATCCAGTTGTCGTGCCGACCGTCGAACCAACGCACCGGCACGCTCTCGGGATCGATGTGCTCGTCGAGGCAGTTGATGTTGACCGAGATGTACGCGCCGCCGAGCTGCGGGAGATCGCCCTTGCCGAACGATCGGATGCCGCAGTGCTTGCAGAAGAGGTGCTGCATCGTCTTGGTGTTGAAGCGGTAGTTGGTGAGCTCGTCCTCGCCCTGCAGCACCGCGAACTTGTCGGGCTTCACGATCGCGCCCCAGAAGTTGGTCTTGCAGCAGATCGAGCAGTTGCACTTACCGGTGCCCGCAGTGAGATCCATCTCCGCCTCGAAGCGCACTGCACCACAGTGGCAACCGCCGGCATACACCTTGGGGCCCTTCGCGGCGGGAACGAGATCGCTGATCGTCTTGCCTTCGTCCATGCCGGGAGCATGCACCGCGCCGCTGACAATCCGTGTCAGCAGTGCGCCTTGGTCGCGCCAGCGGCGCGCGGTATGATGCCGACGGGGTGGCCGACAAAACTGAAAAGGTGCTGCGGGTCGGGACGCTGACGGTCATCGGCTCGCTCGATCCACATCGTGCGCACGACTCGACGGGGCACCTCGTGCTCTCGCAGGTGTTCGACTCGCCCTACGCGCGCGTCGAAGGTCGCATCGAGCCGCGGCTGGTCGCGGGCGCGCCGATCCGTCGCGATTCCACCACCTTCGAGCTCGAGCTGCGCAACGATCTGCGCTTCTCCGACGGCTCGCCGGTCACCGCGTCGGACGTCGCGAGCTCGATCAAGTACGCGCTCACGCCACTCGGCATCGATGCCGCGTCCGCCGGCGATCGCGTGCTGCTGCGCTCGCAGAGCTGGCGGCATCGCCCGGAGGAAGTGCTCTCCACGGTGGCGGCGAAGGTGGCGAAGCGCGTCGATCGCTCGGCGCTCGGCACCGGGCCGTTCATGATCGCGGAGACATCGGGGCGTGGCGTGAAGCTCGTGCGCAATCCGTATGCGCTGCGTCGCCCGAAGGTCGACGCGATCGACATCCGATGGTTCGTGCCCGGCGCGGATGGGCGGCCCGACGCGCTGGTGTCCGCGCTCGAGGCCGGCGAGATCGACTTCACGATCTCGCTCGCGCGCGACGACGTCGCGAACCTGCAGCGCGTGCGCAAGCTGTTCCAGCCCGGCATGTCGACGGCGTTCCTGTCGATCAACACGTCGGCGCCGCATCTCGCCCGCGTGCAGACGCGGCGTGCGATCGCGTTGGCGATCGATCGCTATCGGCTCGCCGAGCTCTGCTACTCGAATCCCGCGGCCTTCGTCGCGCGCTGCTTGATCCCGCCGGCGCTGGGGCGCGGCAGCGACGGCATCCGTCACGACCCTGCGGCCGCGAAGGCGATGCTCGGCGATGCGAAGCTGCCCGAGAAGCTGCAGATGGTGCGCGTGTGGGGGCCGCGTCCGTATCTCGCGCGCCCCGACGCGGTCGCGATCGGCATCACGCAGCAGCTGCGTGTGCTCGGCACGCGCGTCGAGACGGTGGCCGCGAAGGACAGCGAGGACTACGCGGCGTTGCTCGCCCGTGGTCACTACGATCTCGTGCTCGGCGGATGGTTGGCGGACACGCCCGATCCGATCGACTACCTCGATTCCACCGTCGGCTCGGGCGGCATCCTCGGCACGGGTCAGGTGCCGGTGGCGGCCAGCAACTACTCGCGCTGGCGCGACGACGAGGTCGACCGATTGCTGGTCGAAGCGCGTGCAGGCGCGGGTACGCGAGCGATCGACGACATCCTCGCGCGCGTGGCCTCCGAGGTTCCGCTCGTGCCGCTCATGCACGGGCCGCGGGTCATCGTGCACGCTTGGCGTGTGAAGGGCTACGATCCGGACGCGAGCGTCTTCCCCGATTTCGCGACGATCGATCTCGACGATTGATCCTGGTACCGTGCGGGGCATGTCTACCCCCCGCTGGCTTTCGATCACGGTGCTCCTCGCGTGCGCATGCCCTGCCGACGACGACGGCACCACGGGCAACGACACCGGCAGCAGCTCGTCGACCAATCCGACGACCTCGACCACCACGACGGAGGCGTCGAGCGAGAGCGGCACGCTCACGACCACCGACGCGAGCACGTCGACCGGCGTCGACGAGAGCAGCACCGCCGTCGACGAGAGCAGCACTGCGGCGGACGAGAGCTCGAGCAGCACGACCGAGCCGGTCGCGTTCGAGATCATGAGCACGGAGTTGGTGGACGGCGGGTGGCCGCACACGGCCCACAGCGATTGCCTCAACGAGTCACCCGCGCTGGACTGGGTCGGGGCCCCAGCCGACGCGATGAGCTTCGCGGTCTTCTTCCACGACCTCGACTTCATGCCGCAGGGTCACCCGTTCGAGCATTCCGCGATCTGGAACATCTCCGCCGATACGACGGGTCTGCCCCACGACGTCGACCATGACCCGATGCCTGCCGACGTGCCCGGCGCGGTGCAGTGCGTGAGCTGGATGGGTGGGGGGAACTATGGTTACGGGGGACCCGGCTCGCCGGCGAACCACTATGAGTTCGTCTTGTTCGCACTCGACTCGGCAGACTTGACGGGAGAGATCGACGAGACGTCATCGCTCGCCGAGGTGTGGGATGCACTGCAGGCGCACTCGATCGCAACGGCGACTATCGTCGGTCAGTCGACAGGTTCTGAACCCTGTCCGTGAGTCAGGAGATCACGGCGCGAACTTCTGCACCCAGACATCCGACGGCGCGCCGTCGGGGACGTCCTGCTGGATCGACCCGACCACCACGATCGCATCGGTGGAATCCACCTCGACCGCTGCCGCGTCGCTCCACACAGAGTCGTCGTCGGGCGAGTTCGCGTACGTCCACAGCTCCTGCCCGTCGCTCGAGTACTTACGTACCCACGCATCCTGGTGATAGTCGACCCACTGGGCGCCGGCGACGATGACCGCGCCCTGCGAATCGGCAGCGACTCCGGCGGCGAGGTCCGCGAGCCCATCGGGGCCGTCGAACGTATCGTTCCATTCGACGGATCCGTCCGCCGCGAACTTCTGCACGAAAACGTCGCCGCACGATTGCCCGACCACAACCACGTTGTCGTCGGCGTCGACTGCAACATCGTTGCCGTAGTCCGAGCATCCACCGGCACCAGCATATGTTCTCGTCCAGAGCGTTGCGCCCTCCGTCGAGTACTTCCGGACCCAGACGTTTCGTCCGTCGCCGGACACGATGGTCTGGCCGACCGCGATCACGTTGCCATCGCCATCGATCGCGAGCCCGCCGGCCTCGTCAGCCGCGCCCCCGTCATACGTCTGCGTCCACATCTCGTCGCCTTCAACGTCGAGCTTTCGCAACCAGACGTTCCAGCTCTGGTCGAGATCGAAGCGGTTGGAGTCGCCGAGCACGAACTGCTGGCCGTTATCGTTGACGGCGATCCCGGCCGCATGATCAGCCGTGTTTGCAGAGTTGTCCCAGGTGAACGAGCCGTCGAGTGTGCTTGCCTCGGTGTATCGCCGCAGCCACGCATCGTCGTCGTTTGCGAGGCTCGAGGCGTCGTGAGTACCGACGACGTGGAGCTCGGGCGATCCGCCCCAAGCAGCAGCACTCGGGTTCGAAGCCCCGTTCGCCGGTCCCGCGAAGGTCTGCGTCCAGTCCTCAGTGCCATGGGTGTCGAGCCTACGGATCCACGCGGTCGAATAGAGATCCACGTCGCCAACCACGTAGATCGCATCCTCCTCATCGAGCGCGAGCGCGCGGCCCGCATCGGCGTCGTGCCCGGGACCATCGAAGACTTGCGTCCACAGCACCGTGCCGCTCACGATGCAATCGACGTTGCAGCCGTTGCCGTTGCTCTGGTCGCCGTCATCGCAGGCTTCGTCGCCTTGCTGAATCGAATCGCCGCAGTGCGGCCCGAGATCGCTGCAGTCAGCGACGCATCCACCGTAGCTTCCATCGTTGATGCCGTCGTCGCAAACCTCGTCGCCGTTGACGACGGCATCACCGCACACAGGACTTCCCGTCGTCGAGCCGCTGTCGTCGGTCGATCCGGTCTCGTCCATCGCCGCCGTCGCCGTCATGCTCGAAGTGGTGTCGCCGGTTGTGCTCGCGCTGACGGTGATCGCCGTCGTCGAACTGCCGTCGACGTCGTCCGTCGATGCATCGCCCGTGACGACGGGGCTGTGCGGCGCGTAGCAACCGATCGCAGGAAGTAGGGCGACGAAGTGGAGAATTCGGTGGGTCGACGTCATTTCAGGCATACCAATCGACCACAGCGCGAGGTCGTTGCACGCCAGTTTCTCGCCTCGGCGCCGCGGCTGAACCGCGTCCAGTCGGTTCGCCGTGATTCCGCAGGGTTGCATGGCGAGGTGGACGGACTGCTCCCGCACCGCCGGCGCACCAACATCCATGCGAGCGGCGACTCCTCGGGCGGCAACTCTCCGGAAGATCCGGACCGTTCGAACCCGCTCCGCCGAGCGCTCCCGTCCTGGGGCAGCACGTGCCGCTGTCGCCAGGCCTCGAGCTCCGCGTCCGCAACGATGCGGGCACGTCATCCACCGCCTCGCGCGAGAAATCGCGAAGCAGTACGCGAGCGACAAGGAGCCCGGGGCTTCGATCACCACGTGAAACGACGAGCGACCTACGCAGTGCGGCGCACATTCGCCGAATCAAACCCCGTGTCGCCGGGAATGGTATCGAGCCGGATGAGCCCGCGCTTGCGCCAACCGACGTTCAGCAACCACGTCTGCGCAGCCGACGTGCCGAAGTCCTTCACGCACACGAGTCGCGGCGGTGTCGCCCAGCCGTCGAAGAGGACACCGGTGCTGCGCTCGTCGATCCAGTCGGCGGGGTAGGTCTCGCCGTGCTCGGCCGCGTGCTTGCGCGCGTTGAGCAGCACGTATTGCAACGCATTTCGGACGTGCGTGGGGCACGTGAGCGCGCAGGCATCGTAGCGGTGATCGAAGAACCGGCCTTTGCGCGCGAAGTGTTCGTTGAGAGCGCGCGCGAACCGAATGGTCAGCGCCCGCATGCCACTGACGAACGCCGCGTGATTCTCTGCCTCGACGATCGCGTGGATGTGATTCCACAGGACGGTGTAGTGCACGACGCGGAAGCCTTCGCCGCGTTCTCGCAGCGCACGCATCACTCGGACGATCACCGCCCAAGCCGGCCGCTCGCGCAGGCTCGGAATGCCGTCGCACAACCGCATCGTCACCTGCACCGGATGCCGTGCGTCGAACGTCTCGCGCTTCACATGCGCAACGGTCCCGCGCGCGTTGGTTCGCGGCCGCCCTGCCCCCATGCGTGCACCACCGCGCTGCGGAATCGGAAGCTCCAACTGCTCCACCTTCGACTTCGACTTCGCCATCGGCGGCATCTAGCACGCGACGATCGAAGCGCAATGCAATCGATCGCGGAGATGTTTTTTTCCGCGCGCACTATCGCCGAATCAAACGACGGCGCGATCGCGAGCGCCATCGCTTCGCTGCCGCGAGCATCTGTTTCAGCTTGTCGCGCTGGCGGTGAGCACGTGACTCTGCCGCGAGCGCGATCTGTTCCAGCACGCACTAACTACGGGCGAACGTCACCGCGATCGTGTCCGCGTGCCTGCAGTGGGGACCGCACGCCTCCCCGTTGGGGAACACGTCCTCGTACTCGGGCGCCACGATCGTGTCGACGAGCGAGATGTCGTCGGCGACGACGTCCACGTCGATGAGCTCCGGGCCCTCGCCTTCGCCCCCCGCGGAGACGATGCTCATCGCGATCGCGGTGCCGTCGCTGGAGAAGTTCGCTTCGAGCGCGTAGGTGGCGGGTCCGTCGACGAGCGGGCACTCGATCCCCTCGGGGCGCCGCTCACACTCGACGGTGTAGATCTCGCCGTCGAGCCCGAGCGTGATCTCGTAGGCGAGGTCCGGCAGCGCGCCGCCGTCGGCGACGCGGATCGCGAGCTCGAAGGTCGTGCCGCAACCCGCCAGCGTGCAGCTCTGGCCCTCGTCGCACGCGAGCGCGCCCGTGACGATCGCGAGACACGAACATCCAATCAGGAGGGACTTCATCACCGAGGATAGTGTCGCAGCGGACCGCGACGATCATCCGCATCCTTGCGAAGATCGGTCGGCCCGCAACGATGGGCGCGCCGGCGCCACCAGCACCATCGCGCAGGCAGCGGTGGATGTGCCCTCACTTCGCCGCTGCGAGCAGCTGCCTCAGCTCGCCCTGTTGCGACAACCCCGACGTGCGCGTCACCTCTTCGCCGCGGTTGAACACGATCAGCGTCGGGTAGCTGTTCACGCCGTAGCGTTCGGCGATGTCGGGGGACTCGTCGCAGTCGATCTTCACGATGCGGAAGCGGCCTTCGCCGCTCTGCGCGAGCTTCTCGAGGATCGGGGCCTGGCGCTTGCACGGGCCGCACCACGATGCGCTGAAGTCGACCAGCACCGGGCGATCGAACGCGAGCACGGTGTCGTCGAAGTCGTCGCTGCCGATCTCGAGCACCGGCTCCGAGCGCGCGAGTCGTTCGCGCCGCGCCGCGAACGCGGCCTTGAAGCGCGGCCACTCG
>DASZPU010000173.1:0-8287 GCA_035550195.1 Nannocystaceae bacterium
TCGCGATCTCGTGCGGCTTGCTCGGATCGTAGTGCACGAGGATCAACCGCCCGCGCTGCTGCACGTTGAAGTTGATGCGATGGATGTAGCTCTCCTCGAACCCGAACAGGTTCAAGGTCGGCTGCTGGATCGTCGTGCCGATCGGATCCGGCTGCTTCGTCTTCTTCTTCTCGCAACCGGCGAGTGCGAGGAGAGCGACGACCGCGAGCGTGGTGCGATGGGCCTTCACCCCATCAGCACATCACGAATGCCGCGCCAGCGGCAGTCCCGCGTTGGGCCTCCCCCGAGCCCGACGTGGCTTTGCCACGGCGGAGAGCGAGCACGGCTGGCCGCGCCAGGAAGAGCGCCGGACGGCGCGACCAAAACTAACTCCGGAAGTATGCGCGACCCGAGAGCACACCGGCGACACCACGCGCACGTGGTTGCATCGTGGTCTGCAGGCGCGACACCTCTTCGGGGCTGCCCGGACGCACCGCTTCGATCTGAAACTGCACCTGCGGGAACGGCTCGATGCTGCGCAGATACTCGAGCGAGTAGCGGCGCGCCTCGTCCTCGTCGGCCGCGAGCACCGTGAAGCCCGTCGTGTAGCCCTGCGCGTCCACGGGCCAGTGCTCCGGCGCGTTGGGAGCCTCGGCGCGCGCGGTGACCAGGAACGCCGTCACCTCTTGCGGTGCGCGTCCGTGGTCGGCCTCGTTGAGCGTGTCGAGCATGTGCACCGTGATCCAGTCGCGCTGCCCGGCCATGCGCGCGACCTCGCG
Source organism: Nannocystaceae bacterium (assembly GCA_035550195.1). GTDB lineage: Bacteria > Myxococcota_A > Polyangia > Nannocystales > Nannocystaceae > Xiheibacterium. The sequence goes on from DASZPU010000173.1 coordinate 759, forward strand.
CGCCTCGCCGATGCGGGTTCTGGACCACAGTGCGTCGAACACCTCTTCGCACACGAGGCTCGCGTAGCTGGGGGAGAGGTGCGCGCCGTCGATGGCGGCGAGGCGATCGATCGCGCCGTAGAGCAGGCCGAGCGCCTTGTCGAGATCCGGCTCGGGCTGCGCGAGCGTCCATGCACCGAGCACCGCGAGCGTCAGCGGGCTCCCGCGATCGGACTCGTGCGCCTTCTGCATCGACGTGAACGCTTCGTCCGAAGCGCCCATGCGAAACTGCGTGATCGCGAGGTTGTACCACGCACCGCCGTGATCGCCGTCGAACGACAGCGCAGTGCGGAAGCGATCGACCGCCTCTTCGAACTCGTCGAGATCCGACAGACAGATCCCGTGCTCGACGAGCATGTCGACGTTGAGCGGATCTTCGTCGAGGTAGAGCTCGTAGATCTCGGCGGCTTCTTCGAGCCGGCCGGTGCGGCGCAAAAGGGCGCCCAGGGCCGCATTGGCCTCGAACAGGCTGGGCCCGTCGCCGTCGACCTCGAGCGCACGGCGGTAGCACGACTCGGCTTCGCGCTCGTCACCGAGACGCTCGAGCACCGCACCCAAGTTGTAGTGCTGCAGCGCGCCGTGGGGCTCGCACTCGATCGCGCGCTCGAACGCACCCTTGGCGTCTTCGAGCTGGCCACGCAGATCGTAGACGTTGCCGAGCGCGATGAGCACGTCGGGCTCTTCACCGAACTCGTCGGCTGCACGCTCGGACAGCGTGAGCGCATGATCGAGATCGCCGGTATCGCAGAGCCCGCGGATCCACATGCAGTAGAGCGGGATCAGATCCTCGTCGGGAAGCTCGGGCTCCCACGAGCTCCGCAGCATCCGAACGGCCGAGCTCGCTGCTCCTTCATCGAGCAGGGTTGCCGCGGCATCGAGCTGTGCACGAAGCGACATGCGGAGCAGCTAGCTGTTTGTTGCACGGTCATGGTCGCGAGGCAATTGCTCGACAGCACGTTGTCGTGTTCGCGCACCATGTCGCCGAGCGCGGCGGCGGGGGTGGCTCCATACTTCGAGAAACGTTGATTGATCGCGCTCTGCCGTGGATTCGAGCGCACGCTGCGCCCGGATCGGATTCGCTCGCGATGAACCAAGACGAGAACCCACGCGGGTGGCGTGGGTCCTTGACAGGCCGCGCTCGTTTTGGCCGCAGAGATCACGCGCGTCGACGACGGCGCGCGAGACCAGCGAGGAGCAACACCGACCACCATGCGCTGCCACGCGCGCCGGGGCTCACGGCGCAGCTCTGCTCGTCGGTGCCGCGCTCGAGATCGGTCGGCCATGCGCCGCCGTCGTCCTCGTCCTCTTCGGGGCCATGGGCCTGTTGTGGGCCGAGGTTGGTGACCTTGATGCTGTCGAAGTACACGCGCCGCCCGAGCGAGTTGGACTCACCGGTGGCGTCGGCGAGCGAGAGGCCCTGACCGGTGCCGGCGTCGAAGTTGAAGTCGCCCAGCGAGACCCAGCCGTTCTTGGTGGACTGGTTCATCACGACCTGCGCCTGACCGTCGGCGTGCTGGATCTTGTACTTCGCCTGCTTGCTGGTCGCGTTGGGTCCGGCGACGTAGGCCTCGATGCGGTAGCGACCGGCTTCGGCGAAGTCGAACGCGACGTTGGCGGAGTTCGTGGTGCTGGTCTTCACCGTGCCGGTCCACTTCGCGTCACCGTCGTTGCCGGAGACGTTGCGCCACCACTGCGCGGGGCCGTTGAAGATGTAGCAGGGATCGCCGTCGTCGATGATCGTGCCTTCGGAGGTGATCGCATCGCAGCCCGACGGCGGCTCGGCGCAGTCGGCCGCGCAGCTGCTGTCGTCCTCGGTGTTGCCGCAGACGCCGTCGCCACAGACGGGATCGCTGCCACCGATGGTGAGCTCGAGCAGCTTGCTCATGTCACCGTTGAAGCGGTTGGTGTCGGTGTTGCCGCTGACGCCCGCCCACGATCCGCTGTCGGTGTACTGGTGGAAGGTCCAGTTCGACCACTGCGACGGCAGGTTGGGGCAACCGGTCGTGTAGTGGGCGATCCACAGCGGGTAGCTCGAGAACGCGGAGGTCTTGACGTAGTCCTGCCAGAAGAAGCGACCGGTGTAGATGATCGGCTTCACGCCGGTCGCGGCCTCCACGTGCTGCACCCACTGCGTGACCTTGTTCGCGACGGTCGTCGCCGAGAGACCGCCGTGATCCTCGACGTCGATCACCGGCGGCAGATCGCCGGGCTGCAGCTCGCCCATGTGATCGAGCAGGAGGTTCGCCTGCGCGATCGGATCCTGTGCGGGACGGAAGAACTGGTAGACGCCGACCTTGAGGCCGGCCGCGCGAGCGTTCGCCCAGTTCTGGTCGAACTTCTGGTCGAAGGTGTTGAGCCCGTCGGACACGCGCACGAACGCGAACGTGGCTCCGTCGCCCGCGATCGAGTTCCAGTTGACGGTGCCCTGCCACTTCGAGATGTCGACGCCCTGCAGCGTCGAGCCGGTGGCACAGACGCCGGCCTTGGGGCCGACCTCGCCCGCCAATGCGGCCGCCGCGGGCTCGTAGTGGCGCAGGCCGTCGCCCATCTGGGCATCCGCAGGGGCCGTGAAGTCGGCGGCCTGGGCCGCGCTCGTGAGGCAGATTGTGGAAAACGAGAAGGTCGCGATCGTCAGCGCACGCTTGGTCCAGGTCCCGATGAACATCCCCGCACTCGTCCCTGCCCCACCCGAGCACCACCATACGAGGGTCGCGAGACGTCGCACAGAGTCAGGTCACGTACGCTACGCATCGCTGCGTAGGCGGATCGGATGTGTGCCGATCAGCGCTTCGCGATCGAAGCTCGCGATCGCGATCGATCGCGAAGGTTCCCACGATCGTGCGCATGCGATCGCAGTCGGTGATGCGCTGCGATCGATCGCAGTGTCGATCGATCGCTTCGTCGATGTAGGACAACTCTGCGTTGCGCTCGCGTGGAGGTTCGTCGCTTCGCAACCGCAGCACATCGCGGTGAACCGATCGAACGGTCGCAACACGGCGCAGCCGTCGAGCCTGTAACGCGCCTCGCGACCGCGTCAGCCCTTCTTCTTCGGCGCGGGCTTCTTGGTCGCGGTCTTCTTCGGCGTGCTCTTCTTCGACGTGCGCTTCTTCGGCGTGCGCTTCGCGGGTGCGGGGGTGCTCGCCTTCGCGTCGGGGGTCGGGCTCGCGATCGCGGGGGCGGGTGATTCGGTGCGTGGGGGCACGATCGCAGCGCGGAGCGTCGCGAGGGCCTCGGCCGGATCGACCTGCGGCGGTGCGGGCTCGTCCGGGCGCGCCGCGAGGCCGACGATCACGAGCAATGCGAACGCGCTCGCTGCGATCGCGATCATGCCGCGGGGCTGCTTCCACCACGGGGGCGTGATCGCGACCGACGGCGATGCGCTCGACTCGACGATCAGCGTCGTGCGCGAGGGCGGTGCGATCGGGATCGCGGGATGCGAGGCCGAAGGCAGCTGCGCAGGTGGTGGTGCGCCGCCGGGCACCAGCGTCATGCGAGCCGCCGGTGGGGGATCGCTGGGCTTGCGCGGCAGCGGGGACGGGGCGCTCTGCGCCGCGGGCTCGTAGGGCACCAGCGTCACGCGACGCTGTGGCCCCGCGGGAAACCACGGCTCCTGCACGGGATCGGGCGGCAGCTCCACGCCCGCGACGCGATCGGTGACCGCCGGGGGCACGAAGGCCGGCACCGCGGCCGCGTCCGCGATCGCATCGAGCCGACCGTACAGCTCGGTGTACTCGGCATCGAGCGCATCACGGCGCTCGATCATCTTGCGGTGCTCGTCGTCGATCGCGTCACGGCGCGCGACGATCTCCTCGTCGTCGTGCAGCTCGGCACGACGACGCTCGAGCTCCGCGCGCGCGTCGGCGCGTGCACGCTGCTCGTCCGCGATCGACTGCTCCTCGCGATCGAGCTGCTCGACCTTCGCGTCGAGCTCCGCACGCTCGCGCTCGAGCTGCTCGAGCCGTCGCATCATCGCCTCCGGATCGCCGCTCACTTCGCGCTCCGCAGCTTCGCCCATGACAACACGATAGCCTGCCCACGCAGCGCTGCCACGCAATCGCATCGCGAACCGCACTGCATGTAGCAGCGAGGATCGCGATTACACGAAGGGCAACGAGTGGTCAGTGCGAACGACGGCGTCGCATCGCGGCGATCGGCACCACGAACAGCGCCAGCCACACCGCGCGCAGATCGGGCCCGGACGCCGTGCAACCGCAGCCTTCCGCCGATTCGCCCTCGCCGAGCCCCGGCGGCAACGCGTGGGTGTCGGTGTCGTCGCTGCCACCGCCGTCGTCCTCGGACGGATCGAGCGGGCCTTCGGTGCCCTCGTCGCCCCCGCTGCTCTCGTCGCCGCCGTCGTCGCCCGGCGGTCCGTCGCTGCCACCGTCGTCGGATGCCGGCGGGTCGAGCCGCGTGATGCGGAACGCGTCGAGACACAGCCGGATCTCCGCGTCGGGATTCTCGCCGGTGTTGTCGCCGACGTAGATCTTCTGTCCGTTGCCGCCCGCGACGAAGTCGTACTCGCCGAGGGTGGCCCAGCCATCGACGCTCGACTGATCGATCGCCACGTCGGCCGTGCCGCCGCCGTGCGTCACCGCGTAGCTGGCCTGCTTCGATTGCGCGAACGCGGGCACGAGATGGGCCTCGACGCTGTAGCGCCCGGCCTCTGCGAAGAACAGCTCGACCTCGGCGTAGTTCGCCGCCGACGCCTCGCTGGTCACCGCCGTCCACGCGAGATCGCCCGATTCACCGGCGGTCTCGTGTCGCCAATATTCCTGCGGCCCCCGCAGCGCATAGCAAGCATCGCCGTCGTCGATGGTGCTGCCGAGCGCATCGACCACGCCACACGGCACGCAATCGTTACCGCACGAGTCCGGCGTCTCGTCGCCGCTGCACATGCCGTCGCCACACTCCGCCGGCCCGCCACCGAGCGCGAGCAGATCGGCGAGCGTGCCGTTGAAGTTGTCGCGATCGACCGCGCCCCCGATGCCGGGCACGCTGCCGCTGTCGGTGTACTGGTGGAACGCCCAGTCGCTCCACTGCGACGGCAGATTCGGACAACCGGTCGTGTAGTGGGCGATCCACAGCGGATAGTCGCTCCACGCCGCCGAGCCCACGTTGTCCTGCCAGAAGTAGCGCCCGGTGTAGATGATCGGCTTGATGCCGATCTCCGCTTCGACGTGATCGATCCACTGCGCGATCGCAGCGGCGACTTGATCGGGCGGCAGACCGGTCGTGCTCTCGACGTCGAGCACCGGCGGCAGATCGCCGGGCCCGAGCGGCCCCATGCGATCGAGCAAGATGTCCGCTTGCGCGATGACGTCCTGACCGGGCTCGAAGAATTGGTAGACGCCCGCGTGGATGCCCGCGGCGCGCGACTGCTCCCAGTTCGCATCGAAGTACTCGTCGAGCGTGTTCTGCCCATGCGACACGCGCATGATCGCGTAGACGATTCCGCTGTCGGCCACCGCTTGCCAGTCGATCGCGCCTTGCCACTTCGAGACGTCGATGCCCGGCAACATTTCGCCGTCGGCACACACCTGCAGCTGCGGATCGATCTGCACCGCGAGATCGCCACTGGCTTGCAGGCCCGAGCCCATCGTGCCCCACGGTCGCGCGCTCAGCTCGGTGCCCGGCGACGCCAGCGCAAGCACGCTCAGGATCGTGAACGACATCATCATCGCGCCCCGACGATAGCCGTGCGCGCAACGCAGAGGCGCGCGGCCCCGCCGTAGCTACGCATCCCGGCGTAGCGCGAGCGGGCGTGTGCGCGCGCGATCGCGAGGGTATTGCGCCAGGGAAGTGCCACAGACTTGCCCGCGCGGCGCTTCCCGACCAAGATCCGGCCATGTCGTTTGCACATCGCTGGACCCCGCGCCTCGCGCTCTTGCTCGCGTGCGCGACCCTGCCCGCCGCCTCCGCCAACGCCGACGAAGCGGCCGCCACGACCGAAGAGACGCGCAGCATCGCGTCGGTGAAGGTCGAGCTCAAGCAACCGAGCGGCAAGGTGCTGAAGGTCGACGGCGCGATCCTCGATTGGGGCGGCGACGGCGAGATCCAGTTCAAGTACGACGATCACGTGCACGACGTCGCGCTGCGCGTCGATCGTCCGAACGACAAAGACAAGCTCATCAAGCTCACCGTCGGCTACAGCAAGGACGGGCGCGCGGTGATCGAGCCGCACACCGTCGACTCGGAGATCAAGAAGCGCGAAGTGATCCGCATCGACGGCGGCATCGCGCTCGCGATCACCGTCACGCCGAAGAACGTGAAGGTCGACGGCGACGGCGAGCCGATCGAAGAGCCGCCGGAAGAGGTCGCGCCCGAGAAGCCGAAGGAAAAGCCGAAGGCGCCGCCGGCCGAGCAGCCCAAGGAAGACGACCCGCCGCCCAAGCCCAAGAAGAAGAAGCTCGAGGGTGGCGGCGGGTCGGACGATCCGCTCGACGGGCTCAAGTAGCCCGACTCGGCCGCAGCTCGAGCCCGACGTGGCTTTGCCACGGCGGACAGCGAGCACGACCGATCGCGCCAGGAAGAGCGCCGGAGGGCGCGACCAAAACTACGGCGGGCAGGCTTCGCTGCAGTACTCGGAGCCTTCGGGGATCATCCCGCCGCTGCAGCACGCACTGCCTTCGCAGCAATCATCGTCGCCCATGCAGGCCGCACCTTCGCCCCCGCACAAGGGCGGCGGCTCGCAGGTGATGCCGGGGATGCAGACCATGCCGTCTTCGGGGCACAGGAAGAAGCCACCGTCGCAGCAGAACGCGTCGCCCATCATGCACGCGGGCGCGTCGTCGGGGTTGCAGCAGTCCGGCTCCGATCCGCATTCCATGCCCGGATCGAGCCCGTGATCGGCTTCGCAGTCGACCGGCATGAAGCCGTTGGGGCAGTACCAGTTGCCGTCGTCGCAACAACCCGCGGTGCCGATGAAGCACAGCGGGAACGCATCGGGATCGCAGCACGCCGGCGGCTCGCACACGATGCCTTCCGCACCCGGGCACGTCGACTGACCCATGTCGTCGTTGCAGGCCCACGTGCCGTCGTCGCAGCACGTGACGCCTTCGAAGCACATCGGCTCTTCTTCGGGCTCGCAGCACGCCGGCGGCACGTCGCACACCTCGCCGGTGTCGCAGGTCGGCGCGCCGCCGTCGTCGTTGCACGCCCAGTTGCCGTCGTTGCAGCAGCTCGCACCGGTGTCGCAATCACCGGGCTCCGCACCGGGATCGCAGCACGGCGGCGGCGGACACACTTCGCCGCCTTCGTCACACGGCACGCACGACCACTCGCCATCGGCGCAACACTCCGCACCGACGCACTCGGGCTGCGTGTTCGGATCACAGCACTGCGGATTGCCACCGCTCTCGCTGCTGCTCGACTCGTTGCTCGTGTCGGACGAGCTGCTGCTGCTCTCGTTGTTCGTGTCCGACGAGCTGCTGCTGCTCGACTCGTTGTTCGTATCCGACGAGCTGCTGCTGCTCTCGTTGTTCGTGTCCGAC
>DASZPU010000174.1:0-2912 GCA_035550195.1 Nannocystaceae bacterium
GATCACCTCGCGATCGATCGCACGATGCGAATGCTGCGCTTCGAGGACGCGCGCGGTCGTCCGATCGGCTCGATCAACTGGTTCGGCGTGCACGGCACCAGCGTGCACAGCGACAACACGGCGATCCACTTCGACAACAAAGGCTACGCCGCGCAGATCCTCGAGCAGGAGCTCGCATCCGCGGGGCAGGGCAGCGTCGCCGCGTTCGCGCAGGGCTCCACCGGCGACGTCACGCCCAATCACTGGCGACATCCCGGGCGACCGTTCGTGCGCGGCAAGCATGCCGACGACGATGCGAGCGCGCGGCACAACGGTGGGTTGCAAGCCGAGCTCGCGCGCGCGCTGATCGAGCGCGCGGCCGGTGCACCGGCGCAACCGTTGCGACTCGCACATGCGCACGCGTTCGTCGACTTCGCGGCCGTCGACGTCGATGCGCGCTTCGTCGGCGGACGCGAAGGGCTGCGCACCGGCCCCGCGGAGATCGGCATGGCGATGTTCTTCGGCACCGAGGAGGGCCCCGGCCTGCCGCGCGGGCTGAAGTTCCTGCAGCGCTTCGCCAAGCGCGGCGATGCGGTGCAGGGCGAGAAGGTCACGTGGGTGGAGAGCGGTCGTCGCCGCATGCTCGGCTTCGCGAAGCTGCGGCGATTGCCGGTGCCGCCGCTGTTGCGCGGTCGACTCGCGCGCGCGCTGCAGCTCGTGCGCGCGCTCGATCGCAACGACCCGTCGGCGCCGCCGTGGACGCCCAACGTGTTGCCCGTGCAGATCTTCGTGCTCGGCAGCGTCGCGATCGCGGCGGTGCCCGGCGAGTTCACCACCGTCGCGGGCCGACGCGTGCGCGCCACCGTGGCCCATGTGCTCGCGCCGATGGGTGTGAAGCACGTCGTGCTGTCGGGCTACTCGAACGCGTACGCGGGGTACGTCACGACGCCCGAAGAGTACGAGCTGCAGGACTACGAAGGCGCGAGCACGCACTTCGGCAAGTGGACGCTGCCGGCGTGGCTCACCGAATTCGATCGACTCGGTCGACGCATGCTCGGTCGCGAGGTCACGCCGCGCGTCGAGCCGCGGCCGCCGGTGTTCAGCGCGGCCGAGCTGGCCACGCGATCGTTTCAGCGCTGACGCGGCACCGCGACGTCGAGCTGCGACACCGAAGCGATCCACGCGTCGAGGTCGCGCAAGAGCGAGTCGCGATGCGCTGCGACGGCGGGCATGACGACGATCGCGTCCTGCAGCGCCTTGCGTGCGCGGGCGAGCCGCGTGGTCACCGTGCTCGGCACCATGCCGAGCACTTCGGCGATCTCCGCGGTCTTCAACCCTTCCCAGTAGTAGAGCACCAAGAGCGCCTGGGTATCGACGTCGAGCGCCTGGATCGCGCGCAACAAGAGCGTCTGCTCTTCGAAGCGCGCGACGATGCGGCTCGCGGTGGGCCCGGGATCGAGCGCGCTCGACACGTCGCCGGTCTCGAACACGTTCGACTCCACCGTGCGCGTGCGGATGTGGTTGAACATGAGGCCACGCGCGATCGCGAAGAGGAACGGCCGGAAGCTCTCCGCGCGGCGTAGCTTGTCGCGCGCTTCGACGCACGAGAGGAACGTGCGCTGCGTGAGATCCTCGGCCGCTGCGCCGACGCGCAGATCGAAGAAGCGGAACACCGCGGCGTAGTAGCGATCGACGAGCGCGGTCGCAGCGTCGCGTTCACCACGAGCCCAGGCCTCGAGCAGCTCGGCGTCGGAGCGCAAGCCTGCCGAGCATATACGACACGTTCACGGGCTGTACTTGCGCACCCAGATGTCCCAGCCGGTCTCGGGCGTGGAGCCGTAGCCGCAGACCACGACGTCGCCGCGCGGATCGATGCCGACACCCCAGACGGTGTCGCGATCGCCCGCCGGACCGCTATAGGTGGTCGTCCACGTCTCGTGCAGCGCGGCGTCGTAGCGACGGATCCACGCGTCGGTGCTGCCGGTGCCGGCACCGAGCTCGCCGCCGACGATGAAGCCGCCGTCGCGATCGACGGTCAACGTGTTCGCGCGATCGTCCGAGCCGCTCGGGCTCGCGATCGTCTCCTGCCACAGCACCGCGCCGTCGGGGCTGCGCGTCTGTAGCCACATGTCGCCGTCACCTTGCGCCGAGCGACGATCACCGGCGATGACGAGATTGCCGTTCGCGAGCACCTCGATCGCGGTGAACACTCCCGCGTCGTCCATGCCGTCGTCGTTCCACACGTCGTCGCCGTTGCGATCGAAGCGTGCGATCCACGGCCAGCTCTGACTGCCGTCGTCGTTCTGCCGGAAGCCGACGCCGACGAAGTCGTCCCCGATCGCCGCGATGCCGTGCGCACGATCCTGGCTGTAGTCGACGAAGCCGGGACGCGTTCGCGTCCAACGGACGTCCACGCCATCGGGACTGCGGCGCTGATACCAGAGGTCGGTGCCGCCCAGCTCGGTGCTCGTGGTGTAACCGATGAGCACGAGATCACCGTCGGGGGCGACGACGACGTCGCGCGCTTCGTCGAGATCCAGGCGGCCACCGTCGCTCGTGCGTTGCCAGGAGAACTGACCCTCGGGCGTCACGGCGGCGACCCACACATCGGGCCCACTCTCCGGCGTGGTGAGGTAGCCCGCGACGACGAACGAGTCGTCGGGCAGCACCTCGATCGACCACGCCTCTTCGTCCATCAGCGCCATGCCGTCGAGGTTCAACGTCCAGCCTTCGTCGCCGTCGCTCGAGTATCTGCGCGCCCAGTTGTTGAACCCTTCACCGGTCTTCGTCGTGTGACCGACGACGACGATGTCGCCGTGGCTGTCGATCGCGAGGTGGTACGCGCGATCTTCGAAGAAGCCCGGGCTCGTGTACGTGCGCGTCCAGATCTCCTGGCCGCCCGGCAGCGTGCACGCACCCGCGAGGCCGTCGCC
>DASZPU010000175.1:0-9967 GCA_035550195.1 Nannocystaceae bacterium
CGGCGCCCTCGTTCCACACCTCGCCGATGCGCGCGCCCTCGTCTCCACACGCCCGCAGCGCGCGGGCGTGGACGAGCTTCGTCGCACCGAAGCCGCCGGCCACCAGCGTCGCGGCGATCGTCACGCCGCCGACGATGCGTCGCGCACGTGCGCGCGCGCGTCCGCGAGCGATCGCATCGAGCAATGCCGTCATGCTGGGGAAGCGCTGGTCGGGATCGCGTGCGAGCCCGCGCTGGAGGACCGCCCGCAACCACCGCGGCACGTTCGATCCGCGCGGCGGGGCGCGCAGGTTGCCGGCGATGACGCTGGCCGCGAGCCCGCTCGCCATGTCGCCACCGAAGGGTCGCTCGCCGTACAACGCTTCCCACGCCATCACGCACCAGCTGAACTCGTCGGTGCGCGCGTCGAGCAACAAGCGCAGGTGTTGCTCGGGCGCCATGTAACCCGGCGTGCCCGCAGCGGCGCCGCCACGCGTGGCATCGAGCGCCGCGCCGATCATCAGATCGCTCGAGCTCGCGCTGGTGGAGTCCGCCGCGCTCGCGCGCGCGAGCCCGAAGTCCATCAGCCGCACGCGCTCGTCGTCGTGCACGCCCGAGGGCGTGAACATCACGTTGTCGGGCTTCACGTCGCGGTGCACGAGCCCGGCACGGTGCGCGGCGGCCAGCCCCTCGGCCACCTTCACGAGCACGGCGAGCGCGTCTTGCCAGCGACGTGGCTGCGCGCGCAACCACGCCGACAACGGCGTGCCCGCGACGAACTCCATCGCGATCCACACGTGCTCGCCGACCGCACCGACGTCGAAGACCGCGACGACGTTGGGGTGGGCGAGCTTCGCGAGCGCTTGCGCTTCGAGCAACAGCTTCGCTCGACCCGCGCTGCCGCCTCCCTTCGTGCGCAACAGCTTCAGCGCGACCTTGCGGTCGAGCTCGGGATCGTACGCGGCATAGACGACGCCCATACCGCCCGCGCCGATCTTGTCGACGACGACGTAGCGACCGATGGCTTCGCCGCGCGCGAGCTCGACGGCGACGATGGGTTCACGACCGATCGGCGTGTGCTCGCCGATCGTCGCCGTCACGGTTTCTTCTGATCCGTGCGCGGACACCCTGCGTGGACGAGCCTAGCAGCGATGCACGCTCGGCAGCGCGCATCAGCGCTCGCGCGCGACCGTTGGATCGCCGGGCGGCTGCGTGTCACCCGTGCGCGGCAACGCGTCGGGCTCGACGACGAGCGTGTCGCCGGTGCGCGAGCGCGGCACTGGATTGGCGTAGGGCGGTGTCTCGCGATCGGCGATCGGCAACATCCCTGCGCTCGAGCCCGCCGCAGTCGCGGTCTCGTAGGCCGCGTCCCACGAGCCGGGATCGAGCGCACCCGACGAGCTGTCGGGCGGAACGATCGGATACGCCGCGCTCTGCTCGACCGCGGTGCGTCCCGCTTCACCCGAGCGCACGAGCGCGGCGCGATAGATCACCGGTGCGATCATCTCGTTGATCGCGACGATGCCGAGCACGAGCGTGCCCGCGGCTTCACCGACCGCGGGGAACGTCTTCACCATCAGCAACCCGAGCGCGAGCGCGAGCCCGGCCTGCGGCAGGAAGCCGTAGCCGACGAAGCGGCGCACCACCGGATCGGCGCCGGCGAAGAGGGTCGCGACGCGTGCGAGGCCGAGGTACGAGGCCGCGCGCACGAGCGCGAGCAACACCGCGGGTATGCCGACGACGGCGAGCACGTCGAGGTGGATCGAAGCGCCGGCCGCTGCGAAGAACACCAGGTACACCGGCAGCGACGAGCCTTCGATCGCTTCGTGCAGCGCATTGCCGTGCTTGGTCACGTTGCGCACGAGGATGCCGGCCGACAGTGCGACCAAGAGTGGATCGAGGCCGATGCGCGCGCCGACTTCGGCGACGACGAAGCACAGCGCCACCACGAACAGCGCGGTGCTCTGCCCGACCCAGCGCAGGTACAGCCACAACACGCCGGCCACGCCTGCGCCCACCGCCAGCGAGCCCGCGACGTGCCAGATGAGATGCACGAGCGCGTCCTGATCGGATGCGCTGCCGAGGTAAGGTGCCGCGGCTGCGCCCACGCCCGCGAACGCGAGGATCACCAGCAGGTCGCCGACGACCACGACACCGAGCACGGTGCGGCACAGCGGACCGTCGGCGTTCATCTCGGTGCGCAGCGCGACGACGACCGCGGGCGAGTTCGCCGAGATCACGACGCCGAGCACCGCGGCCATCGCGATCGCGCCCGTGGCATCGAGCTCGGCCATGAACGGCAACAACGGGCGCATGAAGTACGCGGCGCTGCCGATCACGAGCACGGTGCCGAGGCTCGCGAGCCCGCTGAGCCAACCGACGGTGCGCAACAGCGGTCGCATCGCCCGCATCTCGAGCTCGGTGCCCGCCGTGAGTGCGATGAGCGAGACCGCGACGCCGGTGAAGATGCGCAGATCGCCGGTGGAGCTCTCGGGCACCAGCGCCAGCACCGAATCGCCGGCGATGAGACCGGCCGCGAGATAGCCGGTGAGCTTCGGCATGCGCAGCTGCTTCGCGAGCCAGCCGGTGAGGTACGCGGTGATGAGCAGGAAGCCGACGGCGAGCGCGGTGGACGAGCCGATGGTGCGACCGACGACCTCGAAGCTGCGCGCCGCGGTCATGAGGCCCACGACCGCGAGGAGGATCAGGATCTGCATCCGACCTCCCTCACACGCGTGCTCCGGGCTTGGGATGCTGCGAGCCGCCCATGTCCTCGCTGCGCCACAGCAGCGACAACGCGATCTCGCAGAGGATCGCGCCGCCGATCGTCGCGGTGAGGATGGTCGAGATCTCGCCGTCGGGATACAGCAGCGCCGCGTTGACTGCGACCGCGATCGGCAGCGTGCCCATCGGAGCGAACACCAGCGAGCGTCGGGCTTCGCGCGGCAGCTCGGCATCGACGCGTCGCCACACCACGCGACCGCCGGCCCAGCGTCCGAGGTAGCGCGTCGCGAGCAACACCAGCATCACGAGCCAACCGAGCAGCGTGGGGGCCCACATCGCGCCCGCGACGATCAGGAACACGAGATAGATCGGGGTCTCGAGTCGCGCGAGGTTGTCGACCAATCGCGCTTTGTAGTCGCCGGGGAAGTTGGTGAGCAGCAGCCCCACGATGAAGCAGACGACCAGCGGCGAGAGGTGCAGCTCGCTCGCGATGCCGGACGTGAACGCGACGGAGCCGAGCAGGAGCGCGACCGACTCGGTGCGCGTCGCGGGCAATCGCGCGATCGCGTAGATCACCACGCCCACCACCAGTCCGAGCCCGCACGTGACGAACAGCCACGCGGTGTTGGGCAGCTGCCACGTGACCGAGACACCGGTGGGGCGGAAGTAGGCGTTGAGGAACGCGAGCCCGACCAGCGCGGCGAGCTCGTCGAGGTTCGCGAGCAACACGAGTCGACGACGCGACTCCGGGCTGGCCTTGCGCGCCCCGTAGCGCAGCGTCTCCGTGTCGGCTGCGATCGCTCCGGCGGCGCCGAGGATCAACGCGTCGCGCACGATGGTGGTGTCGAGGAACGGCTCGCCCATCAGCGCGCGTGCACCGAGCAGCACGGTCGCGCAGCCGGCGAGGATCGCCACGAGCGGTATGCCGGTGCCGACGCCGACGATCGTCACCGCGCCGCGCGGGAGCTCGCTCAGCTTGCCGAGCTCGATGCGCATGCCGATCACGAGGCCGATCCACCCGAGCGCGAGGTGGAGCACCGGGCGCAGGTGATCGAGCACTGCGTCGCTGAGCACATCGGTGCGATGCGCGAGCATGCCGAGCAGCAGGAACGGGAACCCGGCCGCGACCACGCGCGAGATGCCGAGCCGACGCTCGAGTCGCTGCACCCACGGATGTCCGCCCAGATATGCGAGCACCAGGAGCGCGACGAGTCCGACCAACGCCTTGATCGCGTAGAGCGGACGATCTTCGCTCGCGACCGGCGGACCGGTGTCGGGCGTGAGCGATTGGGGCCACGACAGCTGCGGTCGCTCGGGCTCCGCATCCGCCGGTGGCGTCACGCTCGCGAGCTCGTCGGGGGTCGGCGGTGACGGAGCCTTGCCGATGACCGGCGCGTCGCCGTGATCCTCGTCGTCGGCGAGCGCTTCGTCGTCGACGACGACGGGCGCGGGACCCGTGCTCGCGGAATCGCCAGGCGGCGGCGCGGGGACGGCCGCGAGCATGCAAGCGACGGCGAACAGCTGCAGCACGAGCGCGAACAGGATTAGAGCACAGAAGGTTTGCTTTGGTCGCGCCCTCTGGCGCTCTTCCTGAGGCGATCAGTCGCGCTCGCTGTCCGCCGTGGCCGAGCCACGTCGGGCTCGATATGCGGTGCGCTCAGGCGCCGCCATCGCCCCAGCCGCCGGGATAGAGCGCATCGCGGAGGCCCGATGCGCGCTCGATGCGTCGGTCGATCGCCTCGGCGACGATCTCGGGCGCGCCGAACAGCAGCACCTCGCGACGCGCACGCGTGAGCCCGGTGTAGAGCAGCTCGCGCGTGAGGATGGGCGAGAGCTGTGGGGGCACGAGCAGCGCGACGCGATCGAACTCCGAGCCCTGACTCTTGTGCACCGTCATCGCGTAGACGGTCTCGACCGCGGGCAGGCGCGCGGGCGCGAACGATCGCAGCGCGGTGCCGGGTGTGCCGAACCATGCCCGCAGTCGATTGTCGCCGTCGGTGCACAACACGCCGACATCGCCGTTGAAGAGCTGCAGCTGGTAGTCGTTGCTGGTGACGAGGATCGGACGGCCGTCGTAGTACTCGCCCTCGGGCGAGAGCAACCCGGCTTCGGCGAGCACGCGCTCGACCACTTGGTTGATGCGCTCGATCCCGAATGCGCCGCGACGATGCGGTGACAGCAAGCGGAACTCGCCCAGCTTCGCGAGCCGCGTCTCGGGATCTTCGGCGCGCAGGTAGTCGCGATAGCCCTCGATCACGCTCTGGCGCAGCACCTGCGGCAGCGCCTCGGGATCGCCGAGCGGCATCATGCGCAGCTCGCCGTAGGGGTCGTCCTTCGCCGCGCGCAGGCGTGCGAGCGCCTCGTCGCTGCGCCCGGCTTTGATCGCCGCCGCGAGCCCGCCGATGCTGCTCTGGCTGCCGAAGCGATAGTTGTGCGCGAGCTCGACGACGCAATCGGCGACCGGTGGTGCGCGCTCGTCGACAGGTGCGTCGCTGCCGACGGCCGCGAGCCGTTGCACGAACGCCGACGATCGTCCGCTGCGCTCGCGCGCGCCCGCGTTGCAGATGTCACCGAGGATCGCACCGGCCTCGACGCTGGCGAGCTGATCCTTGTCGCCCACCAGCACGATGCGGGCGTGCTCGGGCACCGCGTCGACCAGCTTCGCGAGCAACGCGAGGTCCACCATCGAGGCCTCGTCGACCAGCACGACGTCGGCGGCGACCGGCAAGCCCGCGTGGTGGGTGAAGCGCGTCGGCGTGGGCGGGCGATAGCCGAGGAAGCGATGGATCGTCGACGCGGTGCGGGGGATCGCTCCACGCGTGGCCTCGTCGCAGTCGAGCGCGTCGACGTGTGCACCGATGGTCTCGACCATGCGCGCCGCGGCCTTGCCGGTGGGCGAGAGCAGGGCGATGCGCAGCGGCGTGCCGGTCTGCGCGAGCGCGATCGATTGCAAGAGCGCCAACATGCGCACGACGGTGGTGGTCTTGCCGGTGCCGGGGCCACCCGAGAGCACGGTGAGCCCGCGCATCGCTGCGACCGCGGCTGCTTCGCGTTGACGTGCGTCGGGGGCGAGCGGGCCCCTCGTGGCGAAGAGCCGATCGAGCAGCGGGCGCAGGAACGCGGGATCGAGATCGTCGACGCGCGCGGCCTTCTTCGCGAGCGCGTCGGCGAGCTCGCGTTGGTAGCGGAAGTACCGCCACAGATAGAGGCGCGCGCCGCCGTCGAACACGAGCGGAGTGTGCTCGCGACCATCACCGACGAGCTTGCTGCCTTCGCCGAGCGCCATCACCCAGCGGAACAACGGCGGCAGCTCGATGCCCGCGATCGGTACGCCGTCGGCGTCGACGAGCGTACGCGCGAGGATGCGACGGAGGTCGGCGCACACGTGGCCGAATGCGACCGAGCGGCTGGCCCACGCCCCGCCCATGATCACCTCCGGGGAGGCGCTGCGATCGAGCGAGGCGAGCATCCGCGCGAAGTGGAGATCGAGCGGCGCGAGCACGCCGGCCTCCGCGAGCCGTGCGATCGCGTCGGTCATCGTGCACCTCCGGCCTCGCGCGAGAGCAATCGCGACAGCGCAGCGATGCGTGCCCACGGCGGACGCTCGCGCCAGATGCCGACGTCGCCGTGGTGCGGCGCCATCCCGCGCAAGAAGAGGTAGAGCACGCCGCCGAAGTCACGCTCGTAGTCGAAGCCCGGCTGTCGCAGCGCGAGGAAGCGGCACAGCGCCACCGTGTAGAGGTGGTACTGCAGCACGTAGTGATCGTCGGCCATCGCTTCGGCGAGACGGTCGTGGCGGTAGTCGGACGGGTTGTCGCCGAGGTGGTTGGTCTTGTAGTCGACGACGTACCAGCGACCCTCGTGCACGAAGGCCATGTCGATGAAGCCCTTGAGGAAGCCGCGCAACGGCGAGAAGCCCAGCTGGGCGACGCGCTCGGCGTAGGCGAGCGGCAGGCCTTGCGGGTGATCGCGCAGCACCTGGGCGATCGCGCGGCGGCCGAGCGCAGTGTCGGCGCCGGCGACGGGCAGGATGAACTCGAGCTCGTCGAGCCGTGCGCGCTTGGGGATATTCGCGAGCGTCAGCGCGGGCGCGTGCTCGGGCACGAGCGGCGTCGCGAGGATCGCCGCGAGCGCGTCGTCGACCGTGGCCGTCCACTCGCGCGCGTCGTATCCATGCGCGCGCAGCTTCTCCACCGCCAGCGCGTGGTGGGCTTCGGGCGGGCCGTCGAACTCGAGGTGCTCGAGCAGATCGTGGAAGAAGTTGCCGGCTCGCACGCCGCGGGGAAACGTCGCGAGCGGCACGGTGGGGCCGGCGTGCGCACGCGGTGCGGACCACTCGGCGACGTCGGCGTGCTCGAGCGCTTCGTCGTGCGCGCGCACGTCCGCGAAGTCGGTGAAGCGACCGCCTTCGGGGCCGAACAGCGGCCCCGCGAGCGCCTGCGCCGAGGCCATGTTCGAGAAGCTGGACGTGCGCCACAGCCGATCGACCGCGGCGCGTGGCCGGCGATGTGCGAGCGGGCCGATCGCGTCGTCCGTGGCGCGCGCAGGACCGGCGGGTGACAGCGCCGGCGACAGCAGATCGACCGTCCACGCACCTTCGCCGCGTTCGCGGATGTGCTCGAGCATGTCGGGATCCGCGGCATCGTGCACGCGCCCGGTGTTGCCGCGCCACAACAACCACCCGAGCGCGCTGAGATACGCGCGCGTGCTCGCCGTCCACACCAGCACGCAGCGATGGCGTGCGCGCGTGACCGCGACGTAGAGCAGTCGCAACGCTTCGGCATCGTGCTCGCGGCGCGCGTGATCGATCGCCTCGCGCTTCGCGGGATCGTCGGGGCGCCGCAGATCGAGCACGGTGGCGAGCCCAGCGTCGGGGTCGTGGTAGAGCAGCTCTTCTTTTTCGTCGATGCGCAGGTCCTCGCCGTCCCACGCGTACGGCACGTACACGATCGGATACTCGAGCCCCTTGCTGCGATGGATCGTGACCAGCTGCACCGCTCGCTCGTCGCGCTCGAGCCTCAGCTTGAACGTCTCGATCATCGGGTTCTTCAGGCGCCGTTGCTCGTCGAGCCAGCGCAACAACCCCGCGGGGCCGAGGTGTGCGTTGCTCGACTCCGCGTGCAGGAGCTCGGCGAGGTGCAGCAAGTTGGTCATGCTGCGCTCGCCGTTGGTGGTCGCGAGCAAGCGCGCCTGCGCACCGGTGAGCTGCAACAGCGCGCGGAAGGCCTGGATGAAGCCCCGCGTGTTCCACAGATCGTGCAGCCGGCGGAAGCACTCGACCCAGTGCTCCCAGCGCTCGTCGTCCTCGCCGAGCGCCGCGAGCGTGTCGGCCCCGACCCCGACGAGCTCGGTGGCGAGCGCAGACTCGAGCAAGCCATAGTGACTGGGCTCGGCCGCCGCTGCGAGCACGCGCGCGAGCTCGCCGGCTTCCTTCGTCTCGAACACCGTGGAGTCGCCGTACACCACGCTGGGAATCGCGCGACGACGCAGCGACTCCTGCACCTGCAGCGCCTGCTGGTTCTTGCGGGTGAGCACCGCGATGTCGCCCGCGTGCACGGGCCGACCGTCGATCGTCGCGTCGCTCGCGAGCAACGCGGCGATGTCGTCGGCGACGCGCTCGGGGATCGCCTCTTCGGCCCACTCCTTGAGGATGTGGCGGCCTTTGAGCTGTGCGCCGGTGCGCGAGAGGAATGCGAAGGACATCGCGGGCAGCGGCGCGCCGTTCGACAACAGCCGCGGCACTGCACCGGGGCGCGGCAGCACTGCGGGCAGCTCGATCTCGTCGAGCAAGAACGGCTTGTCCACCGCGAAGAGCCGATCGATCGCGACCAGCAGCGCGGGATCGGAGCGCCAGTTGTGGCGCATGGTGATGCGCCGCTTCCCGGCGGTGCGCGCGGCCTCGAGGTACGCGAACACGTCGGCGCCGCGGAAGCCGTAGATCGCCTGCTTCGGATCGCCGATGAGCAAGAGCGTGCGATCGCGTGCGCCGAAGAGCGTGCGAAAGATGCGGTACTGGATCGGATCGGTGTCCTGGAACTCGTCGATGAGCGCGGCCTTGTGGCGACGACGGATGAGCTCCGCGAGGCGCTTGCCGGTCTTGCTGCGCAGCGCACCGTCGAGCTGCAGCAGCAAGTCGTCGAACGATTGCTGGCCCGCGGCGCGCTTGCGCTTGGGCAGCTCACGGCGCACGAACTTCGCGAGCTCGATCTTGAACGCGAGCAGGCGCTGATCGTGGTTGCGCGCGAGCGGGAGCCGGGTGCGTTCGAGCTCGGAGCACGCATCGAAGAACACGTGCTTGGGCACGAACCCACGCTTGCGGGCCTCGGCGCTCGAGCGCTGTGTGATGGTCTCGGTGGTGAAGCGCCCGAGCCCCGCGAACTGCAACAGCGCACCCGGTTCGGCCTCGCGCAAGAATGCGTCCATCGCCGAGAACCACCCCGGCATCTGCTCGGGATCGTAGTGGGTCTTGTGCAGGACCTTGCTGCCCAGCATGAGCGCCTGCACCTCGTGCTTGTGCTCGTGCCACAGCGCTCGCACCTCGCGGTACGCATGCACGTAGGCGTCGACATCGGGATCGTCGTCGGCGATCGTGCGGGCCGGTCGCAACGGCAGATCGGGGCGCGCGGCGACGGTGCGCGCGAGCTTGAGCAAGCGCGACGGCACCGCACGGTTCTGCAGCAGGTGTCCGACGAAGCGCGGATCGGCGTGGTAGAGCTGCTGCGCCCAGAAGTCGCGCACCGCGGTGTCGACGAGCGGCGTCTCGTCGACCACCAGCTGGGAGTGCAGCGGCACGCCGGTCTCGAACGCGTTGTGCTGCAGCACGCGTTGACAGAAGCCGTGGATGGTGGAGATCGGTGCGAGGTCGAAGCTGCGCAGCGCGGTGACGAGACGCAGCAGGTCCTCTTGGCGATGCGCGGTGCGGCCGGCGAAGAAGCGCGCGAGGTCGGGGTCGACGTCGCGCGCACCCTCCGACCCGGCCGGGTCGAGCACGGGTGGTTCCAGTGCATCGAGGGCCGCACGCACACGCGCGCGCACGCGGTCGCGCAGCTCCGCGGCAGCGGCCTCGGTGAACGTCACGACGAGGATCTCGTCGACGCCGAGCTTCTGCTCGAGCAAGAGGCGCACGAACAACGTCGCGATCGCGTGGGTCTTGCCGGTGCCCGCGCTGGCCTCGAGCAGCGTGGTCCCGCTCGGCAGCGGGCCGAGCAGGTCGTAAGGGGCGGCGAGCGTCGTCATGCGTGATGGCCCATCAGATCGCCCGTCAA
>DASZPU010000176.1:0-7187 GCA_035550195.1 Nannocystaceae bacterium
TCGAAGAGCGCGATGCCGAAGGTCTGCCCACGATGCGGCGCACGGCGAGCTCGCGCTTCGCCGGCACCGTGGGGATCGTGTTGCTCGCGGCCGCGAGCGCGCTGCTCGTGATCGGTGGGTTGTCGTGGATCGCCGAGCGCAACGCGCGACAAAACGTCTCGCAGGCCGCGATGTCGCTCGGTGGCGGCGGCGTGGCCGAGGGCTCGACGGAGCACGAGGCCGAGTCGAAGCGGACGCGTGCCCAGCCATCGCCGCCCGACGTGCCCGCGCAGCTCGACGCTGCGGACACGAGCGGTGGTGCGATCGCACCGGCGCCGCTCGAGGAGCCGCCCCGCGTCAAGCGTTCGAACATCGAGGAGCGCCTGCGTGCGCTCGCGGACGAAGCCGAGGCGGCGCTCGGACGCGGCGAGCTGCAGCGCGCCGACGAGCTGCTCGCGAAGCTCGTCGCGATCGGCGGGCGACATCGCCTGGTCGAGCTCGCCTACGGCGATCGCTTCACCATCGCCCATCGCCGCGGCATCATCGGCGAGCAGACGAAGCTGTGGCGTGCGTACCTCCAACGCTTCCCGCGCGGACGCTTCGCCGACGACGCGCGCGCGGGGCTGTGCCGTCATGCACAACCGGACGCGCGCGCGAGCTGTTGGCAGCGCTATCTCGACGAGTTCCCGTCGGGCGCGTACCAAGCCGCGGCGCGGCGCGGCCTCGAGGGCAAGTGAGGCGCGCGAGCGTTTGGCTCGCGCTGCTGTTCGCGTGCCGGGTGCACGATCTCGATCTCGATCGCGGCGGTGCCACGTCGAGCGGCTCGGAGAGCGGAACCACCACGATCGACGTCGCGGCGTTGTGCATGATCGTGAGCGACGCGTGCTGCGAGGACCCGCGCGGTACTGGCTGCTGCAACGCTCCCGGCGCGCCGGGCTGCTGCATCGACAGCCCCGACAATCCCTGGTGCTGCGATCAGGCCCGGGACTCGTGGTGCTGTTTCGACGACGAGAGCGGCGCGTGCTGCATCTACCCCGGCGATCCGGCGTGTTGCCTCGACCCCGATCACCCGTGGTGCTGCTCGCCGGATCGCCCGCAGGACGTCTGCTGCGGCGACGATGCCGGCAAGCTCTGCTGCCCCTACGACGTCGAGGGCGACGAAGCCTGCTGCAGTCCCTACGACATCTGCTGCCTCGATCCCGAGCATCCCTGCTGCTACGACCCATTCGGTCCCTGCTGTCTCGACCCCGAGTCGATCTGCTGCGACGAGAACCCGCACGCGGGATGCTGCGTCGAGTACGACGACGAGGATCCCTGCTGCTTCACACCGGAGCTCGCGTGCTGTCAAACTCAGGGCGGCTGCCCCTGATCTCCCGATGTATCTCGCGCTCGCGATCTCGCTGTTGCTGAGTGCCCCGAGCGCGCCGCCCGACGTCGTGCCGCAGCGCGCAGCGCCCAGCGCGATCCAACCGCTCGTGTTGCACGTGCCGGCGGCGGATCTCGAGCCGCTGCGCGACGCGCTCGCGAACCGCTTGCCCACCGTGTCGGTGCATCCGCATCGCGCCGCCGTGCTCGATGCGCTGCGCGGCCACGACCTGCTCTACGCCGAGCTCGTGCCCACCGGCGTCGCGAACGAGGAGCGGCTCGTCGTGATCCTCGAGGACGGACGATCGTTCGAGCGCACCTTCACCGTCGACGAGGTCGATCGCGTGCACTCGATCGCGACCACGCTCGCGAACACGATCGCGGCGATCCGCGAGGAACGCATCGAACCCACGCGCACCGACGCGGAGATCCCCGCCGCAGCGCCGGAGCCCGTCGAGCCCGCGCAGCCCGAGCCCACCGCGCCGCCGCCCGTCGCCGCCGAGCCGACGGTGCGCACGCCGGTCGACACCACGCCGCCGCAACCACCCTCGCCGGTGCGACGCTGGGAGCTCGGGCTCGTGCCGTACGGAGGCCTGCTCGTCGGCCTCGGTCCCCACGGCATCGCGACCTCGCAGGGCAACGGTGGTCTCGACCTCGACGTGCGCGCGCCGATCGGCGTGCTGCTCTCGGTCGGTGCTCGCTACGCGACGCGTCAGCTGGACGGCGCTCGCATCCATCGCACCGCGGTGACGATCGGCAGCGGCTACGTGTTGCGCCGCGCCGCGTTCGAGCTGCGACTCGCCGGCGCGTTGGTCATCGAGCCGTGGCTCGTCACCGATCGCGGCAGCGCGAAGACGGTGCGCGAGGCCAACGGACAGCGCGCGACGCCGATGATCGGTGCGATCGTGTCCGCGTCGCCGGGTTGGTACTGGCGGAAGCACGAGCAGAGCCCGGTCGCGCTGCGCCTGGGCATGCGCGCGCTGTTGCAGCTCTCCGCACTGACCAGCGGCGGCATGGCCAACGTGCGCCTGCTCGAAGGCGACGATCCACCGCGATCGATCGCGCGCCTCGGCGGTGCCGAGCTCATGCTCGGGCTCGACGCGGCGCTGTGGTTCACGCTCGCGCGCCGCTGATCAACGCTTCGCCAACCACGCCTTCACGTCGACGAGCAACGCGGCGTCGCCGTTGCGTGTCGACGCCGCGAGCGTCTCGGCCTCGCGCGCGAGCCGAAGCGCACGCGGACGCTCCTTGCCTTGGTCCCACAGCGCGAGCGCGAGCGCGAAGGCGGTCTCGCCGCGGAGGCCCTCGGGTTGCGCACGCGCGGTGCGAACCGCATGCGCGTGCTCGAGGTGCGGCAGCGCCTCGTCGGTGCGACCGAGCGCGTACAGCGAGCGTCCGATGTCGAGCCGCGCCTGTGCGACCAGCGGATGATCGTCGCCGAGCTGCTTCGCCCACGTCGCGCGCGCCGCCTCGAAGCGTTCGAGCGCTTCGGCATCGCGCCCGAGCTTGCGCAGCACCGTGCCGATGCCGGCCTCGGAGAACGCGATGGACGCCGGGTCGACCTCGCGCAGCGACTTGCGCATCGTCAATGCGCGCCCGTGCAGCGCGAGCGCATCGTCGAGCCGGCCCTCCGTGCTCGCGAGCATCGCGAGGTTGCCGAGCGCCTTCGCGACGCTGTCGTGTCCCTCGGGATGCACCTTCTGCCGGATCGCGAGCTCGCGCTCGTGGGCCAGCTGCGCGTCGCCGAGCCGCCCCGCGTCGCGATACATGAGCCCGAGGTTGCCGTACGCGCTCGCGACGTTGGGATGATCGGGCCCGTACGCGTCCTCCCACAGCGCGAGCGCGCGTTGGTAGTACGTGATCGCTTCGTCGGCGCGACCGAGATCGGCCACCACGTTGCCGAGGTTGTTCAAGATGATCGCGTTGTCGGGATGATCGGGCCCGAGCACGCGCTCCCACAGCTCGAGCGTCGCGCGATACCCCGCGAGCGCGTCGTCGAAGCGACCGAGCCCGTAGTCGAGGTTCGCGAGGTTCGACATTGCGAGCCCGAGATCGGGATGATCGGGCCCGAGCCCGCGCTCGAAGATGTCGAGCGCACGCTGGTAGTGCACGCGCGCGCCTTCGCTGTCGCCGAGCTCGTGCAGCACGTTGCCCAGCCCCATCTCGGTGCCGGCGATGTCGGCGTCGTCGGGCGCGAGCGTCTCCTCGCGGATCGCCAGCGCCTGTTCGAAGTGCTCGCGCGCGCGCGCGAAGTCGCCGCGATCCTCCGCGAGCGATGCCAGCGAGTGGTGCCAGCTCGCACGCGAGCGCGGATCCTCGCCCGCACGCAGGATCGCGGCATCGGCACGCACCGCCGCGCGCTCGGCATCGTCGTGGCGCGAGAGCGTCACCCCGGTGACGCCGAGGATCGCGAGCCAGCCGCGTGCCGCCACCGCATCGACACGCCCGGCTTCGGCGGCCCACACCGCACGCTCGTAGCTCGCGAGCGCTTCGTTCGGCGCACCGGCGCCCGCCTGCAGCTCGCCGAGCGCGAGCATGGCATCCGCTTCGGTCGGCAAGTGACCGAGCGCCGCGACGCGTTGCGCGAGCGGCTCGGCGATCGCCAGGCCTTCGTCGAAGCGATTCGCAGCCCTGAGCGCACGCGCGCGATCGATCTGGGCCTGCAGCTCGGACAACGCCGCACGGCTCTGGGGATCGTCGGGCAACGGCGCGCTCGATCCCAACGCGACGGTGTCGGCACACGACTGGGGATCGCCGAGCTCGCGCGTGGCTTCCACCGCCTCTGCGACCACGTCGACATCCGCGGTCGCGAGCACACCGAGCAGTGCATCGAGCTCCGACGCGCGCCGCTCGAGGCACGCCTCGCGCAGCGCGAGCACGGCCATCGTCTGCTCGTGGCGCACGTGGGTCGCTTCGCAAGCCTCGCGCCACTGCGCGGTCCAGCGCGCGGCCCAGGCATCGACGATCGTCTCGACGCGTGCCGCCGTCGTCGCCACGAAGGGACGATCGACGGCCGTGAGCGCAGCGGCGAGCTCGCCTCGTCTCGCGTCGTTCCAGTGATCGCCGAGCGCCTGCGCGGCGTCGCACGGACCGGGACCTTCCGCCCACGCGCGATAGGACACGATCGCCGCGGTCGCGACCGCAGCCGCGGCCAGGCCACCGCCGAGCCAGCGCCGGCGCGCCGCTTCGGGATCGTCGGCGAGCGCGTCGCACAACGCATTCATGTCGGCGTAGCGATCGGCGGCCGACGGCGCGAGCCCACGCAGCATCAAGCGATGCACGCGACGCGGCACCTTCGTGCGTCGCGGCGGCGACAGGAAGCGCGCCGCGAAGGCGGCTTGCGCGAGCTCGGCCGCATTGCGTCCGGGCAACGGATGGCGCCCGTACAATGCTTCGAAGAGCGTCACGCAGAACCCGTACTGATCGGTGGCCGGACCGATCGCGTCGCCGGTGTGCTGCTCGGGCGCCATGTATGCGGGCGTGCCCATCACCGCGCCCGCCTGCGTCAGCGCCTCGCGCAGCTTGCCCGACGGCGTCGCGGCCTCGAGGCTCGGCGTGTCGTCGTCGTCGCGTTGTCGCGTGCGCGCGAGCCCGAAGTCGAGCACACGCGCGTTGCCGCCGTCTTCGACGACGATGTTCGCGGGCTTCACGTCGCGATGCACGAGCCCACGCGCGTGCGCAGCCGCGAGCCCGCGCCCCGCACCGATCATCACGCGCAGGATCTCGCGCCAGTCCGGATTGGTCTGATCGATCCACTGCCGCAGCGTCCGCCCCGGCACGTACTCCATCGCGATGAAGACTTCGTCGTCGAGCGTGCCGACGTCGTACACGCCGACGACGTTGGGATGGCGCAGCTGCGCGAGCGCTTGGGCCTCTCGCAACAGCCGCGCTTGCGCATTCGTGGGCCCGTGATCCGATCGCTGCGCACGCACGAGCTTGAGCGCGACCTTGCGCTCGAGCTCGGGATCGTAGGCGAGATACACGACACCCATCCCGCCCTTGCCGAGCACGTCGAGCACGACGAAGCGGCCGAGCTGCGTGCCCGGCTGCCGCGTCGTGGCGGGCACGAACGGCGCGCTCGCGGACGGTGGCGACTCGGGCAGCACCGCCGCCGGTCGTGTGATCGACTCGCCGCCCATCGTCATCCAGCCTGCCGGAGCGCGCGCGTCGGTTCAATCACTGCGTGCACGTGCACGCTCCATCCCAACCCATCCAGCAGTCGAAGCCCACGCTGCAGTCTTCGCCGGCATCGCAATCGGTGAGCCCGCCGTTCTCGCGCGTGAGCTCGGCGGCGCAGCCGGCCGTACACACCGCCTGCTGATCCCAGCCGCAGCTCGAGCCGTCGCCGCCCGCGTAGATCGTCGAGACGCGATTGCCCTCGCCGTAGTCGCAGGCCTCGCCCTCCTCGACCCAACCGTTGCCGCAACGTGCCGTGCACACGCAGCCGCCGTCGGTCGAGGACATCCAGCAGTCGAGACCTTCGTCGCACCAGTCGTGCACGTCGCAGTCCCACTCGAGGCCCTTGTTGTCGAGCGTGCGCCACGTGCCGCAGCCGGCATCGCAGACCTCCTGCCAGTCGTCGCCGCAGCTCGAGCCGTCGCCGCCGCGATACATGGTCGCGCCGTCGTTGCCGGCCCCGAAGTCGCACTGTTCCGTGGCTTCGATGATCCCATTGCCGCACTGCCACGGGCCCGCGACGTAGAGCGCCTGCAGAGCCGACACGTCGCCCGCCGAGAGCGACGTGTTGTACGCGACCGGCGTACCGTCTTTGTGCGTGATCGTGTAGAGCCCCTCGGCCTTCGCGAACGCGTTGCCGGGGTAGTGCATGATCGAATCGAAATCGTACTGGCCGAGATCGACGCCGGCTTCCTTCCGCTCGATGAAGGTCTGGAACTGTCGCTCCTTGCCCGGCACGATGTTCTGCCAGTGCACGTCGACGTAGGTGTCGCGATCGCTGCGCGACTGCTCGTGGTAGAGGCCGAGCGCGTGACAGAGCTCGTGCACGATCGGGCGCCCGAACTCGCAACCCTCGCCGAGCGAGAGTCCCTGCTTGCCGCCGCGTCGACCGAGCTCCGACGCGCACACGCCGGGATCGCCACGATAGATGTGCACGTAGTCCTTCTCGTTGGTGCGCTCGACGAAGCTGATGCCCGCGCGGGCGTTCAGCGTCGACATGCCGGTCTTCACGGCATCCCGGACCGACTGCGGCACGTTCGCATCGAACGCATACACCAGCGTCGCGTTCGGCCACTGCATGTTCGGCACCGCGGCACCGCGATCGGGCTCGCGTTCACCGAGCTCGACCGCCGAAAAATCGGCGACTTCGCCGAGGATGACGTCGCCTTCGAAGATCGCGACGCCGTCGACGATCTCGTAGTGCAGCAGCTGCATGCCGCCCGCGACCGGGAACCAGCCTTGCCCGGCACTGCGCACCTCGACGTCGCGCCCATCGTCTTGCCCCTCGTCACAGCCCGCGATCGCACCGAGGACCGCGAGCACCCCACCCAACAGCTTGCGTGTCGCCATGTGTACGAAGCTAGCGGTCGCGTTGCGACGCGCATCCGCCCGTGTTCGCAGCCGTTGCGCACGATCGTGCACAACCGCGGGAGCTGCCCATGCGCCCGCGGAATTCGCGAAACGGCGCTGCACAACTCGTGCATCCGCGCGGGATCGCAAACCATCCCATCGTGCACCGACGCGCACGCGCGGCCGCGATGCGCGAATGCCTCACTTCTTGCGCGGGCGCGGCAGATCGTAGAGATCGAGCCGCTTCACCAGCGTGCGACGCGAGATGCCGAGCAGTCGTGCGGCCTCGGTCTGATTGCCCGCGGCCCGCACGAGCG
>DASZPU010000177.1:0-19970 GCA_035550195.1 Nannocystaceae bacterium
CGAGCGTCGGCACCAGCACGACGATGACCACCTCGCCGACGAGCACGACCTCGACCGAGTCGAGCGGCAGCGCCGACACCGGTTCCACCGGATCGGCGAGCAGCGAGTCGGGCAGCGAGTCGAGCTCGAGCGGTGGCACGGGCGTGTGCGGTGACGGCTCGGTCGACGCGGGTGAAGTGTGCTTCGTGCCCGGCACCGACGTGCTCGTCGGCATGGCACCGCGCGGCGTCGTGCTCGGCGACATCAACGGCGACGGTGATCTCGATCTCGTCGCGGCCAACGGTGGCAGCGACGACGTGAGCGTGTATCCCGGCGACGGCAGCGGTGGTGTCGGGCTCGAGACGGTGTACCCGGTGGGCAACAATCCCGCTGCGATCGCGCTGGCCGAAGTCACCGGCGACACCGACATCGACATCATCGTGGTCAACGAGACCAGCGGCAACGTCGGGCTGCTCGCGGGCACCGGCGGTGGTGCCTTCGCGGCGCAGACCACCTTCGACGTCGGCAACCTCCCGCGCGGCTTCACGGTCGCCGACTTCGACGAAGACACGAACCTCGACGTCGCGGTCGTGAACAACGGCACCGACGACGTGAGCCTGTTGCTGGGCAACGGCACCGGCTTCGACATGCAGAGCACGTTCGCGGTCGGCGACGCACCGGTCGCGGTCACGGCGGGCGACGTCAACGGCGACGCCAACCTCGATCTCGCGAGCGTGGTCGGTGGCGACGTGGTGCTCAACGGTGGCAACGGCTCGGGGATGTTCGGCGGACCGTCGTCGTATGTCGTCGGCGGCACCGGCTCGGCGCTCGTGCTCGCGGATCTCAACGGCGACGGCGATCTCGACGTCGCGGCGGTGACCGAGAGCGCGGATCAGGTGACGATCGGGCTCGGCAACGGCATCGGTGGCTTCGGCGCAGGCGTGCCGTATGTGGTCGGCGATCAGCCGGGAACGATCGTGGCGGCCGATGTCGATGCCGACGACGATCTCGATCTGTTGGTCGCGAACGTGGCGGACGCGACGGTGAGCGTGCTCGTCGGCAACGGTGCGGGTGCGTTCGACGACGGCGGCACGCTGTCGGTCGGCAACCAGCCCAACGCGATCGCGGTCGCGGACTTCGACGGCGACGGCGCGCCCGACGTGCTGGTCGCCTCGGGTGGCGACGACGTGATCTCGGTCGTGCTGTCGGATCCTTGATGAACTTCCTCGGGCACGCCGCCGCCGCGCGCTGGCAAAACGGCGACGCGCGCTTCGTGCTCGGCGCGATGCTGCCGGACTTCGCCCACATGGCGGGCGTGCGACGCGTCGTGCCACGCGATGCGATCACGGCGGCCGGGGTCGCGTTCCACCACCGCACCGATGAAGCGTTCCATGGGTGTCCGAGCTTCCATCGCCTGTGCCACGACGGCTGCGAGACGCTGCAACGCGAAGGTGTCGGTCGCGGGCCGTCGCTCGCGGTGAGCCACCTGGCGATCGAGTTGCTGCTCGACGGCGTGCTCGCGAGCGACGACGCATTGGTCGACGACTACCGAGCGGCGTTGCGCGTGGACGTCGAGCTCGAAGAGCACGGTGCGATGATCACCCGCGTGCGCGAGCGCCTGCACGATGCGGGTGCGCCCTCGTGGTACGCAGAGCTCGACGAGCTCGCCCCGCGACTCGAACGGATCCTCGCGCGGCATCCTCGACTGGCCCTCGCGGAACGCGACCGACCACCGTTACGTGCCTGGCTCGACGACGCCCACGTCGCCGTGATCGCAGCGGCAGCTCCGATGCTCGACGAGCTGCGCGCGCGACTGGGCTGAGCTACGATCGCAGCGATGGACGTCCGCGACGGCCTCTCGCTTCTGATCGCGCTCGCTGCGATGCCGATGGCCGGTTGTCCGAGCGACGACGACGACGCCACGACGTTCGCGGAGGCGGGCACGACGACTGCAGGCACGAGCAGCGATGCGACGACGTCGAGCAGCGGCACCGACACCGGGAGCTCGACGAGCTCGACCGGCTTCCCGCCGTCGGACTCGAGCTCGACGACGAGCGCACCCGATCTGTGCATGGGCGCCCCGATGCCGCTGTTGTGCGAAGACTACGGCGACCACTTCGTCGACTGCTTCCCCGACGACGCCGCGATGCGCGACGCGTGGGTACACGATTGCGTGTGCGGAGCCTTCTACGCCGCGATCTACACGCGACCCTGCGGCGCAGCGGCCGAGGACTACTACACCTGCGTGATCGCAGCGCCGTGCGAAGATCTGATGAACGACCCCTGCCCCACCGAAGCGCAGGCCTTCGTGGACAGCTGCGGCGGCCACTCACCGCCGGATCTCACCGGCGGCTGATCACATCTCCGGCAGCCCGAACACGTCTTCGGGCTTGCTCGAGCGCGGCTGGCTCATCTGCCACTTCGCGACCGCGGTCTGGAGCTCGATGAGCTTGGGCAGCAGCGCTTTGTTGGTCGCGTTCATCGTCGACAAGAGCGGACCGGTGAGGCCTTCGCCGCTCGCGATCGCACCGTAGAGATCGTCGAAGACCTTGGCGTAGCTCGCATCGACGCTGTCCGACTCGGGGCGCACCATCGTGCGGTTCTCCGGCTTCACCGCCGCGACTGCGGCCTGCGCATCGCCATAACCGATCCACTCCAACGTCTTCGGAATCAGCTCCGCCGGATTCGCGAGCACCTGATCGTAGCTCTGCAAGCGCGCCGGATACTTGCGGATGCTGATGTCGCGGCACAGCGCGAAGTTCTCCATCCACCACTCGAACGCCGCCGGGAACGCCACCGGCTCGGGCGCCTCGGGGTTCTGCGCGAGCACCTTCTCGCGCTCCATCGCATACAAGCGATTGATCGACGCCTCGTACTCGCGCCACTCGCGGATGTTGGCGACCAAGCGCTCGATATACGCACGCTCCGATCGCACCACGCCCGGCACGAACACCTTCACCGCGTAGCCCGCGACGTTCTCGGGCAAGAAGTACTTGCCGGTCATCGGATGCGGGTTGGTGCGGTAGTAGATGCCGTGGCGCAGCATCGACTCGTAGAACCCGTCGGGGTTCGCCTGCTTGATGGTGTGCTCCCAGTTGCGCGGGAACTGCTTGCCGAGCACCGGCAGCCCCGCCGCCGCGAGCACCTGCATCCACATCGACGTGCCGCTGCGCTTCGTGCCGGAGACGAGGATCACGCGCAGCAGGCTATCACGCTGCGCCGGCGCCGTCCGAGAGCACCAGCGCCGCCTCCATCGCGTCGATCAGCTCGAACGCAGTGGCCGGCGGCTCGCCCGTGTCGTGCTCGGCGAGCTGCGCGAGCACCCATGCGGCGGCGGTCGGTTTGTCGGGCAGCGCGCGCGTCGGATAGACCGGGCGCGCGAGCACCGACAGTGATGTGACCACGGATCGCACGACCGATCCGAAGAAGCCCTCTTGCTCGACCACCACCGCCGACGCGCGCACGATCGTGCTCTTGTCGTTCATCAAGCGGCGATACGCGTTGCGCACCGGCTCGGGCGGCGGATCGAGCTTCGGAGTGCGACGTGCAACGTGAATCAGCCCCACGTGCGGCACGCCCTCGCTCTTCAAGCGCGCGACCTCGGCGATCATCGCTTCGACATCGGACACCGACGGTTGGTGGTGGACGATGACGATGAGAAAGCACCGCCATGCGACGATCGATTGCGAGTCCGCACTCGCGACGATCTTCGGCGCGTCCGCGAACGTCCGTTTCGCGGGAGACTGCATATCCGCAGATCATACCCCGGATCGGGGCCGCAGTCGTCAGAACGCGATCGAGATGCCACCAGCCGCTGGCAGGACACGAACGCGCGCGACACCGCGCGCGCGACTTTCGGCATCGCGACGCACCTTGCTGCGCATCGGCAGACCTGCGGCGAGCAGTGCCACGCCCACGATCGCGCTGCCGCCGAACAATCCGAAGATCGCGGCCGCACCCTCGCCGTCGAGGCCACCGCCCACGCCCGCGATGCCGCCCGCGACGATGAGGCCGAGGCCACCCACACCGGTCATCACGGCACCACCGGTGATGACGCTCTTCGCCCGCTTGTAGCGACGGTAGAGGTCCGCGTCGTTGCGGATCGTCTCGTTGATCTTTCCGCGGCCGATCACTGCGTTGCCGTTGTCGATCGGTGCACCCCCACCGCTGGGCGGCGCGACGATCACGTCGCCACCACCACCACCACCACCGGCGCCGCCGGTGATCGCGATCGGCACCACCTCGAGTCGCAACAGCGCGCCGCACTGTCCGGGCGGCGCGGCGTCGTTCGAGGTCGCGACCGTGCACGATCCGATGTCGCCGTCGGAGCTGAGCAGCGAACGATCGCGCGCCGTCGATCCGCCCGCGCCGATGTTGCCGACCTCGACGCCCGCGCCGGCTTTCAACCCACGGCCCGCGTAGAACTCGAACGCGCCGACGGTGAGCCCGCTGACGACGTGGGTCGCACGCGCGCACTGATTGCCGAGATCGGCGCTCGTGAAGTCGACCTTGTCGGCGTCCTTGCGCCCGACGATCATCATGTCGACGTTGAGCTCGCCTTGGCGCTGCAGCTCGGCTTCGAGCTTGAGCGCGCCGACGGGCATGTGCGCGTAGAGCTCGTCGGCCGACGTGACCTTCACGTTCTCGCGCTTCGCCGTGGTCGCGACGTAGCCGTAGGTGCCGGGCAGCACGCACGCGGGCAAGAGCTCCATCTCGCAACCGACGTAGCGCACCGCCACGATGCCGCGACGGGCACCCGCTTCGACCTGCGTGCGATCGGCCGCCGGCCACTCGACGACGAGCGGCTTGTTCGAGCTCGCGTTGACCTTGCACTTCGTCTGGCCGGTCTCGTCGGCGACGCTCGGCAAGTTGCCGGGCTGCTTGGTGCCGCGCTTGCTCGGCGCGCAGCCGACGATCGGCCCGGCCGCGACCGCGAGGCCGACGAAAGAGGAGAGCAGACGCACGCGTGCCGCCACGTTACCCATGGCCCCACAGTGACGCTCGCGCGCGATCGGTTTCGCGGGCTCCCAGAATCGAGCCCGAAACGCGGCTCAAAGCCTACGCAGGTTCTCGCGGTAGTCCTTCTCGAGGCGCGTGCCCTTCACGAGCTCGACCGCGCGCTCGTACGCCTGGCGCGCCTTGTCCTTCTGCCCGAAGCGCAGCAGGCAGTGCCCGCGGATCTCGTGCGCACGCGGATTGTCGGGGTCGAGATCGAGCGCTTTCTCGGCGCTCTGTCGCGCGGCGCCGGTCTCGTTCGCCGACAGCTCGACGCGCGCGCGGATCGTCCACGACTCGGTGTGCAGCGGCAACCGTCCGGTGAGCTGCTGCGCGATCGTCAACGCGATGCGCTCGTTGTCCTGGCGGATCCACAGCTTGGTCGCGAGATCGGCCGCGATGAGCAGCTCGCCGGCCGGACGATCTTCGTCGAGCATGCGCAACCATGCCGAGCGTGCGCGCGGCGCTGCGATGCGGGGCTTGCCCATGCGCGACTCGATGTCGGCCCACGCGAGGTAGAGCCGCCCGTGCTGCGCATCGGGTGTGACCGGGAAGCCGCGCCGGATCACGAGCTCGGCTTCCTTGCGATCGTATTGGCGCGCCCACGTCTCGGAGAGCAGCACGCGCGACTCGACGTCGGTGGCGTCCTGCTGCACGAGCACCATCAGCAACTTCTGCGCTTTCGCGACGTCGTCGCGCTCGCCCTTCACGAAGAGATCGATGCGCGCACGCTCGCGATCGAGCTGGCGTTGATCGATGCCCAGCTCTTTGGCCTGCTCGAGCAGCTTGTCGTACTCGACCTTCTTGTCGCCGACGTCGGCGGAGAGCTGCACGTAGCGGATCACCGTGAGCCCGCCGATGCCGGGCTCGTCGATGAGCTCGGCCAACAGCTTGCGCGCGCGTCCGGGCCGCGCGGTGTCGGCGAGGAAGTACGCGAGCTGCTCGCGGTAGCGCGGCAGGTGCGGGTTGGTCTCGACCGCGCGCTCGAGCAGATCCTGGGCCGTGCGCACGCCTTCGGGATCGATCTTGCGCCGCCGGTTCCACACGTCGGCGAGCAACAGCATCGCTTCGGCTGCATGCGGCTCGCGCTCGACCGCACGCTCGAGCGCGACGCGAGCCTTGCGGATGTCGTCGCCCTCGGCCACCGCGAGCTCGGCCTCGCCGAGGCCCGTCCACGCCCGCGGTGCATACGGTTCTTCTTCGGCGAGCGCACGGAGCTTGCGCAGCGCGACCGCCTTGTCGGCGAGGCGCAGCTCGACGCGCGCGCGCGCCACTTCGATCTCGACGCGACCGGGCAGCATCTCCTCGGTGCGACGGATCCACGGCTCGGCCTCGTGCCAGCGTCCTTGCTCGACGAGCGCGAGCGCCTGCAGGTATGCGACGCGCGGATGCTCCTGCGGCAGCTTGGCGAGCTGCGCGAGCGCGTCCATCACCTCGCAGCGATCGAGCACGGCCCACGCGCGATCGATCGCGATCTCGCTCTCGGGGAGGTCGGCACCTTCGAGCCACTTCTCGGCGAGGTCCGGCGCGTTGGCCTCGAGCGCGGTCTCGATGGCGAGCCGCACGGCGAGGCGATCCCAGCGCGGCAAGCCTTCCCACGCTTCTTCGATGCGCGCGAGCCCGGCCTCGAGCTCACCGCTGCGCACGTGCACGACGCCGCGCGCGAGCAACGTGTCGTAGCGATCGCGGGCGGGCAGCGCATCACCTTGCTCGAGCAGCTGATCGGCGACGCTCGCGACTCCGCTCGCCTCGCGGCGCAGCACCGCGTTGAAGAGTGCCTCGTCGGCCGCGAGCCCGAGGTGCGAGCGTGCGAGCTCGCGTGCGCGCTCGAGCTCGGCCAACGCTTCGTCGGCCTCGCTGCGCTGCAAGAGGATCCGCGCTCGCACGCGCCGCAGCGACGCGAGCCCGGGATTGGGCGCGAGCGCGGCGTCGATCCGTTCGAGCGCCGCTTGCAGCACCGCCTTGTCGTCGGGCGACTCTGCGATCGCGATCTGCCCACCGAGCCACGCGGTCTCGGCCGCGACGATCGGATCGGAGCTCTCGCCGACCTCTTCGAGCGCTGCGCTCGCGGCTTCGTGATCGCCGTCGCCGAACGACATGATCGCGCGCGCGAGGATCGTCGCCGAGCGGCCGGCGGGCGCGGCCGCGAGCGCTTCGTCGGCCTGATCGCGACGCTCGCCGAACTCGACCCACAGGTGGGCGCGCAGCAGCGCCCGTTCGGCCAAGGTGGCGTCGTCACGCGGATTGCGATCGAGCGACGCATCGAGCACGTCGCCCGCGAGCCGTAGATCGCTGGCGTTGCCGCCGGTCGCGTGTGTGCGCGCAGTCTGCAGCGACTGTTCGACCTGGCGCTTGTCGCCGAAGCGCTTGAGCGCGATCGCAGCGACGAGCAACACCGCGGCCAAGATCGCGAGCTGCACCGCGCGCTTGATCACCTTGCGACGTTGGTTGCTGCGGATCTCGCTGATGAGATCGCCGCGGGCCACTCGAAGCCCGAGCGAGGTCGATCGATCCGCACGGCCCCGTCCGTCCACCGCCGATCACTTTACGATCGCGCGTGCTTGGGCCGATACCCCCACGGTGCGACCCATGCAGCCGTGCAGGTGGGAACGATTCCTACTGCGGCATGGGCTCGCTGGGCC
Organism: Nannocystaceae bacterium; assembly: GCA_035550195.1. Classification (GTDB taxonomy): domain Bacteria; phylum Myxococcota_A; class Polyangia; order Nannocystales; family Nannocystaceae; genus Xiheibacterium. The sequence continues at coordinate 7,617 of DASZPU010000177.1, forward strand.
CCTGGGCCAGATCCGCGTCGGGCCCCGGCCACGATGGCGGCGCGGCGACCGGTCCGCCGGGGTCTTTCTTCGGCTTCTGGCGCTTGTGCTTGTGCTTGTTGTCCTTGCCGACCTCGTGGTCCCGACGATAGCGCTGTAATCCCGGCAACCATGGATGCTCTTCTTCGACGAGCTCCGCGAAGAGGCCGAGGCGCGTTCCGCTCGAGCGACGCTCGTCGACCAACACGAACTTGCCTTCGTGGAACTGCCAGAGCTGATCGACCATCGTGGTCTCGACGACGGTGCTGTCCTCGGTGTGCCACCAGATCTGCGCGCGCGAGGCCGCGACGCCGGTGGTCTTGTCGAGGTCGAGACGCGTGAGCTCGTAGTCGAGGACGACGAGCTCTTCCATGAACTCTTCTTGCGCGAGCAAGAACGCTTGCTTCGACTCGACCGGCAGATACGTCGCGGCGATGTCGAGATCGCGCCAACGCAGCGAGCGGTTGTACTCGGTGGTCGCGTCGCGCAGCTTCGTCTGCATGCCGTCGCCGGTCATGCAGCCGGCACCGAGGAGGATCGCGAGGGGCAACACTGCGCGCATGGACGCACGCTAGGCCGGCCCGCCCGCGCCACCAACTTTTCGGCGAGGAGGCTGCTAACGGCGCCCGCGGACGACCCGGGCGACGCCGGCGTAGTCGCTGCGGACCTCGCCGCGCAACGCGGCGGCTTCGAGCAGCGCGAGCACGGCGGCGGCCTGGCCCGCACCGATCTCGAGATAGATCGCGCCGCCTTCGGCGAGTCGATCGCCGAGCTGCGCGAGCAAGCGCTCGATCACTCGCAATCCGTCGGGGCCACCATCGAGCGCGAGCGCGGGCTCGTGGCGCGACACCTCGGGCTCGAGCTCGGCGAGCTCGGCGGTGGGGATGTACGGCAGGTTCGCGGCGATCGCTGCGAACGCGCCGCTGGGCAGCTCGGCGAGCAGATCGGAGCACAGCGTCGTGATCGCGAGCCCGAGCCGCTGCGCGTTCGCGGTGGCGACCGCGAGCGCATCGGCGGAGACATCGATCGCGACGACCTCGAGCTCGGGCCGCGCGTGCTTCATCGCCAACGCGATCGCACCGGAACCGGTACCGACGTCGAGCACGCTGCCGGCGTCGATCGCTTTCAGATCCTCGAGCATCCAATCGACGAGGTGCTCGGTCTCGGGTCGCGGCACGAGCACGCGTGCATCGACCTCGAGCTCGAGCCCGAGCGCATGGAATCCACGCCGCCCCTCGATGTACGCGACCGGCTCGCGCGCGAGCCGACGACGCACGAGCTCGCGGAAGCGTGCGCGTGCAGCATCGTCGACCGGGCGATCGTGCTCGGTGTAGAGCGTGATGCGGGTGCACGCGAGCGCATGCGCGAGCAGACGCTCGGCATCGAGGCGCGGCTCTGCGATGCCTGCGCTCGCGAAGCGCTGCTGCGTCCACTTCAGCAGCTCGCCGATCGTCCAGATGTCCGAGCGCGGAGCGCTGGGCGATGCCGGCTTGGTGCCATTGTCCGATGCGGGCGGCGCGGGCGCTGTGGGCGTCGAATCGCTCATCACGAGTGGGAAGTGCAGCGAAGTGTGGGCGAAACGAACGAAGGTTGGGCCACGGGAACGACGTACCGGCCGATCTGCGGACGTGCGGCTCCGCACCGGCACATTTCGGGCTTGGGTAGATACCACTCGTCTCGTACGCTGGAAGCCGACCCGACCACCGCGAGACGTCTGCCATCGACGTCATCGCGGATCCGAGATCCATGCGTCGCGCTTGGTCCATCGCCGGCCTCTTCGTGGCCACCCTCGTGCTCCTGCTGCTGCCGCAGGCGGCTCAGACGGCACGCATGGCGCAGGGCGGCGCGACGCTCGGCAACGCGGTGATGCCGGCCGGCACGCCGCGCCCGCTCGTGGTGGTGCGCGCGCTCGGGCCCGTGCAACACGACCGGTTGCGCTCCGCATGTCGCAGCCTGCTCAAGGCCTACCCCGTGCGCTGCGAGGTCCGCGACGGACGCGATCTCCTCTCGGCGTGGAGCGGATGGGACGCGAACCGCGGCCAGCTCGACGCCCGCAAGGCGCTCGACATCCTCTTTCGCGATCGCGATCCCGAAGCGTTGGTCGAGCTCGACATCACCGGCGTCGACATCTTCGAGGTCGAGAAGCCGTACGTCTTCGGGCTCGCGAGCCTGACCGATCGCATCGCGCTCGTGTCGCTGTCGCGCATCGACGACGACGGGCGCGCGAAGCTCGAGCGCCGCTTGCACAAGCTCGTGCTGCACGAGGTCGGGCACACCTTCGGGCTGCATCATCACGACGACGACGAGTGCGTGATGCGACAGGACCCCACGGTCGCGTCGCTCGACAAGGCGCCGGCGAAGCCGTGCGAGGAGTGCCATGCGCGGGTGAGCGAGCAATCCGAGCGACTCGTGCGTCCGGGGCAGCCCGGGCTCGATCGCACGCGCGGCTGGCTGGTGCGCGGCGAGCACGACGAAGCGCGGCTGCAGCTGGCCGACACGCTGCACTCCGGCGAGTTCGACCACGAGCTCCTGCGCGCCTACGCCACCGCGTTCTTCGAAGCGCGGCAGTACAACGAAGCGATCAGCGTGCTGCGCTTCGTGGTGAAGCAAGACGGCGAGTCGGCCGAGGCCCACGTCGATCTCGGGCTCTGCTACCAGATGCGCAATCGCGACGGCGATCTCGAGCGCGCCATCGAGCACCTCGAGCGCGCGCTGGAGCTGCGCCCCGACTGGCAGCTCGTCGGCGAGCACCTCGACGCACTGATCGCGCGCGTGCCTTAGTCCGGCACGCAGCAGAACGTCTGCGCGTCGACCAGCGATTGCACGAACGCGGTGGCGGGGTCGCACTCGGGCGGCAGCGATTCTTCGAGGCGCAGCGCGGGCGCGCTCGGTCCGTAGCAGCCGCCCGCGGTGATCGATCCGTTGGAGAACGTGCACTGTTCGTTGGTGTGGACTCCGACCGCGAGCTCGGCGCAGAGCAGGTCCGCGATCTCGACGCAGCTCGTGCAGGTGTCGCACGCCAGCTCGGCATCGGCGGCGCTGATGATCTGACGCGATAGTCCGTCGGGGCACGCGTGCTCACCGGGCGCGCGGATGCACGGGCCGATCGCGCCGGCCGGCACCGGCACGCACGCCGCTTGTTGATCGCCACCACACACTCGCATCGCCTCGGCCCACTGCGTCTCGCCGAGCGTCGCGTCGGGATCGGTGCACTCCTTCGCATCCGAGCGCCCGGTGTGCTCCGCGTAGAAGCTGCCGCCCGGCGTGCAGTTCTCGGGCGTCAGCTCGATCGAGTTGCTCGCCGGATCGCTGCAGTCCGCTTCTGCGTGCACGTCGACGAGACAACCGAGCGCGCAATCGCAGCGACACATCGCATGCGGCCCCACCGTCGCGACGTCTTGCGCCGCGGGCACGAACACATCCGGACACTCCGGCGGCGTGTTGCCGTCGTCGCCGGGGAACAGCACGAACGGCCCCTGCCACTCCGCGGGTAGTGGCGGCGTCGGTCGCTCGCCTTCGCCACACTCACCACCGTCGGTGGTGTCGACCCGCGTCTCGCCTTCGTCGGTGGTGTCGACCGTCGACGTCGTGCCGGTGGTCGCAGTGGAGTCGCCGCTCGTCGTCGTGGTGGTCTCCGCGTCGCCGCTCGTCGACGACTCGGTGTGCGCCGGTGCATTCGACTCCGCGAAGCAACCCACGATCGCGAAACAACCGAGCAACAACCTCGCCCGAGGCATGTCCCCGCACCTTAGCAATCAACGCTGCTGCGTGCCACTGCTCAGCAGTCGTTGCGCGGTCGCGAGCACGTCCGCGTGGCCGCTCGCACGCGCGCCACCGTACTGGTACGCGATGCGCCCCTGGGCATCGAGCACGAGCACGGTGGGTAGCGTCGCCGCGCGCAACCGGGCCGCGAGCGCACCCTGCGGATCCCAACCGAGCGTGTGTGGAGGCGCGTCGTCGTGCCAGCCGTCGCGATCGAGCGCGACCATCACGATCGCGAGCGCGTCACCGGACGACTGCGCGAGCGCGGTGTAGTCGGCCTCGGCCGATGCGTCGCGATGCGCTGCGTCGCACAGCTCGAGGATCACCACTTTGCCGCGCAGGCTCGGCAGCGCGAGCACACCACCGTCGGCGAGCGGCACGTTGGCATCGAGCACTTCGCCGTCCTTGTGCTTGCTCGGAGTCAGCGGCAAAACGGGCGGCTCGACCGGAGGCAGCGACTCTTCGTGCGCGGGTCGGCACCCGAGCGCGGCGAGCACGACGACGAGCGCCGCTCTCATTCGCCGTGCACCACGTCGACGAGGTGTTGCACGAGCGCGGGATCGGTGTGGCGCGAGATTCCGTGACCGAGGTTGAACACGTGCGCCTTCGCAGCGCGACCGGCCGCGACGATCGCTCGTGCCTTCGCAGCGAGCACGTCGGCGGGCGCGCGCAGTGCCATCGGATCGAGGTTGCCCTGCACGACCTTGTCGCGCCCGACCACCGCGATCGCGTCGGCGAGCCCGATCGACCAGTCGATGCCGATCACATCGGCGCCGAGATCCTTGGTGAGCTGCAACAGCGACGCGTTGCCGCGCACGAAGAGGATCACCGGCACGCCGTGGCGACGCACCTCGCCGACGAGCCGACGAAGGTGCGGCAGCACGTGCTCGCGGTAGTCGTCCGGCGCGAACGCTGCGCCCCAGCTCTCGAAGATCTGCAGCGCGTCCGCACCCGCCTTCACCTGCTCGCCGAGGTAGTCGACGAGCAAGGTGGTGATCCGCTCGAGCATGCCGCCGAAGAGCGCAGGCTCGGCCAGCGCCATCGTCTTGGTGTGCTCGAACTCCCGCGAGCCACCGCCTTCGATGATGTAGCTCGCGGTGGTCATCGGCGCACCGCAGAAGCCGATGAGCGGCACGCGATCGGCCAGCGCACGCTTGCACGCGCGCACGGCCTCGAACACGTAGCCGAGGTGATCGGTGGCCGCGCCCCAGCGCAGCGCGCCGACCTCGGCCGCGGTGCGCACCGGCTGCGCGATCTTCGGAGCGGGATCGAACACCACATCGACGCCGATGGCGTCGAGCACCGTGAGGATGTCGCTGAACAGGATCGCGGCGTCGAAACCGTAACGATCGATCGGCTGGAGCGTGACTTCGGCACACAGCTCGGGCGTGCGACACAGCTCTTCGAAGCTCACCTTCGCTCGCACCGCGCGATACTCGGGCAGATAGCGCCCGGCCTGACGCATCACCCAGATCGGTGTGCGATCCGGACGCTCACCACGACACGCCTGCAAGAAGCTCTGGTTGTGGATCGCCACCTGTGGCGCACTATACCCGCATGAACGGGCCGCGTCCGCCGCTCGAGATCCCCGGGCGTCCGCGCCCGTGGATCATGGCGCATCGCGGTGCCTCCGATCTCGCGCCGGAGAACAGCGCGGCCTCGTTCGCGCTCGCGCTCGAGCACGGTGCCGACCTGCTCGAGACCGATCTGTGGTTCTGTGGCGACGGCGAGATCGTGTGCATGCACGATCGTTCGCTGCAGCGGACGACCGGTGATCTGCGCATGGTGACCGACTGCGCGCAGTCGCAGATCGGCAAGCTTCGACTCGTCGCGGATGCACACGGGCGGTACTGCGACGAGCGTGTGCCGACACTCGCGGAGCTCGTCGCACGCACGCCCGATCACGTGCCGCTCGTGCTCGAGCTCAAGGATCCGCGCTTCGAAGAACCGGCGCGATTGCAACGGTTGCTCGACATCCTCGGCGCGCGCGCCCGCGAGCGCCGCGCCGCGGTGATCTCCGAGTCGCTGCCGCTGCTCGAGCGCATCCACGAACAGGCACCGGGGATCGTCACGGGCCACATCGGCATCCGCGATCCGTTCGGTACCTCGAAGACGGACATGCTCGGGCCGTGGTGGCCATGGCTGTATTGCAATCCTCTATATGTGCGGCGCGCCCACGCTCGCGGCCAGCGCGTGTGTCCGCTCGATCCGCGCCTGCACCGTCATCTTCCACATCATCTGCGCATCGACGTCGACGCCGTGCTCACCAACGATCCGCGAGCCACGCGCGCCGAGATCGCTCGTCTACGCGATCGCTAGCAGCACACCGGCTCCGGTGTGTGCCGAAGACGGACCTGCGCGGCGATCGAACGGTCGCCCAATCCACAGCCACGATTGCCGAGAAGTTTCGCGACCTGCGATCGAAGGATGGAACCGACGCGTTCTGCGGTGTCTACTGCGAAGGTGAGCGACTCGGTGCGCAACGAATCCGGCCTCTACTTCTCGCCGCAGCCCGAGGGGCCCGGCCTCGCGGGTCAGCGCCACATGGACTCGGCGCTGTTCGATCTCGAGCAGCTCGATGCGAGTGGCCGAGCGCAGGGCACGGGCGAGCCGGGCCACGAAGGCACGCCCGGCTCGGGCCTCATCGACGTGCGCGCGATGGTCGGTGCGGCTTCGGACGCACCGCGTGTGCCGGTCGCTCCGTCGGGTGGGCTCTTGCTCGGCATGTCGACGCAACCCGCGGTCGAGCCGGTGATCGACGGCGGCCACGACCGCACGCGTCGTCGCTTGTTGTTCGCGTGCGTCGTCGCCTTGCTCGCGATGGTCGGCTTGCTCGCCTTCGAAGCGCTGCGCTGACGTCAGCCCACCTGCCAGATCGCTTCGGCGCGCTGCTTCACCTTCTCGCGCAGCGCCTTGAACTCGGGGCGTGCACGCAGCGGTGCGAGCAGCGGGCAGCGATCGAGCCAGTGCAGATCGACGAGCACGTCGTCCGCCGCGCGTTCCAGCGCTTGCCAACCGATGTCCGGCGCATCGTTGCGACAGCTCGCCTCGGTGGCGAACTGCAGCACCATCGTGCGGAAGCGAGGATTGGCGCGCGCGAGCCCTTGCTCGGTGAGCGCGAGCACCTCCGCCGGCGAGGTCTCGCCGAAGTACGCCGCGAGCATCGTGTCGAACATCGGCCCACCGTCGACGCGCGTGGTCGGATCGGCGAACAGCTCGCGCATGCGTGCGTCGTCGTCGAACCACGCTGCGATGCGCAGCGCAGTGACGCGTAGGCCGTTGACGGGCGAGACGTCGCTCGCGCGCAGCCGCGCGAGGAAAGCTTCGGCCTGCGCGCGATCGCCTTGCAGCGCGGAGTGACGCGCCGCGACCAACAGCCCGAGGCCCGCCGCCGGATCGAGCTCGACCGCGAGCGCGAGGTGCTTCATGCCGCGCTCGGGCTGCCCCGCTTCGCACATGAGCGAGCCGGCGTACTCGTGCGCCTCGGGATACGTCGGTGCGATCCGCAGCGCCTCGCTCAGCGCGTTCGCGGCGTCGCGGAAGCGACCGTCTTGCACGGCCAAGCGCGCGAGCGCGAGGTGGGTCTCGGCCAGCTGCGAGGCACCGGCGACGGCGGCCGCCACCGCAGCGCGCGCGACGGTCTCGCGCTCACCGTGGCGCTCGCGCTCCTCGGGTCGGAACCACGCACGCAACGCGATGCTCGCGTGGCCCGCGAGCGCGGGCGCGAAGCCGGGCGCGAGCGCGAGGCACTGCTCGTACAGCGGCAGGATCGCCATTACGTCGACGAAGCGCTTCGACGACTGCCGCGTCAACGCGCGCGCGCGCATGTAGAGCTCGATGGCCTCGGGCGGTGCATCCCCGCGATGGCGATCGGTCTCGAGCTCGACGCGCAACGTCTCGGCGATCTTCTTCGCGATGAGATCCTGCAGCTCGAACACATCGGCCAGCTCGCCGTCGAAGCGGCCGTTCCAGGTCTGGAAGCCGCTCGCGACGTCGACCAAGCGCGCAGAGATGCGAATGTTGCTGCCGCCACGCTGCACGGTACCGTCGACCACGATGTCGACGCCGAGCTCGCGCCCCACCGTGAAGGGATCGCGATCGCCGGCGTACTTGCTGGTCGCGCCGCTGGCCATCACCTTGAGCCCGCGCGTCGCGGACAGCAGATCGACGAGCTCGTCGGTGAGTGTCTCCGCGAGATACGCCTCGTCGGCGGGCCCGCGGTAGCGCAGCGGCAGCACGGCGAGCGTCGCGGCGCTGGCCATGGGCGCGAGCGTGGTGGGTGCGACCGCGGTCGTCGTCGGCACGCGCGTCTGCATCGACGTGGATCGGCCCGTGCTCGGCGCATCGATCTCCGCGAGCGCAAGGGCGATGGCCTCGGCCGAAGCGGGCCGCCCCTCCGACTCGCGCTGCAGACACTGCATCACCAGCTCCGCGAGCGCCGCGGGCACGCGCGCATCACTGCGCAGATCGGGTGGATCGCGATCGAGTCGCGCGACCGCGAGCTGCAGCGCGGTGTCGCCGTCGAACGGCAACGCACCGGTGAGCATCTCGTACAGCACGAGCCCGAGCGCGTAGATGTCCGTGCGCGCATCGACGGTGCCACCGCGCACTTGCTCGGGTGCCATGTACGCGGGCGTCCCGAGCAGCGCATTGTGATCACGGGTGAGCCGCACGTCGTCGACCAGCCCCACCGCGATGCCGAAGTCGGTGACCGCGACGCGCGTCGCCTCGGTGCTCGACTTCGACGCGCCGATGAGCACGTTGCCGGGCTTGAGATCGCGATGCACGACACCGACTGCGTGCGCAGCCGAGAGCCCCTCGGCGATCTGCTTCGCGATGTCGATCGCTTCGCCGACCTCGAGTCGCGTACGCGCCGCGAGCACGTCGGCGAGGCTCTTGCCGACGACCAGCTCCATCGTGAGATAGAAGGTGCCTTGGTGCTCGCCGATGTCGAAGATGCGCGCGACGTTGCGATGCGTCACACGTCGAGCGAGCCGCACCTCGCGACGGAAGCGCTCGACCGAGGCCGCATCGCCGGCGACGGTGCCATCGAGGATCTTCAGCGCGACCGGCTCGCCGAGCTGGCGATCGACGGCCGCCCACACGGCACCCATGCCGCCGCGGCCGAGCGCGCGCTCGATGACGTAGCGACCTGCGAACACGACGCCCGGCTTCGGCACCGTGGTCGCGCCTTCGCCGACCATCGTCGCTGCGTGCCCCGCGTCGCCGCGCTCGTCGACCACTCCGATCGCATGATAGCAAGCTCGCCCCGCGATCCGACTCGATCGGCCCCTGCACGGCGCGGCGCGCTCTGCTACGATGGGAGTCTAGGAGCTGGGATGCGCCCGATCGCCTGGGGCCCATTGTTGCTGTTGGTGGCCTGTGGTCGTACCTCGCTCGGGGTCGACGGACCGACGTCGCAGACCAACGGTGGCGGCAACGGCGATCCCTTCGACGACAGCCTGAGCGGCCCGGACGACGACGACGACGACGACGACGACGATCCGTTCGAGACGAGCGGCGTGTTCGTGACGCCGCCCGACTTCCCCACCGCGGACGAGACCTGCGGCAACGGCAAGATCGATCCCGGCGAGCTCTGCTATCTGCCCGCGGCAGCGTTCCCTTCGAACATCGACCCGTGTGCGATCGCGGTCGCCGACGTCGATCTCGACGGCCACATGGACGTCGTCGTGCCCAACTCCGACTTCGCCTACGAGCAGGAGCCGCACAACGTCGCGTCGGTGCTGCTCGGCACGGGCACCGGCTCGTTGCGCGCGCCCGTAGCGTGGTCGGCGGGCGGCGACTTCGTCGTCGGCGTGACCATCGGCGACTTCGACAACAATGGCCTGCCCGATCTCGCGACGGTGAACAGCAACGTGTCGACGCTGTCCGTGCTGCTCGCATACGCGCCCGCGAACTTCTCGCTCGTGTCGAGCGCGCCCACCGGTGCGAGCCCGGTGATGTCCGCGACGGGCGACATCGATCTCGACGGTGATCTCGATCTCGTGCTCACCAACAGCGGCGACTACACGGTGCGAGTGCTGCACAACGCAGGCGGCGGCATCTTCGAGTTCGCCGAGTCGCACACGTTGCCCGGCAACCCGTGGGAGCTCGTGCTCGTGGACATGTCGGGCGACGGCGTGCTCGACATGGCCGCGACCGTGTACGACGCAGCGATGGTGTTCGTCTGGCAGGGGCGCGGCGACGGCACGTTCGCGACCGCGGGCTCGCTCGCGACCGGCAACGGCACGCAAGGCATCGGTGCGATCGATCTCGACGGGGACACGCACCCCGATCTCGTGGCCTCGAACACCTGGGACGCGACGGTCACGGTGTACATGCACGACGGCTTCGGCACCTACGTGCCGCACAGCAACGTCGCGGTGGGCATCGGCCCGCGCTCGCTGGTCGGCGGCGACTACGACATGGACGGGTTCATGGACGTCGCGACCGCCGACGAGGCGGACAACGCGGTGCTCGTCATGATCGGCGACGGTACCGGCACGCTGACGCCGTCCGCGAGCTACCCGGTGGGGCTGCTGCCCTCGGCGGTGCGCGCGGGCGACTTCAACGAGGACGGCGTGCTCGATCTCGTCACGAGCAACCAGGAATCCGACAACGTCGGTATGCTGCTCTCGAACCCATGAAGCTCGCGCATCGCATCGCGGTGGCCCTCGCAGGCGCCGTCGCGGGCACGACGCTCGGATGCCTGATCGAGCTCGAGCACCGCCTCGCATGCGGTGATGGCTACGTCGATCCCGAGGCGGGCGAAGAGTGCGATCCGGGCGACGAGGACAGCTTCAAGGACGCGTGTGCGGACGGCAACCTCGGCGGTGGCACGGCGATCTGCAACCCCGAGACGTGCGAGCTCGAAGCCGACGAGATGGTGTGTGCGAAGTGCAACGACGGCGTGCACGTGATCGGCCTCGAGGAATGCGATCTCGTCGCGCCGATGAACGCCGAGTGCGGCATGGGCGGACAGCCGAGCTGCATCGACTGCATGATCTCGTACGAGTCGTGTCTGCCGTACTGCGGCGATGGTGACGTCGATCCCGCCGAGGAGTGCGATCCCGATCCGAACGACGAGGCCGGACTCGCGACGACGGTCTCGTGCGACGCCGAGGACGAGAGCCACCTCCCCCGCGTGCAGTCGGCCCAGGGCAGCGCAGCGCGCTTCGGATCGGGCGAGACCACGTGCGATGCGAGCACGTGTCACTGGTTTCGGCAGAGCTGCAGCTATTGCGGCAACGGCACGTTGGAGGACACGATCTTGCCCAAGGATCCCTACAACCCCGCCGTGCTCTCGCTCGCCGAGTGGTGCGAAGGCGAGGTCTATTCGAAGACCGCGCTCGAGGCGTACTACGATGGTTGCTCGGAGTCGCAGCGTCCCAACGTGAGCTGCGCGAAGCCGGGCGAGCCCGATGCGTGCCGCGGCTTCATCGATCACGACGACGGCGAGCTGTGCTGCCAGCTCGAGGACGAGCTCTACCCCGGCGACGACGCATCGCTGCGCTGTTGCTGGGAGTACGAGCATCCCGGCGAGCAGCCTTGGCACATGACCGGTGTGAACCGCGTGTGCAACTAAGTCGCGTCCTCGTCGGTCGGCGCGTTCGCTGCGGCTTCGCCGAGCGCTCGGATCGCGCGGAAGAGCTCGCGCGACGCTCGCTTGCCGCGCGGCGACTCGGGCTCCTTCGCCGCGACGCGGACATAGTTGCGCAGCACCTGAGCATCGGCGTCGGGATAGGTGCGCACCAGCTCGGTGAGCGCGGCGTCGCCACCTTGCAAGAGTCGCGTGCGCCAGTGCTCGTAGCTCTGCTCGCGGCGTGAACGCTCGCCGCGACCGGTCTGCACCTCGCGGATCGCCGCGGCGATCGGCGCGTTGTCGACCGTGCGCAACAGCGCGCCGATGCGTCGCAGCTGCCGCGCGCGTGCGTTCCGAGTGAAGCCTTGGCACGCGACCACGGCTTCGTGGATGTCCTCGGGCAGCGGCAACGTGGCGAGCACCGCGGGCTGCATGTCGACCATGGCGCGGACCATGGTCTCGATCACCTTCATGCGCGCCGCTTTCGATCGGTTGCTCTCGCGTCCGCTGTCTTCGGGCTCGTCTTCGTCGTCGACCATGCGCGCGCCCGGGAACTTAGCAGACAAACTGGCGCGCCAGTCCGGCACGGGCGCGCGCAAGTCGGCGAGACTGCTCGCCCGGGCGTCGTGGTGAAGCGCTTGCTCTGCCATGCGCTCGTATGTCGCTGCGGTTGTCGGTCGGTCTGTTCACTTCGTTGACGCTCGCATGGCCGAGCACGGCGTCGGCCGAAGCGCCCGCGCCGACGCCCACGCCCGCTGCGTCCGCGCCCGACGAGCTGCCGCCGGGATTCGACAAGTGCGAGCGCCACGGCGCCGAGCAGCGCTTTCGCATCACGCTGCCCAAGGAGGCGGAGCTCGCCGATCTCGTGAACTGGATGTCGTCGGTGAGCTGCCAGAAGTTCATCTGGGATCCCGCGGTACGCGGCGGCAAGGTGTCCGTGCTCGCGCCCGAAGCGGTCACGCTGCGCGAGGCCTACGTCGCGTTCCACTCGA
>DASZPU010000178.1:0-3758 GCA_035550195.1 Nannocystaceae bacterium
CGGCGCCCGTCGCCGACGCGAACTCCGGCGCGGTCGGTGCGAACATCGACTTCGATCGCCCGGCCGCACCGTTCTACACGCTCTCGACGTGGTGGGAGCGCGTCGATCCGGCGTGGAATCCCGGCGACTACGACAACAACTTCAAGTTCTGGGACTGGTCGGTCGGCTCCGGTTGGTACGGCGAGCGCTATTGGTACTTCGACTACGCGCAGACCGAGCTGTTCGATCCCGAGAACAGCTTGTATCGCGTCGACCTGGCTGCGCCCGCGTACGAGAACAACGACGATTCGAATCCCGCGTATCTCGATCCACCACACGTCTGGGGTGACGGTGGCGGCGATGCGCGCGAGTGGATCCAACGCACGGTGGTCGCGTATTGGGCCGACGATCCCGAGGGACGAATCTCGCTCTACGAAGGCGAGCTACCGAACGCGGCGAATCCGATCACCGTCGACGGGCAGACCGCCGATCCCTACGACGGCGTCGCCCGCAACCTCGCGATCGGCGGCTACAACCGTGCGGTCGGCCACTCGACGAACTGGCGCTACTTCGCCGACATGTTCCAAGACGTCGGCGAAGGCTGGTTCTATCTCGCCGACGCGGAGAGCTGGGACGACGCGAGCATCGCGGTGCTGCAACCGTGGCAGCAGATCGACGAGACCTCCGCGTCGCTCGTGTGCAACGGCGGCAGCCTGCCCAGCGGCACCGTATACCTCCACTATCGCCTCGCACCGTGGAAGCGGGAAGGTCACGCGCTCGTCGGCACCTTCACGTTGGAATGACATTCGCGTAGCATCGACGCGTGGACCAGGATGGTCGCTTCGTCGCTGCCGTAGGTGGGCTGATGAGCTCCGCGGGCGCGCGGCTGCGCGAGCTCGACCCGACGCTCGCGCGGATCGAGCTCGCCGATCGCGAGGTCTGGGTGATCTCTGCGAGCTTCGGCAACGCGGATCGCATCGCAGATCGCTTGCGTGAGCTCGTCGATCGCCGCACGCGGCGACGCACGACGCTCGTGGTGATCGGTGGCGGTCGAGACGAGCAGTGCGCGGCCGCATCGGCACTGCCGGCGTTCGCGATGGGGCGAACGGTCGAAGCCATCGCGATCGCGGACGACGGCACGATCTTCGGCGAGCCCGCCCGCGCAGCGCGTTCCGAGGTCGCACGCGCAGCGATGTCGAGCACTGCGACGACGCTCGACGAGCTGCGCGCGCGCATGGAAGCGCAACCCGTCGCGCGACCGGCTGCACAGCCGCATGGCAGCGGCCTCGCAGCGGCTCCCGTCACGCAGGCGATCATCGCGGCGTGGGTGGTGATGCTGCTGCTCGAGTACACGCTCGGTGGCCCCTACGACACCGCGACGCTCGCACGCATGGGCGGTGTCACCGAGGCGACGTTGCACGGCGAGCCGTGGCGCCTGCTCGCCTCGTCGTGGTTGCACATGGGCGTCGGCCACCTGCTCAGCAACGCGCTGCTGCTGTTGCTCGCGGGTCCTCCGCTCGAACGCTGGCTGGGCAGCGTGCGGATGCTGCTCGTGCATGGTGCTGCCGTGCTCGCGGGCGCGCTCGGCTCGATGGGCCACGCGGCGATGAACGTCGGCATCGGAGGCTCCGGTGGGGCGATCGGAGTCGTGGCCGCAACGGTGCTGCTGCTCGCGCGTCCGCGCGACATGATACCGCCCGACGAGCTGTCGGTCTTGCGACGTCGGCTGATGATCTTCGCGCTCGTGCTGTGGGGGATCCCGGCGTTGCTGATGCTCGCGCTCGGCGTGACGCTCGGTGCACCGCTCTTCGTGCTCATGCCGGGCGTCGATCATCCGGTGCACCTCTTCGGCGCGATCGCAGGCGCGGCCGCGTTCCTGCTGCTGCGCAACGCACCCGAATCGTGGGCGTCGCGACTACGCACGACCGCACGCGTCGTCGTCGGCGCGCACGTGCTCAGCGTCGTGCTCGCGCTCGTGATGGGTCGTCCGTGGGAACGCGGTGTCGAGATCCCCGGCGTCGTCGCGATCGCCGAGCCTTCACCACCGGTCGAGCATCGCTTGCCCGACATCGGCGCGACGATGATGGTGCCCGCGGACCTCGGCGCTCCCAAGGTGCAAGGCGACGGTCTCTCGACCAGCTACCTCTTCGGCGAATCGATCACCGCGTCGTTCTGGCTCGCGGTCACGCACACGCCGATCGCTCCGCCTTTGGCCCCTGCCGATCTGCGCGCGGAGTTCGAGCTCGAGCTGGTGGATGGACGCCACGAAGAACGCGGCACACGCTGGCCCACGTTCTTCGAGATCGTGCGCAGGCGGGAATCCGAGCTGATGACGCGCGGCGAGCTGCACCCCAATGGATGGTTCCTCGTCGAGGCGGAGTACCCGGCCGACGATCGTGCGCGCACCGCCGTCGAGGCCGCGATGCGATCGCTGAAGGTCGACGGCGACTGACGCAACGCTGACACGCGCGGCTCACCAGCGCACGCGAACTTCGTCGATGCGCACGATCGCGCCGGGTGGCCACCAGCCGCCGAGGCCGAGCTCGAACAGATCGTGCTCGAGCTGCTGTGCGGGTGCGAGGCCGTCGCGGAACGTGAACGCACGCAGCGGCACTTGCAGCACGCGGTACTCGCCGTCGCTGCGCAGCGCGAAGCTGTTGAAGTGGCCGACGTCGTCGAGCGAACGGCCGTCGAACCACACGCGCAGCTGACTCCACCAGCTCGTCGCGTCGCCGTCGACTGCGACCGCGAGCTCGAGATACGCGGTGGTCGCCCAGTCGCCCGGCGTCATGCCCTGCAGCGGCACGCGCAAATCCTGCCAGCGCAGATTCGCGAAGCAGTGCGGGGTCTCGCAGTGCGAGACGAACTGCAGATGATGCGTGCCCGCGAACGGACGCGCGTCGCTGACCGTGAGCTCGGGGATCGCGAAGCCATGCGGGCGTTCGTCGGCGAACACCACGACCTCCGCGATCGGAGCGGCGGCGGTGTGGATCGACGCGACGTTGCTCGCGTGGCGACGGCCCGAAGTGTCGATCGCCCACAGGCGCGCGAAGACGGCCGCGTCGGGCGCATGACCGTCGGTGATCGTCGCGCGCACCGGGTCTTCGCCGCCGGTACGCGGCAGCAGGAAGTGTCCGAGCTCGGGATTGTCGACGCGCGTGAACACGCGACAGCGATGGCTCGTCGCGAGCACATCGGCTTCGCTCGGTCCGACGACGAGCTCGTAGTCGCGCAGATCGTCCGCGCGCCCCTCGGCATCCCAGCTCCAACGCACCGTGTTCGGCGTGGCCCAGGCCGCGCGCAGCTCGGCGACCTGCACGGCGGCATCCGCATCGACGTGCTGGTGCGGTGGATCGCGCGTCGCCACGATCGCGACGCCCGCAGCCGCGATCACGGCCGCGCCGAGCAACGCCATGCGCACGCGCGCACGACCACCGCGCAACGCGGCCACGAACGCAGACGTGCTCGGCCAACGCGCCGCGGGATCGCGCTGCAACGCACGCGCGAGCGCAGCCTTCACGTGCGCGGGCGCGGCCGGCGGAACATAGGCGGCGCCCAGCACCGCCGCCTTGGTCGCGTCGAGATCCGCACCGACGAACGGCCGCGTGCCCGCGAGCGCCTCGTGCAGCGTGATCGCGAGCCCCCACTGATCCGCGCGCGCATCGACGTCGGCGCCGAGGAACTGTTCGGGTGCCATGTACGCCGGCGTGCCCAGCAGCGTGCCGGTCTGCGTCAGCTCGCCTGCACGCAGCTCCCCGGTGGCGCGCGTGCGCGGATCG
>DASZPU010000179.1:0-16579 GCA_035550195.1 Nannocystaceae bacterium
TCCCAGATCAGCCGCTGCTTCTCGCTGCAGTTCGACGCGTCGACGACTGCACTGCACGCGTCGGCGACCGGTTCGAGCTGCAGCGGTGCGAGCTCGCTCGTCCAGTCGAGCTCGTTGCTGGTGATCGCAGCGAGCACGAGCTGCTGCGTCGCGGCCTCACGTACGATCACGGACTCGAGCAGCTGCGACGGCTCCGCGTGCGTGTTGTTCGTGAACGATTCCACCTCGACCATCGCGCCCACTTCGAGCGCGATCGCGACGGGCGGCGAGACGTCGAGGTCCACCACGATTTCGCCGGGCCCCTCCGCATCGCCTTCGCAGGTCACGCGAAGGCGCGTGCCGCTGACCTCCGCCGCCACGCACGGGCCCTGCGTGTAGCCCACGCTCACGCCGAGCGACAGCGACAGCGACGCATCCGCATCGAGACACTCGGGTCCATCCGGCGTGCCAGTGGAGCTCCCGCTCTCCTCGCTCGACCCCGCCTCGCTGCTACTGCCGTCGGCCCCGGGCTCGCTTTCATCCGACGCACCGGCCCCGCACCCACTGCACAAGATCACCACCATCCAACCACGCGCCAACCAAGCCATGGCGCTACTTTGCCATGGCTTCGCGGATTGTCCAGTGCTCACGGAGGATCGGCGAGCAGATAGCGCAGTACCAGCGCGGTCGTCTCGTCCGCGAGCTCCGTGTCGACCAGCGCACCGGGGCGATCGAGCACCGCCGCGTGGGTGATCGCTTGCACGCTGTGCACGAGGATGAACACCGCGAGATCGAGGTTCTTCGGGCGCAGACGTTCGTCGCGACGCTCGAGCTCGCTGCGGATGAGATCGATGATCACGCGATCGAGCTGCGCGATCCGTTCGAACCCGGCGATGCGCGGCATCTGCTCGATGAACACGCGGTGCAGCTGCGGCGCCATCGCGTGCATGCGCAAGAGCGTCACCACCAGCGCATGGATCGCTTGCTCGAGCGGTCGCGATCGCAACGCCGCGATCTCGCCGACCAACAACCCCATCGTCTCCGCCATGTGCCGCTCGCACAGCGCGGTGACCAGCGACTCCTTGTTGGGATAGTACTGGTACAGCGACCCGATGCTCACGCCGGCACGCCGTGCGATCGCATTCGTGGTCGAGCGATCGTAGCCGACCTCGACCAACACTTCGGCGGTCGCAGTCAGGATCGCTTCCACCGTCGCCTGCGCGCGCGCCTGCTTCGGCAGCTTGCGCACGTTGTCGGTCGCTACGCTCATCCTCAGAACCTCGCGCTCCACGACAACCCCACCTGTCCGCGCCCGAACATCGGCGCCCATGCTGTCTGCGGCGTGCGTCGCCCGCTCTTGCGCATGCGCGTGGCCCCGATCGCGACCAGCACCGCGCCGGCCACCGCTGCCACACCACCGCTCACCGCCGTCGCGATCACCACGATGTCGCCTCGCTTGCCGCGCCTGAGCTGCCGCTC
This sequence comes from Nannocystaceae bacterium, assembly GCA_035550195.1. Classification (GTDB taxonomy): domain Bacteria; phylum Myxococcota_A; class Polyangia; order Nannocystales; family Nannocystaceae; genus Xiheibacterium. Next base: position 1,459 of record DASZPU010000179.1, read on the forward strand.
ACGCTCGTCTTCGTCGCCCAGCGCCCCGAGCCCTGCGATCGCATCCGTGGCGTGCTTTCCCTCGAGCACGCCCGCCGTAACACCACCGACCGCGGTCGCGACGCCGAGCCCCAGCAGCACCGACCCCCCGGCGACCATCCCGGTGCCTTCGCGCGGGCCTTTCTTCGCAGGATTCGGCTTGGGCTCGTCCTTCTTGCGTGCGTTTGCTTTCTCGTCGCGGCTGCGCTTCTCCTCGACGCGGATCTGCTCCTCGAACGTCGCGATGCGTGCACGCGCCTTCGCGATGTCGGCCTCGTCCGCACCGCCGGCCGCGAGGTTCTCCTCGACGTACACCTCGAGCAGCGACTTCGCGCGCACGAGGTGCACGATGTCCTTGTCCTGCGCGAACGCCTTCTCTTGCGCGCTCGCGATGTTGAAGACCAGCGCGTTGCGAGCGAGCGCGTTCGCTTCCGACGCGGGCAGCTTGCCGTACGCGCGCGTCCAGGTCTTGATCGCGCCTTCGTAGTCGAACGTGTCGTACTGCGCGAGCCCCTCTTCGTAGAGCGCCTTCGCTTCCGCCTGCGTGGGATCTTCGACCGGCGGCGCAGCGACGGGATCCTGCGCGCGCACCGACGCGGGCGAGAGCGCGATCGCCAACGCACAACACCAAGCTCGCGATGCGTTGGTCACTGCAGATACTCCGGTACGAGGTGTTGGATGCTGCCGTTCACGTCGGCGATGACGAGCTCGGGCGGCTCGGCGGTCCACGAGTTGCGCACGGCGACGCCGGCGAGATACGGCATGCTCACGACGATCGGTCCATCGAACGCGAGCCCACCCGCCTCCGGGTTCGGACGCTGCAGGTAGAAGTGCAGCGCCGCGTTGTCGGAGCCGAGCTCGACGAGCGCGACGAAGTCGAGATAGAAATCGCCGTCGAAGTCGCCGAACTCGAAGTCGCCGACGCCCGCACCGTCGCCGACGGCATCGGTCTGCAACATCATCGGCGCGGGCTCGTGGGTGACGCTGAGCGTCGTGCCGTCGGAGCCGGTGATGTAGCCGCCCCACGACGTGCCGATCACCGCCTGCGGCCCCACGCTCTCGAGCGGCGGCGCGGCCGTGACCATGCCGGGCGAGAGCAGATACGGCACCAAGCCGCTGCTCGTCGCCGCGACGACCGCGTACTGATAGTCGAGGATGCCGAGCGGCACGAGCTCGAGATCGGTGGGGCCGACCGTATCGACCGCGGTGTACCAATTCCCACTCGCGATATCGTCGACGAACGCGACCTTGCCGTCGTGCTCGAACGCGATCTGCGGCAGCCCGGTGCCGAAGATCTGCTCGCTGCGGGGATTCGTCGCCGGTCCGAGGATGAGATCCGCCGGCTGCGTGTCGGCACCACCGAACATCACGTCGAAGCCGCGCACGCTGATGCCCGCGTCGTGCGTGACGATCACCTTGCCGATGTAGCTCTCGTCGAGCCAGTGGATCGTGAGGCCCGTGGGCACGGCCGGCAACGTCCACAGCTCGGCGTCGGGCTGCATGAAGTACGCGGGCGGCTCGTACGACTCGCTCTGCAGCAAGAACACGCCACCGAACGCATCGGCGAACACGACGTCTTCGATGAAGTCGCCGGTGACGTCGCCCATCTCGAGGTAGACGAGCGTGCCGCTGGGCGCGAAGTAGTCGGCGAAGTGCGCGTAGCAGTAGAGGCCGAACTGCATGTCGGCGCCGCAGCTCTTCGTGCCGGTCTCGTCGCTCGGCCCTTCGCTCGTGCCCGGAAACGTGTCGCCCGACTCCGCGCTCGGATCGCTGGGATCCGTGGGGTTGCCGGTGACCTCGGGGCTGCTGGGATCGACCGCGGTGGTGCTCTCGTCGCCCACGGGCGGCGGCGCGACGGTGCGTCGCGCGATGCGAACGTGGCCCGCGGCCGCGTCGACGATCACGAGCTCGGGCACACCATCGGGCTCGAGATCGGCGAGCACCGCAGCGGCCGCATCGTCGAGACCGAGGCTGCCGCCGTAGATCGGTCGTCCGTCGCCGTCGTTGTCGAACAAGTAGAGATCGCGACGACCACCGCTGGCACCGCCGGCGACCACGAGCTCGAGCGCATCGTCGTCGTCGAGGTTCGCAGCCGCGACCTGCGACGGCGTGAAGCCGATGTCGTAGACCTGCTGCGGCATGTGCCAGGCGTCGAGGCCGACGTCCTTGCCGCGCGTCAGCCACACTTCGCCTTCGTCGCTCACGGTGAGCAGATCGGAGTAGTCGTCGTGGTTGAAGTCCTCGAGCACGAGGTGCGCAGGCGCAGCGCCGACGTCGATGGTCTTGCGCGGCGAGAACGTGCCGTCGGGATTGCGCGAGCACGACACCACCGCGCGATCGCCTTTCGCGGCGATGTACGCCCGCTCCATGCCCTGCCCCAGCAAGCGGATGTCGCTCGCGCCTTCGACCGCGGTGAGCAGATCGCCGGTGAACGTGAGCGCGGCGTCTTGGCGGCGCACATCGAGCCCTTCGGCCACGAGCGCGGCGACGTCGGGCGTCGCGAGCGGATCGTCGACGAAGTCGCCCACGCGCGGACGCGTCGGCGCGACCAATCCGCTCGCGGCGATCGTCGGCGCAGCAAAGCTCGCCCCGCCGTCGCCGCGCAGGATCGGCACCACCATCAGCGACGATTGCTCGGTGGTCGCGACCACGTCGGCGAATCCGCTGTCGTCGACGTGACCGATCACCAGCTCGTGCACCACGTCGCCGAGCGCCGCGGATTCGATCGCCGGTGCGAACGCGCCCGCGCCGTCGTTGAGCAGCAGCGACAGCGTGCCGCTGTCCGCGTTGCCCACCACGACGTCGAACCGCGGATCGGCATCGACGAGCCCGACGCCGAGCGTGCTCGGACCGCTTCCGACCGCGAAGCTGCGCTCGCCGAGGCTGAAGCAGAAGTCGCCCACGCCCGCGCCGTCCTTGCAGCGCTCCGGTCCGCCGCAGAAGCCGTACTCGCAGTGCAGCGATCCGCACGACGCTTCGCCCGAGCACGGCTTGCCGCGCAGCTCGGTGGCGGGATCGAAGCACGCGGGCACGAGCACGAGCAGTGCGATCGCCAGGCGTTCAGCCATAGAACACCTGGCTGTAGATCCACACCTGCAGCGCGTCGACGATCAGCAGATCGCGGCCCTCTTCGCCGCGCGACACCGGCACCATGAAGAGCGCATCGGGCACGTCGACGATCGACGCGACCACCTCGAACTGCTCGTCGCGGTAGAGGTAGACGTCGATGCGTCGCGCACCGCTGCCGTCGTCGACCATCGCGAACACGTCGTCGATGCCGTCGAAGTCGATGTCGAGCGTCGCGAGATCCTGCACGATGCCTTCGGCGCTGCCGAGCGAGCCCGCGAGCGCCCAATCCCCGCTCATGCCGTCGGGAAAGAGGATCTCGAGCTGGGGCGCCTTCGCGGACCCGCTCGCGGACAGCAGATAGTCGGTGCCCGCGAAGCTGCCGAACGCGGCGAAGCGCGGGTTGGTGGCGGGCAAGTTGGAGAGGATGCCGACGCTGCCGGCGTCGGGTCCGAGCCCGAGGATCGAGTCCGCATCGGGCGACGACGCGATCACCTTCGCGGGGCCGGGTGCGAAGAGCGGCACCTTGTCGAGATCGGTGAAGTAGGCCAGCTCGATGCGCTCGATCGGGATGAACGCGGGATCGGCCGCCGCCATCTGGATGTCGCTGCCGCGCACGATCGCGATGCCGTCGTCGACCGCCATCACGACGTCGGAGAATTCGTCGTCGCCGAGATCCATGATGACGGGCTCGCGCGCGTTCGCACCCGACGACACCGCGATCGCGGCACCGACTCCCGGTGAGAGCACGATCAGGCCGTCGGGCGTGGTGATCGCGGAATCACCACCACCGCCGCCGATGAGCACGCCGATGTCGCCACCGGTCGGGTAGCCCGGCACTTCTTCGGGCGGCAGCACCTCGTAGTTGCTCTGGCCGAGGTTGATGACGGTCGCGCTCGCGCCACCGACGACCATGTTGCTCTCCGCGACGCCGAGCAACGATGCCGATGCGAGCGCGCGCAGCTCGATGATCGCGGTGACCTCGAGCAGACCATGCGGAACGATGCCGGTGACCCCGAAGCACAGCCCGCCGAGATCGTAGCCGGGACATCCGGGGCCGAACGTCTCTTCGCCGACTTCGACGTTGGTGGGATCGTCGGTGGGATCGATCGTGGGATCCGTGCTGGTCGGCTCGACCGTGTCGACGCTCGTCATCGGGCCGGGGCCCGACTCGCCCGACGTCTGATCGCCCGGCGGCGGCGGTGCGACCGTGCGCCTCGCGATGCGCACCGCATCGCTCGCGACCACGATCTCCGGCACGCCGTCGCCGTCGAGCTCGCCGGCCGCGACCGCGGTGCCTTCGGGCACGCCGAGGCTCCCACCGTACAGCGGCACGCCGTCGCCGTCGTTGTCGAACAAGAACACGTCGCTGCGTTCGTCGTCGGCTGGGCCCGCGATGATCAGCTCGAGCGCATCGTCGTCGTCGAGATTGCCGACCGACAGCACCGCCGGCACCCAGCCGAGCTCGTACACGAGCCGCGGCATCGCCCAGTCGTCCGGTGACGCCGGCGATGCGGTCTTCGCCGAGGTGAGCCACAGCTGTCCGCTGGTGTCCGCGCTCAAGATGTCGCCGTAGTCGTCGCCGTCGAGATCCGCGAGCACGAAGCGCGCGGGCGGACCACCGACGTCGATCACGTCGAGCGGCGTGTAGTGGCCGTCGAGCCCGCGCTCGAGCACTTGGATGTCGTTCTCGCTGGTGCGCGAGACCAATGCGAACGCACCGTCTTCGCTGAGCGTCGCGATGTCGCTCGGCGAATCGATGAACGTGACGACCGCGGGATCGAACGCGAGCGGCTGACCCTGCGGCAGCACGCCCATACCGTCGCCGACGAGCACCGCGACATCGGGGACACCGCCTTGCAGATCGGCGAAGAAGTTGCCGACGGTCGGCAAGCTGGGATCGACGAGCCCCGTGCCTGCGACCACCGCGGGATCGAAGCCGGCTTCGCTCGCGGGCGCGACGACGACACGACCGTCGTCGGTGGTCACGATCATCTCGTGCCAACCAACACCGTCGACGTCACCGATGCCGAGCCCGGTGGGGCCGGCCGCGATCGCGCTCGAATCGATGGATGGCGCGAGCCCTTGCATCCCATCGTTCAGCAAGAGCGAGATGCGTCCGTCGGCCGCGGCCGTCACGACGTCGGCGAACGGATCGAGATCGACGCGACCCAACGCGAGCGCACGCGCACCGTCGGCGACGGCAAAAGCCTCGTCGCCGAGCTCGAAACAGTAGTCACCGACGCTGGCGCCTCGCTCGCATCGCGGCGGCCCGCCACAGAAGCCGTACGCGCACGACAGGTCACCACACGACGCATCGCTCGTGCACGGCTTGCCGCGCAGCTCCGCGCCGGGATCGAAGCACGCAGGCACGAGCGCGAGCGGCATCCACCGCACCCCCGCCAACCACCTCTTCCACCGCCTCGAGACCAAGCGCTGCCGATCCCCTCCGTCGTATTGTCGCAGGCTCGCATTCGATGACACAGGCGATCGACAGCGGGCGGCCGTGCGCCGTGCCGGGGGTCACTCGGCCGCGAGCACGGCCGGGGCGACGCGCGAAAGCCCCATCTTCAGCCCGTGACGGGGCCGCAGCGTGATGAGCGGGTCGAGGGCGACCGGATGGCCGGGCACGAGCCACGGCCGGAAGCGCTGGAGCACGGCCGCGGTGATGAGCTGCGCCTCCATCATCGCGAAGCCGTTGCCGATGCACTGGCGCGGGCCGCCGCCGAACGGGAAGTACGCGTAGCGCGGACGCGCCTCCTCGAGCTCGGGTGCGAAGCGCAGCGGATCGAAGCCCTCGGGGTTGGGCCACAGCGCGGGATGACGGTGCGTGACGTACGGCGACACCAGCACGAGCGTGTTCTTGCGGATGCGATAGCCGAGCACCTCGTCCTCGCCGATCGCACGACGATCGATGATCCACGCCGGCGGGTACAGCCGCATCGCTTCCTTGATCACCATGCCGAGATACGGAAGCTTGGCGAGATCTTCCATCGTCGGCGGCGTGCCCCCGAGCGCGGCATCGAGCTCCGCACGCACGCGTCGCTCGATGTCGGGATGCGTGGACAAGAGATAGAAGATCCACGACAGCGCGTTCGCGGTGGTCTCGTGACCCGCGAGGAAGATCGTCATCACCTCGTCGCGCAGCTGCTTGTCGGTCATCGTCTCGCCGGTGTCGGCATCCTTGGTCGCCATCAGCATGCCGAGCAGATCTTCGCCGGGCTCGCCCGCGCGACGCTCCTTGATGATCGCGCCGATGACCTCGTCGAGCCGACGCGAGGCCGCGCGCGCACGCATCGTCGACGGCGTGGGAAAGCCGATCGGCAGCATCGAGTCGAGCGCATCGTCGGCCCACTCGTTGAGCACCGTGACCGCATTGCCGACGCGATCGGCATTGTCGAGCACGTCGGTCGACAGCAGCGTCTTGCCGACGATGCGCAGCGTCAACGCCATCATCTCGTGCGACATGTCGATCGTGCGCCCGAGCCCCGCGATCGTCTCCCACTGCCCGAGCATGTCGAGCGTGTCGGACACCATCGTGCTCGCGAAGCTCGCGATCTTCTTCTTGTGGAACGCCGGCTGCGCGATGCGACGCTGACGTCGCCAGAAGTCGCCTTCGCTGGTGAGCAGACCGTTGCCGAGGAACTGCCGCAACACGTCGTAGCCGCGCGTGGCCTTGTCGTAGTTGTGGTTGTTGTCGACCATCACGTGCTTGATCGCATCGGGATGGCGCAGCAACATCGCTTGGATCGGACCGATGCGGAACGCGACCACGTCGCCGTGCTCGCGCGATGCTTCGACGAGGAACTTCACCGGATCGGCGCGCAGTCGCGACCAGACGCCCATCGGATGACGCGTGGCGATGCGCGGGGGCTCGCGAAGGGCGGTGCTCTCCATGGGCTCAAATCTGAGCGATCGCTCAGATTTGTAAACTCGCCTTTGGCGGGCCCGTAGAAGCCGCCAGAACCCGGTTTGCCCGGGCCGCATCCGCCGGTTACGGGGGCGGATGCGACGCGATGCTCACTTCACGAGCGCTTGCGGATCTCGGCGTCGAGCTGGCGATCGAGCTGATCGAGCTCGCGCATGCGCCGATCGAAGTCGGCCGACGAGAGCGCCTTGCGATCCTTGCCCGCTTGCAGCTCCTTCGTCTTGCCGAAGGCACGGAAGCCCAGATAGCCCGCGCCTGCGATCACGCCGACGATCATCGCGAGCTTGAGCAGCCCGAACACCGCCGGGATCAGCGACAGCCCGATGCCGACGGCCGCGAGGGCGCCCAACGCGAGCAGCGCCCCCTTCGCGACTGCGAGCCCCTGACCGTCGTCGTTCTTCGCCATGGCGGTCCAGCCTAGCACCGCCCGGTCACGGGATCGAGACCGGAATCTCCACCATGTTGTTGGTGTAGTCGCGCTCGACGAGCGCGGGGACGGCCATGTCCTGCCGCGGCAGGTTCACTTCGATGCGGATCTTGTAGTCACCCGGCGGGATGTCGGTGATGTCGATCCACTGGCAATCCAGCTCTTTGTAGTACTCGTCGTACCAACCGACCTGCACGCCTTGGCTGTAACACGAGTAGACGGAGTCGCTGCCGTCGCCGGTGTCCCAGCCTTGCATCGTCGGCCAGGCCCAGCTGCCGCCGTCCCACAAGCAGAACGCTTGCTTGTGACCGGGCGCGATGATCTCTCCGGCATCGTCGACCAACGCGTACCGAGCGTAGCCGTCGAAGTGGTAGTGCATGTGGCAATCGCTGAAGTGATAGAGATCGAGATGGTTGCCGGGGAATCCGAGATCGAGGTTCTTGCTGCCGGCGTTCACCGTGTACATGTCGAAGCGCAACAGCTCGCGCTGACCGGGACCACCGACGCACTGCTCGATGAGCGTGCACGAGTTCGGATCGACGTAGACCTCGTCGAACACGGTCTCGATCATCGTGGTGTCGAGCGCGAGGTCGGGCGCATCGCAGCCCATGTCGCCGTTGAGCGGCTCACCGGGCGCGCCCGGATTCACGGCATCGATCGCCGCGACCGGTGCATCGCAGCGGAAGATGCCCTCGTTGAGCACGCCCTGCGCACAGCACAAGAGCCCATCGTCGCAGATCGGGTTGTTGGGGTTGCACAGCGCGCCCACGCCGGTCTGGCAATCGTCGGTGACCTTGTGACCGGTGACGACGACGTTGTCGATCGCCGCTTCGACGACCTGCACGATCTCTTCGGGTAGCCCATCGGGGTTCTCGGCGGTGATGCGCAGCTTCGTGCCCGGCACGTACGGCACGTCGCACGCGCTGTACGCCACCGGCGTCCACACTCCGGCCGCGACCGCATCGGCACCGTTGTCGAGCTTCTCGAGCACGTAGACGCCGACACCATCGAGTGCGTTCTCGTCGGGCACGAGCAGCTCGACGCGCAGCGAAGCGCCGGTCTGCATGTAATCGGAGCGGAAGAACCACCGCGCGAAGCTCACGGTGACGCTGCGGCTGCCGCTGGGATCGAACTCCGGCGACGTGATCGTGACGGCGCCGTTGTCGACGTCGCCGACCTCCGCGTCGGCGTCCATGTTCTGCCCGGTGAACATGCACTCGTTGCCGCCCGCACAGTCGTCGGGCTGCGCCATGTGCCCGTCGAACATCGTGGGCACCGGATTGCCGCGCTCCCAGTCGCCGTCATCGGCCTTGCCGCTGAACGTCCAGCCGAGATCCTCGGCGAAGTCGTCCTCGAAGAGGATCTTGCTGTCGCCGTCCCACTGGGTGTGGAAGCCCCACTCGTCGCTCATCGGCGACGCGAGCTCGGGATTGTCGGGGCGGAACGCGAGCACCGACCACGTGTACGGATGATCGAACTCGAGCGAGAGCGCAGGCGTGCAACCACCTTCGAAGCCGTCGACGCCGAGCTTGCCCTGCGTGAGCTCGATGCCCTCGACGTAGACGCGATAGCGAACGTTGCCGGGCTCGTCGACTTCGTTCCAACACAGCGTGGTGTCGACCGCGATGTCCTCGGCGTCCATCGCCGGCATCATCAACGTCGGCGTCTCGGGCACGGTGGTCGGGATGCCGGTGGTGCTCGAGCTGCTGTCGGCACCCGCCGACGACGACGTGCTGTCGTCGCTCTGCGCGGGCCCGTCGTCCTTGCACGACACCGTGGCGAGCAACGCGAGCAGCGAGAGCGACTTCACCAAGCGTACGTTTCGCATGCGCAATGACTCCGTTGCCGTGGGTCGGCGAAGGCCTGCGGTTCCCTACCCCGTCAGCGCGAGGTCGGGTTGCCGCGCTGCGAGTGTCCTGCGGACGACCCTCGTGTGGCAACACGTCGTGTCGGCGCGGTTGGTTTCGGATCACGTTCGGCGCTGAACTCACGCAACCGACGCGCAACTCTGCACCGATGGCCGCGTGCAACCGCTCGACTTTGCCCGTACGCTGCCGGACGCGATTCCCCCATGCGAGCCTTTCCACGCGCTTCCCGAGCCCTTTTCACCACCCCGTTGCTCGTGCTCGCCCTCGCCGCGTGCACCAAGCGTGTCGATTCGCGCCCACCGGGTGATCTCGGCGCGGGTCCGACGCCGAATGGTGGCGACGCGGGTGCACACGCCGATGAAACGCCGAAGCTCGGCACCGATCCCGATCTCGAGACCGGCAAGCTCGCGAACGGAATGACCTACTACATCCGGCATCACGAGAAGCCGGAGAAGCGCGTGTACCTGTGGCTCGCCGTCGATGCGGGCTCGGTGCTCGAAGACGACGATCAAAAAGGGCTCGCGCACTTCGTCGAGCACATGGCGTTCAACGGCACGAAGCGCTTCGAGAAGAACGCGCTCATCGACTTCCTCGAGAAGTCCGGCGTGGATTTCGGTGCAGACCTCAACGCGTTCACGTCGTTCGACGAGACGGTCTACCAGCTGAAGGTGCCGACCGACGATCCGGCGCTCGTCACCAAGGGCCTCGACATCCTCGAGGACTGGTCGGGTGCGCTCACCTTCGATCCCGAAGAGGTGCAGAAGGAACGCGGCGTCGTGGTGGAAGAGTGGCGACTCGGTCGCGGCGCGGGCCAGCGCATCTTCGACAAGCAGTGGCCGATCTTCTTGAAGGGCAGCAAGTACGCCGATCGCAAGCCGATCGGCGAGAAGGAGATCCTCGAGAAGGCACCGGTCGCGACGCTCAAGCGGTTCTACGACGACTGGTATCGCCCCGACCTCATGGCGGTCGTGGTGGTCGGCGACGTCGATCCCAAAGCGATGCTGAAGGAGATCGAGAAGCGCTGGGGCCCGCGCAAGCTGCCGTCGAAGGTGCGCGAGCGCGAGAAGGTGCCGGTGCCGTTGCTCGACGAGACGCGCGCGGCGGTCATCACCGATCCCGAAGCGAGCATGACCACGGTATCGGTCGCGATCAAGGGCGAGTACCGCAAGCTCGCCACCGAAGGCGACTATCGCCGACAGCTGGTCGAGAACCTCTTCCAGGGCATGTTGCGCGCGCGGCTCGACGAGATCCGTCAGAAGCCCGACTCGCCGTTCGTGTTCGCGTTCTCCGGCACGAGCTCGATGGGTCGTGCGGTCGACGTGTTCAACCTGACCGCGGGTGTGAAGGGCGGCGCGGCCACGGATGCGCTGAAGACGTTGCTCACCGAGGTCGAGCGCGTGAAGCAGCACGGCTTCGTCGCGAGCGAGCTCGACCGCGAGCGCGCGCGCACGCTGCGTTCACTCGAGCGCGCGGTGACGGAGAAGGACACCGTCGACGGGCGCAGCTACGCGTTCGACACCGTGCGTCGTCATCTCGAGAAGAAGGCGATGCCGGGGCGCGCCGCCGAGCTCGAGCTGGGCAAGAAGTTCCTGCCCGGCATCACGCTCGACGAAGTGAACGCGCTCGCGGGCGAGTGGACCAAGCGCCAGGATCGCACGCTCATCGCGAGCGGTCCGGCGCGCGAGAAGATGCCGGGCGATGCCGATCTGCTCGCGGTGGCGAAGTCGGTGGCGGGTGCGAAGGTCGCGGCCTACGAGGACAAGGGCGCGGGCAGCAAGCTGATGGAGAAGCTGCCGACGCCGGGCACGATCACGAAGCGCGAGACGATCGCGGAGATCGGCGTCACGGTGTGGACGCTCAGCAACGGTGCGAAGGTCGTCATCAAGCCGACCGAGTTCAAGAAAGACGAAGTGCTGCTGGAGGCGTTCAGCCCCGGCGGCACGTCGCTGGTGAACGCGCAGAAGTACAAGTCGGCGCGCTTCGCCGACTCGATCGTGCAGCGCAGCGGCGTGGGCGAGATCGATCCGGTGACGCTGCGCAACATGATGGCCGGCAAGGTGGTCAACGTGACGCCGTGGATCGGCGAGCTCGAGGAGGGCGTGCGCGCGAACGCGTCGCCGAAGGATCTCGAGACGATGCTGCAGTGGGTGCATCTCGAGCTCACGCAGCCGCGCAAGGACCCCGACGCGTTCGTCTCGTGGAAGACCAGCACGGCCGAGTTCGTGAAGAACCGCGACTTGAACCCGCAGCAGGTGTTCTTCGAGAAGCTGCAGGCGTTCTCGTGGAACAACCATCCGCGTCGGCAGCCGCTGACCACGGAGATGCTCGAGGAAGCGAACCACGACGCGGCGCTGGACTTCTACAAGGAGCGCTTCGCGGACCTCGGTGACTTCACGTTCGTGTTCGTCGGCAACGTGGACGAGAAGACGCTCGAGCCGATGGTCGCGATGTACCTGGCGAGCCTGCCTTCGAAGGGCCGCAAGGAGAAGTGGAAGGACATCGGCGCGAAGATGCCGGGCGGCGTGAAGAAGCTGAAGGTCGAGAAGGGTCAGGACCCGAAGAGCTTCGTGATGCTCAACTTCCACGGCGCCGCGAAGTGGACCGGCGACAACGAGGACGACATCGAGATCCTCGCGGACGTGATGGAGATCCGTCTGCGCGAGGTGCTGCGCGAAGACATGAGCGGCGTGTACGGTGCGTTCTCGCGGGGCTCGATCGCTCGGCGGCCGCGGCAGATCTACCAGTACACGGTCGGCTTCGGCTGCGCGCCGGAGAACGCCGCGAAGCTGCAGCAGGCGGTGTTCGACATCGCGACCAGCATCAAGAAGGACGGCGTCGCGCAGGACTACCTCGACAAGGTGAAGGAGAAGCGGCGTCGCGAGCTCGAGACCCAGAAGAAGGAGAACCGCTTCTGGATGGGGCAGCTGTCCGAGCACTACCGCTACGGCACCGATCCGAAGAAGATCCTCGAGCTCGAGAAGACCATCGAGCGAATCACCAGCGACAACGTCAAGAAGACCGCGAAGACGTTCCTGAAGGACGGCGTGCGCATCGAAGGATTGCTCGTGCCGGAAGGCGGAGGGACGCCGGCTGCGGCGACCGATTCGTTGAAGGCGAACGAGAAGCCGGCCGAGAAGCGCCCCGCGGACGCGAAGCCGGACAAGCCGGCGGAGAAGAAGCCCGCGGCGACGAAGCCCGCGTTGAAGCCCGCGGGCTGATCGACGCGCGACGAGTTTCCGCCAAAGGGAAACTCGGGGCTCCAGCGCGACTCCGACGGGTCGAGTTTCCCTTCCACGGAAACTCGGCCCGTTTTCGTCATGGGCCTTCGTCGATCATACCGTCGCAATCGTTGTCCGCGCCGTCGTCGGGGATGACGACGAGGTGGCGGTATTCGTTGGTCGCTTGCGATGATTCGCCGATGTGGAGCTCGCCGTCGGCGAGCTCGAGCTGTGGGTCCCAGCCGGCTTGCGTGCTGAGCTCGCCTTGGCCGGGGTCGATCACCCGCTTCGCCCACGCGCCGTCGATGCGCGCGGCGTAGCGCAGCGCGCCGGCGCCGTAGTCGTGGTACGCGACGTGGACTGCGTGCGCGTCGGCGACGATCGCCGGGCGGTAGTCCCACGCGCCGATCTCGTCGTACCAGACCGCGTCGGCGTCGATCTCCGTCGGCTCGCCCCACGCACCGTCCTGCATGCCGACGTGGTGGAGGCCGTCGTCGGTGTCGTCGAGCCCGCTCACCGCGAATGCGATGTGGAGATCGCCATCGGGCTCGCGCGCGATCGACGTCGCGACCGTCTCGTAGCCCATCGCGACGACGCGCGTGCTCCACACGTCGGCGGGCTTGGTCGCGAGCACCACTTGGTCGTCGTTGTTGGAGTACGAGACGAACGGCACGCCCGCGTCGTCGAGCACGATCGTCGCGCCGAAGCCGGCGGCGTCGTCGTCGATCGTCTCGACGTTCCACGCTCGTCCGTCGTCGCTGGTGGCGTAGCGCAGCGTCGGCGGGAATTCGTAGAGCACACCGTAGACGAGGTGCAGTTTGTTCGTGGTGGGATCGATCGCGAGGTCGAGCCCGAACGGATTCGGATTCTCGATCGGCACCTCTTCGAGCGTCTGCACCTCGGTGGATCCGACCTTCGTATAGAAGATCCCGCGCGCGGTCTGATCGGCGTTGAAGCCGACATACACCAAGTGATGGCCACCATCGGGCGCGAGGGCGACCTGCGGCTCCGCACCGAGGGCGAGCTGCGTGCCACCGTCCCACAGCGCTTCGCTCTCCTGCTCGATCTGGATGATCATGCCGTTGAACGCGAAGAAGAGATCGACCAGGTGGTCGGGCCCGGTGATCCACGCGTGATGCCGCCAGAATCCGCCGCCGGGCATCGGATGCAGCAGGAGCTGCTCCCAGCCGTCGTGCGTCACGTCGGGATTCGTGAGCGGATCGAAGTCGTCGCAATCGGCTCCGCCACACTGCGTGGGCTCGAAGCCATCCTGATCGTCGTCACCGCAGTTGATGCCGGTGTCGTCGCTCTGATCGTCGGTGGTCGTCGGCGGTGGCGGTGCGGTCGTGCTCGCGCTCGCGGCGGTCGAGCTCTCGCCGGCCTCGCTGCTGCCGGTGCTCGCATCGGCGTCGTCGCTCGCGGCGGAGGGATCGGCACACGCGGCGACCGCGAGCACTGCGGCGATCGAGCGACAACGAAGGTCATGCGTCATGCCGAGGTGCTAGCGAACGCAGTCGCCTCGGTTCACGACGGACGGTCGATTGCTCTCGGTGCGCGCGACGATCGGGCCACCGATGGCCCGCCTACGGGCCACTCCCGGCCCGTTTCCTGGCCACCCTGGCCGCCCCATCCCGCAAGACCGCGTAGATCGACGCCGCTCGAACTGGCACGTGCATGGCACCTCCGGCTCCCGAAGCCGATGACGACGCGGCCACATGATGCGCTGTTTCGCAGCGCATCATGTGGATCCTTCGAACTTCGCCTCGGAAGCGAAGCTCGCCCTTCCTCGAGCACTCGCGGATGCCATCGATTGGACGAGCACGCGGCTCGAGCAGGGCTCGTTCATCGATCGACAGCTCGCCGGCAGCTACAGCGACCTCTTGTTCTCTGCGTCGATCTCCGACGAACGCGTGCTCGTCTACGTGCTGCTCGAGCACCAGAGCACGGCCGACCCATTGATGCCGATGCGAATGCTCTCGTACATGGTGCGGATCTGGCAGCGTCGGCTCAGAACACACCCTCACGACCGTTTGCCGATCATTCCACTCGTCGTGAGCCACGCACGCGAAGAGCGTGCCTCCCCTACTCGCTTTCACGATCTCGTCGCGCCGCCACCCGAGAGCGTCCCCGGCTTGACCGAGCTCGTGCCGTCGTTCCGAATCCTGATCGATGACATCAGCGCAACGACGGACGCGCAGTTACGAACACGCGCACTCGCTGCGTTTCCGAAGCTCGTGCTCTGGTTGCTTCGCGAACGCCCGGGACGGTGCGGTCTTCTTGCGTCGTCTCCCTGCCTGGCGCGACGCCTTCCGCGCTGTCGCCAGTGCGCCCGGCGGCATCGCGGCAATGCATCGAGTGATACGCTACTTGGAGCTGGTGTTGAGCGAGCGGCGCTTCGCCCGTGTTCGTGGCATGCTCGTGGAGCTCGGCTCGGAGACCAAGGAGGCAGTCGTGACCTACAGCGATCGAGTCTTCGCGGAAGGCAAAGCCGAAGGCAAAGCCGAAGGCCGAGCCGAAGCCCAGCGCGAGATGTTGCTCGAGTTGCTCGCCACGAAGTTCGGCACGCTGCAGCAGAGCGTCGTCGACCGCGTTCGTA
>DASZPU010000180.1:0-29083 GCA_035550195.1 Nannocystaceae bacterium
CGCCGAGCACCGCGTGCTTCTCCACGAAGCCCGACTCGAGCTGCACGCGCACGGTGAGCGGCGTGCGATCGGCGATGTGCGCGAGCGCGACCGCCGGCTCGACGTCGAAGCTGAAGTGGCGCGCGTCGACGCGCTGCGCGACGCCGAGCTCGGGCGAGTCGGCCGAGAACATGTCGCTCTGCGTGGTGCCGCGCAGTCGATACACGATGCGGCCGTCGACGAAGATCGGCGTCAGCGCGGCGACCAGATAGATCTGCGACGAGCCGGTGAAGCTGCTCAGCCGCGGGCGCGCAACGACGTGGGCCGCGAGCCCATCGGGGCGCGACGCGCTGTGCACGAAGTCGAGCCCGACGAACAAATCGACGCCGTCGATCAACATGCGCGCGTACGAGACCGGCCAGCTCACCTCGAACGTGCGCGCGCTCGGCTGCGCGACGTCGCCGTAGATGTCGTCCATCACGAACGCGCGTGCGCTCTCGAGGTTGCGACTCGCACGGCCGCGCAACACCAACTGGTTCCCACGCACTTCGAGCGCGCTGCGAATCCACACCGACGTGTCGCCCGCACGCACCTTGAGCTCGCTCGCGCCGTCGGCTTTGCCGAGGTCGCCGTCGTCGTCGGCGACCACCTCGTCGAAGAGCGTCGCGTCGTCGCTCGTTGCGCATGCGAGGGGCGAACAGAGGAGGATCGCGAGCAGCGGGCGCAGCATGGGGCGCGTCCCTTAGCGCAGGCGCGCCGCCGACGCAAGGCGCTATGCTGCGGGCGATGTCGACCCGGCGCCGCACGCTGCTCGGGATCGCCTCGCTGGCGCTCCACGTCGGCGTGATCGCGACGCTGGCTGCACTACCGACGCCCGTCGAGGTGAGGCCGAGCGCGCTCGGAGATCCGATCGTCATCGTCGAATGGAACGGTGAGCTCGAACGCGCCGAACCCATCGCGACGAAGGCACCGACGATCGTCGCGCCCGCGCCTTCCGTCGTCGCGCCCACGCCCGGCGGCACACCGGCGAGCAAGCCGACGCGCGCACGCACGCAGCGGGCCGCGAGCCCGCCACCGGTCGCCGCTGCGACGCCCGCGTCACCGCCGGATGTAGAGAAGGATCCGGGCACGACCGCGGGCGATCGTCCCTCGCCGCACGCGCTCGCGTTGCAAGGGTTGCGCGAGCACAGCACCGCGCGTGCGAGCGTGCCGAGCCCACGCGCGACACCCGGATCGCTGTTGCCCCGCGGAGGCGAGCACACCGTGCCACTGCCGGATGGATCACCCGATGGTCCGCCCGGCACCGACGATGCGTTGCCACGCTCGCTCGGGGACGCGGGCTTTCATCGCAACAAGAAGGGCGAGTGGGTGCACAAGGTTCCGGGCGGACAGTTCACCGCGAAGATCGAGCCCGACGGTCGCATCGGTTTCAAGGATCACCTCGTCACCGCGAACAAACAGGATGGGTACGCGCCGCGCTTCGCGGGCCTGCCCGAGATCATTCGCAAGGCGCAGAAGCGCGAGCTGTGGGCCCACGAGAAAGCCAAGCTCGCCCGGCGCACGTTCGATCTGCGGCTCGGCATCGCGGTGGCGTTCGCGGAGAAGAACATCGACTTCCGCATCCGCACGCTCTACGTCGATCTACTCGAGCTGTGGAGCGCGACCGAGACCCCGGCGGTCGAGCGCCGCGCGAAGATCTTCGAGCGCTGGGACGAATGCGACGAGACGATGCGCGTGAAGATCCCCGGCTTCGAAGACGCCGTCGACACGCGCATCGATGCGCTGCGCAAGAGCGCCGGCCAGAAAGCGCGCGACAAGATCGACGCATTCGTGCGCCGTCAGCTGCCCAGAGGCAGCGCCGACGAATACTCCGACGCCGAGCTCGAGCGGCTCAATCGCCACCGCCACAGCAAGGTTCGCTTCGCGCCGTACGACACGCCGCCGGAGTGATCACGTTTCGACGAGTTGCTCGTCGGTGTCCGCGTAGAACGACATCACCTCGCGGATCATCGCGTCGTAGCTCGCGTAGCGCGACTCTTCGTAGCAGCCGAGCGGGTGCTCGAGCACGTTGATGAGGCACTTGTTGCAGTAGGTGCACGGGCGATCGGGCAGGTCTCTGCCCGCGGCCCAGTGGCGCAGCAGATCGGGATTCGCCATGAGCGGGCGCGCGATCGTGACGGCATCGCACGTGCCGTCCGAGAGCACGCCGCGCACGAACGATGCGGTCTGGAAGCCACCGGTCACCATCACCGGGATCTTCACCGCGGCCTTCACCGCGCGCGCCTCGGGCACGTTGATGCCCTCGATGATCGGGCCCTTGGTGCGGTTCCACATCGCGCGCGCGAGCGGACGCAGCACGCGATAGTGGAAGAGGAAGAAGTTGCGCAGCGTGTGCACGCCCTCGCCCATCATCGAGGGATACGTGCGCTCGGCGACGTCGATGGGGAACCCGCCCGGCGGATTGCGGGGATGCGGGAACATGCTGCCGGCCGACACGTGCAGCGCGTCGGCGCCCGCGGCTTCGGCCAGCTTCGCGATCGCGATGCCGTCGTCGAGCGTGTTGCCCTTGCCTTCCCAGAAGGTCACGGCGTCGTGGTAGTCGACGATGCTGAGCTTCACGCCGAGGAAGAAGTCGCTGCCCACTTGCTTGCGCACCGCACGGATGACGTCGGTGAGCAGACGTGCACGGTTCTCGACGTTGCCGCCGTACTCGTCTTCGCGATCGTTGATCGCGGACGAGAGGAACTGCGTGAACAGGTAGCCGTTACCGGCGTGCAGCTCGATGCCGTCGAGCCCGGCCGCGCGCGCGCGCCGGGCCGCCTGCGCGAACATCTCGATGGTCTCGTGCACCTGCGCGAGCGTCATCGCTTCGGGCGTGAACCCGTTGAAGCCTTCGCGCTTGCTCGACGACGACAGCGGGCTGCGCCCGAGATTCTCGATGCCCGCGATGTCCTGCTGCCGCCCGGAGTGCGAGATCTGCAGGATGTACTTGCAGTCGTGGCGATGCACCGCTTCGCCGACGCTGCGCCAGAACGGGATGCGCTCGTCGCTGTCGATGA
The DNA here is from genome assembly GCA_035550195.1 of Nannocystaceae bacterium. Classification (GTDB taxonomy): domain Bacteria; phylum Myxococcota_A; class Polyangia; order Nannocystales; family Nannocystaceae; genus Xiheibacterium. Next base: position 3,039 of record DASZPU010000180.1, read on the forward strand.
ACGCGTAGTTGGGCAGGATGCGGCCGCGCACCGTCACGGGCACGTGCGCCGAGATGATCGCGCCGATGCCACCCTTGGCGAACTTCACCTCCCACGCGATGCGGGCCGGCGTGCCGCTGCCGTCGTAGTTGTCGATGCGCCCGGAGATGCTCGAGCGCAGCACGCGGTTCTTCAGCTCGAGGTTGGGGAGCCGAAGTGGCGTGAAGATGATGTCCTCGCTCACCCTGCGGCGATGCTGCGCCGCCGTCGTGCGAACGGCAAGAGCAGGACGAGCCACGCGGCGTGCGATCGCGGCGTGGTGGTGCAGCCGCAGCCGCCGTCGCTCCCGGTCTCCGCCGGTGCGCCGCTGCTCTCCGACGTGCCGGGATCGACCGGGCCTTCGCTGCCGCCGGGATCGGTGGTGATCGAGTCTTCGCTCGAGCCGTCGCCGCCATCGCTGCTCGAGTCGGCTCCGCTGTCACCGCTGGTGTCGGCCGCCGGGATGTCGGCTTGGTGCACGAAGCCCACCGCGTCGGCGACGAGCAAGCCGGTCGCACCGTCTGCGCCGCGCAGCGTGACCGAGCCGTTGCCGCCCGCGAACGTGAACACGCCGAGCGAAGTGAAGCCGCCGCCCTGCGTCATGTCGAGCGTCATCGGTGCGGGCGCTTCGTCGGCGCCGTCGATGCTCGCGGTGATCGACGTCGAGCGATCTTCACCCGCGGTCCACGACACGAACACTTCGTAGATCGCCGGCGGGAGCTCGGTGGCGAACGTCGCATCCACGCCGTCGCCCACCTGCGCCAGGTGCTCGTCCCACCAGTAGAAGCCCGGTGTGGCTTCGCTGCGCGACCACGTGCCTTCGGCGGGCTCGCTCGCGGTGAAGCCTGCGTCGAGGTTGTCGACGATGAAGCGATCGTCGTCGAGCGCCGGGGGCTTGAGCTGGCCGGTGAACCAGTCCCACACCTCGGGACGATCGTAGGTGCGCGTCCACGAGTCGTGCGAGCCGTCGGGATAGAGCGTGAGCCGGAGAATCGACGTGCCGCTGGTGTCGACACCCGAGCTCCAGTTGTAGTGCGTGCCGTCGAAGATCGCGGTCTCGTCGTCGGCCGCGGGCAACAGCGGGTCGCCGTTCATGTGCGGATAACCGTCGAGCACGTCGGGCACGTCGACCATCGCGGTGGCATCGGCGATCGAGTTGGCCCAACCGATCGAGTTGCTGCTCGGCACCGTGCCGTCGCTCCACGCATGGAACGCCCACACCGGCAGTCCGACGAACGGCGCGCCGTCGCCGGGGCCTTGGGCACCGCAGATCGGCACCGCCGACGTGACGCGCCCCTGGTGCGTCGAGAGATACGCCCACGTACCGCCGCCGCCCATGCTGAGCCCGGTGAGATACACCTGCCGCGGATCGACGCGGAAGTTGGTCGCGATGTAGCCGAGGAACGCGTGGATGTTGTCGCTGTTCCACCACTCGGTGGATTGCGGGATGAACACCATCGTCTCGTTCTCGGCGAAGTACGTGGTGCCGTCCTCGATCATCTTGCCGGGGCCGTTGCGCGTCAGCGGCTCGAGCACCGCCGTGCCGTCACCGATCTCACCGATGCCGTGCAGGAACACGACCACTGCGTGCTTCTTGCCGCTGGTCGCATACCCGACCGGCAGATATTCGAGATGCCCATACGGCGCATCCGTCGATCCGATCGGCCGCTCGACGAGCTCGCCTTCCGCCGCACTCGCAGCGCTCGCCGACATCATCACGATCACACCCAGAGCCGCCGCGCATCGCTTCATGCAACGACGAGCGTGCTACGAACGCTGCGTGCAGTTCAACCAGCGGCAACCGCGTCGCGCGAGAGGAGCGATCGCGAACACATCGGCAATGTCGATGGCGTGCCGGGGCGCACCGAGGGATCGCCGCCGCGCGGAACGGCGACCGGATCTCCGCCGTCCGGCGCGACCCGATGGCTGTGGGTCGGTCCGGATGGCAGTTTCCTGGACATCGACCTCGGGCGTCCGCGCGTGGTCTTGAAGCGGGGCTGCGACCGGTGGTACGCCTCCACCTCATGGCACGCAGCGTCAAGTGTGGGCTCATCCAGTGCAGCAACCCCATCAACGACGAGTCGCGCTCCGTCGCGGAGATCCAGTCGGCGATGTTCGACAAGCATCTGCCGTTCATCCACGACGCAGGTAAGAAAGGCGTGAAGATCCTCGGGCTGCAGGAGATCTTCAACGGACCGTACTTCTGCCCCGGTCAAGACAAGCGCTGGTACGACGCCGCCGAGCCGATGCCCGGCCCCACGCTCGAGAAGCTGCAGCCGATCGCTCGGCAATACGGCATGGCGATGATCGTGCCGCTGTACGAGCGCGAGATCGCCGGCGTCTACTACAACAGCGCCGCGGTGCTCGATCACGACGGCACGTACCTCGGCAAGTACCGCAAGAACCACATCCCGCAGACCTCGGGCTTCTGGGAGAAGTACTTCTTCAAGCCCGGCAACATGGGCTATCCGGTCTTCAAGCTGTCCTCCGGCGTCACCGTCGGCGTGTACATCTGCTACGACCGCCACTTCCCCGAGGGCGCGCGCTTGCTCGGTCTGCACGGCGCGGAGATCGTGTTCAACCCGAGCGCGACGGTGGCGGGCCTCAGCCAGTACCTGTGGAAGCTCGAGCAGCCCGCGCACGCGGTCGCGAACGGCTACTTCGTCGCGGCCAGCAATCGCGTCGGCACCGAAGCACCGTGGAACATCGGCAAGTTCTACGGCACCAGCTACTTCGTGAACCCGCGCGGCCAGTTCGTCGCCGAAGCGAGCGAAGACAACGACGAGCTGGTCGTCGCGGATCTCGACCTCGACATGATCGAGGAAGTGCGCCGCACCTGGCAGTTCTACCGCGACCGCCGCCCCGACTCGTACGGCGACATGGTCAAGGACATTTAGTTTTGGTCGCGCCGTCCGGCGCTCTTCCTGGTGCGGGCAGTCGTGCTCGCTATCCGCCGTGGCGAAGCCACGTCGGGCTCGGGTCCGGCGCTCTGCCTGGTGACGGGCAGTCGTGCGCGACCGGCTAATCGCAGCCGATCTGTTCGTCGTCGATCGCGAGGTCGTCGAACCACCCTTCGTTGGGCGTGCTCGGCGACTGGTAGTTGATCCAGCCCACGATGATCGACTCGAAGCTGTCGATGTGCGCGCCCTCGGTGCCCATGAACGCGATGTCCTGCACCTCGTTGCCGTCGTAGAAGAAGCGGAAGCTCTCGGTCGCGCCGTCGACGTACCACTCGGCGCAGTGCCAGCCGCCCTCGTAGTTGTAGTCGTACGACGAGCCGACGCAGCACGAGTCGTCGGGCACGTTGAAGAGGAACTGGTGTGCGCCCTGCGGATCGACGACCGTGTCGACCAAGCGCGACTCGCCACCGTTGCCGAGATCGGGGTGGCCGAACGCGACGAACGTGTTGTGCACGTACTGGCCGTCGAGCGCGACCGGAGTCTTCACGTAGTAGTAGATGCGTCCCCAGTGGCTCGTGATCGCGTCGCCGATCACGTCGAGATCGTGCTCGATGCGAAACTGTCCGTTGGTGCCGACCGCTCCCTTGAGCGACTGCGAGCCGCTGTGCGCCTGCTCGGTGGAGAGCACCGCACGCGAGCCGCCCTGATCCCAGCCGCCGTGCTCGGTCCAGCCCGGCGGCAGCTCGCCGACGTTGCCCATCTCGAAGTCTTCGCAGAAGAGGTAGTCGGCGCAGCCCTGCGCACCCCCATCGCTGCTGCTGCCGTCCTCGCTGCTGACGTCGTTGCTGCCGTCCGAGGACTCTTCGACGGAACCGCTGCTGTCGATCGGACCGTCGTCGTCGGAGTTGCTCGTGGTCATCGAGCTGCTGGTCGCGCTCGAGCCCGCAGTCGTGCTCGTCATCGTCTCCGCGCCCGTGGCTTCGCTGCCCGGCGACGAGTCGCTCGACCCGTCACCGCCGCATGCAGTCGCGAGCAGACCGGCACTCATCGCGCGGAACAGCTTGTTCATCGGTGCGCACGAGTATCGCACGCTCACGCGCGCGGATGCGGGTCGGGAAGGTTCGCGATCGTCCACGCATGTTCGTGGTGGTCACGCGTGATTTCGGGTGAAAGAAATTCGGGCTGCAACCGCGCGCGCAAGCGGCCGAGTGTATGAAAGTCACGCTGGCTCACCACGAGTACGCCGGCGCGCAGCAGCAGCGCCGTCGCGACGCCCACCCCCTTCTGGAAACGACGTGGGGCATCGAAGCGACAGCCCAGCGAGACGACCTGGCTCCCACACGCCGCGCTCATGTCGGTGAGGATCGCGAGCTCGGCATCCACGGACTGCGCGTAGGCCAGCATCGCGCGCGCCCCCGCGATCAGCTGCGACGTCAGCTCGACGCCGTGCTCGTCGAACACGCGCGCGCGACCATCGAGCACGTCGAACCCGTCACCGTCGTGGAGGTCGGGCGTGCTGCGCGGAGTACCGAGCGCGTGTTGCTCGGGGCAGAAGGGCAGCGCGCGAAACGTCGGCAGCGCGGCGAGCTCGGCCAGCGTCGCACCGAGCCCGTAGTCGCTGCCGTCCGTACCGCACGCCCAGCCCGCGAGACAGCCGCTCACCAGCACGCGCCACGGCTCGTCCGCGCTCGGCTCACGCAGGCGCTCGACGAGCTCGCGGTGGTACGCGAGCAGCATCAGTTGCGTCGACGACGACGCAGCACGAGCGCGAGCGCTGCGAGCCCAGCCCAACCACCGCCGCTGCGCTCGGTCGTGCAACTGCAGCCGCCCTTGTCACCGTCGCTCGCCGGACCCGTCGTCGTGGTGGTCTCGTCGCTCGGCGGCCCGGACTCCGACGACGTTCCGGGCGTGCCGGTTTCCGTCGCGGCGTGCTGCACGAACACGTTGATGGTCGTACCGACGAAGTCTTGCTCGCCGTACACCGCGTTCGCGAAGATCATGTGCCCACCGACCGTGGTGTCCACCGACCAATTGCAGGTGAGCTCGGTGCACTGCTCGCCGTACGGTTCCTCGTCGACGTAGAGCTGCACGAACATCGGCGGCTGCTCGGTGCAGTCGCAACCGATGCGTTGCACGACGGAGATCTGCACGTCGAATGGCGAGTCGACGTTCGAGCCGTTGTTGGGCGTCTCGAACATCGTGGTGCCGGGCATCATCTCGCAGTCGCCGCACGCTTCGGTGGTGCTGCTGTCGGCGGTGCCACCCGTGCCGGTGCCGGTGTCGGTGCCAGTGTCGGTCGACCCCGACGAATCACTCGACCCCGAGCTGTCACTCGAGCCCGAGCTATCGGAGGAGCTGCCACCGTGCGCACGCGCGGGCGGTGTGAAGGCGAGGACGAGCGCTGCGGATCCGAACGAGAGCAACCAAGCGAAGCGAGCCATGGCCGCACTATAGAAGGTCTGCGTGCGCGGCCCAAGTCCTTCGCACGCCGCGTGCTGCGCCGCGCCGTGATAGCCTGGTCGGCACTCGTGTCACGCCCAGGACGGCAGCTCGCGTGGGTCGGATTCGTCGCTGCGTGCTCTCCGAACCCTCCGCCACCGACGATCGCGCCCGACGTGCCGGTGGCGCAGCGCCAGCCGGCCGCGCGACCGCTGTGGTTCGCGGAGGCGGCGGAACGCGGTGTGCCGAGCGGATGGATCGACGAGGACGAGAAGCTCGCCGCGACGATCGCGGGACAACGCGTCAGCTCCATCGCGATCGCGTGGAGCTGGCCGAGCAACTCCGCCGCGATCGCGAAGACGTACGCATGCGTGTTCGAGTGGAAGGAGGGCGATCGCGTCGCGCTCGAGACCGCCCTCGCCGATGCCGGCTATGCGCTCGAGCGCACGCCGGGCGCTCAGTCGTTGATGCGCGATCGCTTGTCGATCTCGCTCAGCCGCGTCGTCGACTCGCTGACGATCGGCTTCTTCCATCCGCTCGACGAGGCGATACTGCCCGCGGCGATCGCTTCGATGCCGATCCCCGACGCGCTCACGAAGCTCGCGTCGTTCTCCGGCGGCGCGCCACGCAGTGCGAGCTACGGCTGGATCGCCGGTACGCCGCACGTGCACGAGATCGCGATCGAGGGCTACGTGCCCGCGGACACCAGCACGCTCGAGTCGGAGGTGAAGCGACTCGGCGGCAGCGAGCAGACGCTCGACGAAGATCCCGCCTCGCGTGAATTCACCTGGACGCAAGACGGCTGGAGCGTGCACGCCGTGCTCGCGCCGCAATCGCGCGAGCTCGCGACCGAGCGCGGCAAGTCGGTGCTCACGCTGATCCTCCAAGGCTCACCGACGTGAACGCCGCGACCCGAACCTTCGAGTGCCTCGCGTGTGGCTCGACGCTCGAGTTCCACGCGGGCTCGGTGTCGACGCACTGCAAGCTGTGCGACGACGAGCGCCCGCTGCCGATGCGTTTCCCCGCGAACGTGCCGGCGACCGCACTCGATGCGACCGCGGATACGCCCGCCGGCGTCGCGCATGTCCGTTGTGGATCGTGTGGCTCGCGCTTCGCGGGCCGGTCGCCACCGTCGTCGTGTCCGCTCTGCGGTGGCGTGACCGCGGCGGAGCGCGACGGCCCGACGTTGCCGGTGCACGGATGGTTGCCGTTCCTCGTCGACGAGCAGACTGCGACCGCGCGCCTCGTCGCGGAGCTGCAGCGCTTGCGCATCGACGCGACGCCGACGCGTTGCTTCGGCGTGCACTTGCCCTGGCTCGTCTACCAGTGCACGGCGACGGGCCGCTACGACGGGCGTCGCGGCGACCTCGTCGGCAGCGGGCAGAACCGGCGGATGTCGTGGCACGAGGTCAGCGGCGTGATCGATCGCCAGTTCGAGAACCGCAGCAAGACGGGCTCGCGCACGATCCTCGGCGAGCTCGCCGATCGGCTCGAGCCGTGGGACTGGGCCTTCGTCGAGCCGCCCGACGCGACGCTCGCCAGCCAGGTGCGCGAGTGCTGCGAGCTCACCGGCGATGGCATCGCTGCGCGCACGATGTCGTTCGACGCCGAGCTCGCCGCCGAGGCACGCGCTGACATCGGCGGCGATGCCCAAGAGGTGAACCGCGTCGACGCGCGGCGCGACGACGAAGCGTTCCGGCAGATCCTGCTGCCGGTGTGGATCGCGACGCTCACCGGGATCCAAACCCGTGTGCTCGTCAACGGTCGCACCGGCGCCGTGATCGTTCCGGGCCGACGCGAGGCCGAGATCGCCCAGCGCAAATCGAGCGCGGGACGGCGCAGCGCGATCGGGATCGCGATCGCGATGGGGCTCGCGCTGCTCGCCTACGTGATCGGCGCGAGCTGAGCCGAGCACCGCGCCGTCGTCCGGATTCATCGCGCGCGCGAGCGATTGGCGACGCTCCCACGCGCTTCGCGAAGCACGTCACTTGCTTCGCGGCGAAGCGGGGCCATGCTCCGCTTCATACCTTCCATGGAAGACAAACTGCGCGCGATCCTCCAGCGAGTCGGCGGCCCGGACGCCACGGTCATCATCCGCCGCGACGATTGGCGCTTCGTCGCCACCGTGATCGCACGGTGCTTCGAAGGCATGCACGACGTGGAACGCCAAGAGAAGATCTGGGACGCATTGCTCGACGAGCTCAGCGATACCGAAGCCGAGTTCCTCGAGTACGTGCACACCGAGGCGCCGTCCGAAGTCGCCGGCGCTCAGAGAGTCTCGTAGCGCACCTCGCCGCCGTACCAGTCGCTCCAGTAGAGACGACCTTCGTCGATCAGGATGCCGCCGATCGTCGGGCCGTCGACGATCGTCTCGGCCGCGCCGCCGACGTCGGCGATCGCGAGACGATCGATGCGGCTCTCGTAGACGAGATACACGTGGGTCGCGTCGACCGCGACGTCGTAGACCATCTCGTCGAGGTCGCGCACGTTGCTGAACAATCCGTTCTCGAAGCGGAAGAGCGCGGGGCCGGTCGCGAAGGTACCGCGCGACGACACCCACAGCGTCTCGCCGCTCGACGTGCGTCCGCAGCTCGAGCCACGCGTCGTGCCGATCGGCGTGGGCGCGCCGCCCAGCGCACCGAGGGGCTTCGCGTAGTACGCCTCGGTCGCGCTCCAGTAGATCGTGGTGGGCGTCGCGAGCACGCCGTAGGGAAACGGGCTGTCCGCGTCGAACGCCGCGACCGCGTTGCCGTCGTAATGGACGATCGACGACGCGTGCTCGCTGAGCTCGTGCGCGTACCAGAAGAGCTGCGTGCCGCTGGCGGCCAGCGTGTCGTTGCAGTACGGAAAGGACGACGACGACTCGAAGCGCGAGCCCTCGTCGATCGTCACGGGCGCGCCACCGGCGGGGTCGACCAGCCGCACGCCGCCGAAGCCGAACGACGGCCCGCCGCCGCTCGTCGACATGAACGAGTACGCGAGCGCATCGCCGTAGACGATCACCTGCAGCGGCAACGTCGACGTGCTCGGCTCGCATGCGACGTCCGCCGCATCGCCGCCGTCGAGACTCGCGCGGCGGATGCAGTCGCCGTCCATCACGTTGGCCCAGAAGATCTCGTCGCCGAGCCGCACGAGGTCGCCGGGATAGAGCTCGCCGGTCGCGATCACGCCCTCGGGCAAGCCGCCGCCGTCGCTGCTGTCGTCGTCGGAGGGATCGCTGCTCGCCGAAGCCGACGACGACGACGACGATGCGCCGCCGCTGGTGTCGGCGACGCTCGACGATCCGTCGCTCGCGTCCGCGCTCGAATCCGCGTCGGTCCCGCTCTGGGCCGTCTCGTCCCCGGACTCGCCCGCTTCACCCGCGGTCGGCGTGAACGTGATGGATGTCCCTGTGACGATTCCATCGTCGGCCGTGCAGGCCACGCAGATCGTCAGCGCGAGCGAACAGGAGCGATGCTTCGACATGTGGGCGAGGTTCCGCCTCGCCCTGCTCGGTTTAACCCGCCGTAACTCGCGCCGATGATCGCTCGTCGAACGGACGACGACGATGCTAGGCTGGCTGAAGATGACGGACCCGACCCACCTCCACTGCGTGCGTTGCCACGACGAGGTCGAGGTCACCTACCGGCACCCGCGGCGACTGCGTCACGCGCTGCGGGCCTACTTCCTCATGCCGCTGTTGCTCGTGCCCGCGTTCCCGATCCTCGCGTCGGACTACGTCGTCGCGCTGCCGATGTGCATGCTCTACATGCTGGGCATCGGCCCGGCGCTGGTCATCGTGCGCGATCCACCGGTGTGCGCGCGCTGTGGAGCGCTGCTCGACCCGCGCCGCATCCCCGCGTAGACGCGCGCAGAACGGCGGCCGCGCCGCTTGCGGGCCTGCCGTTGCCCGCTTTCGCGTGGCCTGGTAATCCAAGCGGACCAAGGTGGCCGCGGGCCCGGATACGGACGCGTCATCGCAGGACGCGAGTGCGTCGCGCAGCGGGATGACGACCGGCTCGAGCGGGGATCTCCCGCGCGGAGGCGGCAACAAGCGCGGGCTCGTAGCCACGCTGCTGCTGCTCGCGATCTTCACGCCGTTCGCACTGCTCTCGCCGTGGACGCTGTCGATCTGTCTGATCATCGGCTGCGGTACCTACGTCGCATTCGAGTTCGCACTGGTGAAAGTGTCGCTGCACAAGCTCGAGCGCGACGTCGAAGCCGGCGTCCCGGGTGCGGGCGTCGTGATGCAGATGAAGCGCGAGATGAACTCGATGCTCGCGGCCAGTCAGTTCGGCATCACGCTCACGAGCCTCGGGCTCACGCTGGCGCTCGAGCCTGCGATCCACCACGCGCTGGTCGACTACGAGCGCATCGCCGCCTTCTCGGCTGCGCTCGCGATGGGACTCGGCGCACTCCTGCACGTGACGTTCGGCGAGCAGATCCCCAAGGGCATCGCGCTGGTGGTGCCCGTGAAGGTGCTCTACTACACGGCGCCGTTCATGCGGATGTTCCGCTGGCTCGCGGTGCCGTTCATCAAGACCTGCAACTCGGTCGCGAACCTCGTCGTGCAGGGCGTCACCGGTCGACATCCCGACACCGCGGCACACCACGAAGAGAACGTCGACATCGGGCAGGCGCTCTTCTATGCGTACTCGGCCGGCGAGCTGAAGCCGCAACAGCTCCGACTGATGCGCAACGTGCTCGCGTTCGCGGACCGCACGGTGCGCGAAGCGATGACACCCGCACGCTTGGTGGTCTATCTCGATCTGCGCAAGTCGTGGCAGGACAACATGGCGATCGCCGACGAGCACGGCTTCAGCCGCTTGCCGGTCGTCGACGGCGATCAACACAACGTGGTCGGCTACGCGCGGCGTGCCGATCTGTTGCAGGCCGAGCTCCGTGGCCAGCGCGATCTGAAGCTGCTGGTGCGGCAGATCGAGCGCCGGCCCGAGACCGCGTCGCTGGGCCGGCTGAACCTGTTCCGCGGCTCGCCGATGATCGCGGTGTTCGACGAGCACGACAGCTTCACGGGGCTGCTCACCGCGGAAGACATCGTCGAGCAGATCGTCGGCGAGATCTACGACGAGACCGACGATCGTCCGGCGAAGCCGGATGTCGAGGCGCTGTCGGACGGCTCGATGCGCGTCGCGGGCTCGATGTTGCTCGCGCCGGCTGGCGAGGCGCTCGGGCTCGGTGAGCTCGACGAGCACCAAGATGTCGACACCGTCGGCGGGCTCGTGTTGAAGCTGCTCGGGCGACAGCCGAAGGTGGGCGACGAAGTCGATCTCGACGGCTATCAGGTCGTCGTCGAGGCGGCGCAGGGGTTTCGGATCACTTCGCTGTTGTTCTCGCGCAGGCCGGAGCCGGAGGACGAAGCGGAAGCGCCTTCTCCGGCTGCGCAGGCGTGAGCCTCACGCGCGCGAGCGCAGCAGCCGGAAGGTGAGGTTGAGGCGCGGGCCGGAGATCCTGCGCTCGCGTGGCACCGTGTGGCGGAAGCGTCGCTGCGTCGCGCCGCCCATCACCAGCAGATCGCCGCCGCCCAGGCGCAGCTCGATGCGTGCGTCGCCCTGCTTCGCGCGCAGCAGGAATCGTCGCGCGCTGCCCAGCGACACCGACGCGACCAGCACGTCGTGCGGGGCGGCGGGGCCCAGCTCGAGCTCGTCGTCCGAGTGCCAGCCCATCGCGTCGCCGCCGTCGCGATAGTAGTTCGCGAGCACGGCATCGAAGCGCACACCCGTGCGCGCGGCGAGCCGCTCGCGGATCGCCGCGAGCGTCGGCGTCCACGGCTGCGGCGCGAACGTACGCCCCGAGTAGCGGTAGCTCGCGTGGGGATCGCCGTGCCAGCTCGTGAGCCGCGGCATCTCCACCTCGCGGCCGAAGATCACGATGCGCTCGCGTCGCAGCGGCAGCTCGGCGACCAGCGCCGCGAGCTCGTCGTCGGGCGTGAAGTCGACGAGATGCGCGATCCAACTCGCGTCGGCGATCTCGCGCACCGCAGCGCCGAGCCGGATCGCGACCTCTGCCGACGACGCGATCACGGCACGAGTCGCGCGACGAAGCCGCGCGGATCGACGTCGGTGACGTAGTCGCCACCGCACACCACGAGCCCGAGCGCGCTCGACCACGCGAGCCCGCCCTCGGTGGCCCAGTCGGGCGAGCGCGGGTTGTGATGCGCCCATTCCCACACGAGCTCGCCGTCGCAGTCGAGCTGCTGCACCGCGCGCACCCGACCACCGCCACGCATGTGCACGCCCGCGACGAAGATGCGGCCTTCGTCGTCGATCTCGACGCCGTCGAGCAAGCTCGGACCGCTGCCGTCGACCGGCTGCGCGTGGAACCACAACGGACCGCCGCCGTTGCCGTCGTAGCTCGCGACCCAGGGCTTGCCCCACTCGCCGGGCTCGGCTTGCCAGCCCACCACGATCACGTTGCCTTCGGGTGAGAGCGCGACGTCTTGCGGTGCGTGGCCGCTGCCGCCGGTGATGCCACCGGTGTTGCTCCACAACACGGAGCCGTCGGATGCGATGCGAGCCAGCCACGCGTACAAGCCGACGTTGCCGGCGACGAGGAGCTCGCCATCGTCGAGCGGAGTGACTGCGTTGACGCGCGATACGTCGACGTCGACGTCGTCGCCGACGCGTTCCCACGCGAAGCCGAAGTCGGGCTCGTAGCGGCGCAACGTCGCGGTCGAGACCAGGCTCGCGCCGATCTGCTGCCCACCGACCACGAGCGCACCGTCCTCGGCGAACCCGACCGACAGCACGTCGAGCGACTGCGTGGGATCGAGCATGATCTCGCCGTCGATGAACGTACGGTCGGCCGCGCGCAGCTCGACGATCGCGGCCCGCGTATCGCCGCCGAGCATGGCACCGATCACCGCGATGCGGCCATCGTCCGCGACCGCGATGCCGGTCACGCGGGTGTCGCTGATCGTGAGCTCGGCGAACGGCGTGAGCGTGTCGAGCAACGTGCCGTCCGCGGCGTACTGCAGGAGCCGCGGCGGGCCGAGATCGGAACCGACCTGATCGACATATCCGGCCACGAGGATGGTGCCGTCGGCCGCGATCGCGATGTGATCGAGCGTGTCCTCGAAGCCCGCATCGCCTTGCAGGAACACTTCCCACTGCTGACAGCTCGCGTCGCACGCGAGGAATGCTGCACAGCCTTCACCCGGAGGTGCGCCGGTGCTGCTGTCGTCGCCGGCTTCTTCGCCGTTGGTGGTGGAAGGATCGGGCGGCACACCGGTCTCGCCGACGGTCGTCGTCGTCGCGGTCGTCACGGCCGTGGTGAAGGTCGCGTCCGGACCCTCCTCGCTCGACGCAGCGCTGCCGGTGCCATCGTCCTGCGGCACGACGACCTGCGGTCCGCAACCCGCCACGATCCACGCGGCGATCCATCCGCGATACTTCACTGCGCCAGCGTAGCAGCCTTCGTCGCGTCCTCGTCGGCGATCGTCACGACCTTGCGCACGACGTCCGCGAGCATCGCGAGGCGCAGCCCGGCGCGGCCTTCGAGCTGCGGCACCGCTGGCGCGCCGAGCGTCGCGTGGAAGGTCTCGAGCGCGCCGACACGGGCACCGGCGAGGCCGCGCGCGATCGGTCGCAGATCGAAGCGCATGCGCGGCAGCTCGCCGCCGTTGGTCCGCAACAAGCCGATCGCACACTGGCCCCACGCGCACACGACATCTTCGGGTCGCGCGAAGGCACGCCAGCGCGCGAGCAGCTCGTCCATGCTGCAGCCGGCTGCGATGCGCTCGGCCGGGAGCCGTGTGTAGATCGACGTGCTCGGCGTCACCGGGCGCCGCGGGGCCACGACTGCGCTGAAGCGCTCGCCGGTCGCGAGCCGCTGCGCGACCCAATAGACCAGCTCGCGTTCACCGGTGCCGTCGATCGGATCGGCGACCTCACCGACCACGCACACGAGATCCTGCGCGCGTTCGTGGAAGATCTCCGGCACGCGTCGACGCACGACGTTGCGGCGCAGCTTGATGCGCGCGCGTTGGTGCAGCGCGTGCTGCTCGAGCTGCATGTCGACCATTGCGTCGAACGGGCGCAACAACGCCGCGAAGCGCTCGTGATCGCCTTCGAGCACGCCCAGCACGTGGGCGAGCGCTTCGATCGTCGACACGCACTCCGCCGACGGCTCTTTGCGGATGCGATAGCGCCCCGGCTCGTTCGGCGCGAACGCGTAGCGTGGCAGCGCCGCGAGCTCGGGATTCGTGCTCACGAGCTTGCGCGCCTGCGACCACGTGCCGTCGACCACGACGAGCGTCACGGGGTGCGGCGGCGGTGCGCTCGCGACGTCGATCGCACCCGGGCCGGGCCAGAGCAGCACCGGCGGTCGTTCGCGATCGCCGAGCACGCGCGCGAGCGTGGCTTCGCCGAAGCGCACGCCGACGTGCAGCTCCGAGCCCGCGAGACACAGGCTGGCCATGCGCGCGGTGCCGATCGCGACCTCGCGCTCGCGCGGATGCTGCAGGAACACGACGCGCGTGCGCGTGGAGATCGAGGTGAGCCACGCGCACCAGCACACCACTTCGGGTCTGCGGCAGCGCATGCACACCGCACGCGGCTCGTTCAGTTGCACTTCGAGCCGCCGTCTTCGGGCATGTCGTCGGGGCTGCCGGGCGGCAGGAACGGATTGGAGCAGTGCTGCTCGGTGAGCGGGTCGGAGTACTCGTGGCAGCAACGCGGGAACGCGCCGTCGGCCGGACAATCGGCACCGGTCGCGAGGCAACACTTCGGCCCTTCGCGCGGGACGAACTTGCAGTCGTCCGAGCAGCCGACGTTGGCGGTGACGAACGCATCGTCGCCGCTGCACTGTGGGAACTGCGACGCGACCTTGGGCGGGTAGAGCTGGCCGCCGTCGCACTCTTCGGCGGGACTCGACCGCACGATCTGTTGCTCGGAGATCGCGATGTCGCGCTCGCCCTCGGCGACGCCGTTGCCACAATAGCCGCACTCGCTGCGATCGAAGGTGCAGTCGGACAGGCAGCGCGTCGTGTTGCCCGAGGTGTAGGGATACTCCTGGAAGGGCGATTGCAGCGGCGGCAGATCGCCGTCGATCGAGCCCGCGCACGGTCGCATGATCGCGAAGCCGCCGTTGCCGTCGCACTCCTCGCCTTCGTCGCGCACGCCGTTGCCGCACAGGCTGCACTGCGAGTAGTCGAAGCGACAGTCCTTCGTGCAGCCCATCGTGCCGGAGGTCGGGCACAGCTTGGGGATCTGGATGCCGTCGCACTGCTCGAGCTGGATGATCATCGCGGCATCGATGAAATCGGGATCGAGCACGCCGTCACCGCAGTACGCACACTGCAGTCGATCGTTGATGATCTCGCAGGTCTCGGGATCGCATGCGCCGGTGCCCTTGGGACGGATCGTGCCGTCGCACGCATCGACGTAGCTGTCGGGCACCTGGGGATCACACTCTTCACCCGCCTCGCGATCGACGTAGCCGTCGCCGCACGCGATGCGGTGCTCGAGATCGATGAGACACGCGTTGCCGACGATCGCGCCCGACGCGAGCGCGGCAGCGATCGTCAGAAGTCTCATCACGGCACGGAGTGTACAACGCGGCCCAGTGCGGGAGCTACTCGGGCTCGAGCACCAGGACGTCCGCGCCCTCGGCGGTCGGTGCGAGATGCTTGCCCGGCACGACGAGCTCGATGCGGGTCGCGCCGAACGGCTCGCTCGCGAGCACCCAATCCTCCGGCTCCGGCGCGCCGCGTTGGCTGAGCCACGCCACCGCCCACCCGACGTCCCACTCGTAGAACGCATCCTCGACGAGCTCGTAGTCGTAGGGAAACTCCAGCCCCTCGAGCTCGAGCGTCGTCATGAATGGCGTGGGCGCGCTCGGGCGCGCGCGCGCGTCGACCTCGTCGTCGTGGTGCTCGACGACCCGGATCTCCAGCGTGGAGTAGCCCATGCGGAAGACGTTGGGATCGAGCGTCACGCGGCCGCTCACGACGCTGTGCGGATCGCCGCATGCGCCGAGCAACAAACCGATCCACGCGCACCGCCGGCAGCCACCCATCCACTTCGAGCCTAGCACGCCCTCGGGGATGGTACGGTGCGCCCGCATGAGCTCGGGCTACTCGCGCGCATTCTGGACGGCGAACCTCGTCGAGCTGCTGGAGCGCGCGGCGTGGTACGGCGTCTTCGTCGCGATCACGCTGTATCTGTCGCGCATCCTCGCGTTCTCCGACGTCGAGGCCGCGACCGTCTCCGGCATCTTCTCCGCGGGCCTCTACTTCCTGCCCACGTTCAGCGGCGCATACGCCGACAAGATCGGCTTCCGTCGCGCGCTGCTGCTCGCGTTCGCGCTGCTGACCCTCGGCTACGGCGGCATGTGGGTGCTGCCGACGTTGCTGCAATCCGCGGGGCTCGTCACCTACGGACGCGACGTGCAGTTCACCGGCCTCGAGCACGGCTGGCAGAAGTGGCTCTTCGTGCCGGTGATGTTGCTCGTGATGGTGGGCGGCTCGTTCATCAAGTCGGTGATCACCGGCACCGTCGCGCACGAGACCACCGAGAGCAACCGCGCGCGCGGCTACTCGATCTTCTACGCGATGGTCAACGTCGGAGCATTCAGCGGCAAGACCATCGTCGAGCCGCTGCGCAAGGGGCTGGGCAACGAAGGCCTCGTGGTGCTGAACCTGTTCGCCGCGAGCATGACCGCGCTCGCGTTCGTGCTGGTGTGGATGTTCTATCGCAGCACGATCGCCCACAGCGAAGCCAAGTCGATCGGCGAGCTCTGGCAAGCGTTGCGCGCGGTGCTGCGTCGCGGTCGGCTCGTCGTGCTCATCGTGATCATCACCGGCTTCTGGACGGTGCAGCACCAGCTCTACGCGAGCATGCCGAAGTACGTGCTGCGCATGGCCGGCGAGGACTCGGCGCCGTCGTGGTACGCGAACGTCAACCCTGCGGTCGTCGTGCTCACCGTCGGAGCCGTCACCGCGCTCATGCGCAATCGCAAGGCGCTCACCTCGATGACGGTCGGCATGTTCATCATGCCGCTGTCGGCCTTCTGCATGGCGGCCGGCAACTTCGTCGACACCGGCAACGCACTCGGGCTCTCGCCGATCGCGTTCATGATGATCGTCGGCATCGGCTTCCAGGGCCTCGCGGAGAGCTTCATCTCGCCGCGCTATCTCGAGTACTTCTCGCTGCAGGCACCGAAGGGGCAAGCCGGCCTCTACCTCGGCTTCGCACACCTGCACTCGTTCCTCGCCTCGCTGATCGGCTTCGTGGCCTCGGGCTTCCTGCTCGAACGCTACTGCCCCGACCCCGCCAAGCTGAGCGCGGCCGAGCAGGCCCAACACCTCGCCGCGCTCGCGGGCAACGGACCGATGCCCGAGGCCTACGCGCACGCACATTATCTGTGGTTCGTATTCGTCGGCGTCGCAGCCGTGTCGGCGGTGTCGCTCGTGATCTACGGCCGAGTGGTCGCGCGCATGGACGCGCGCTTTCGCGAATCGTGATTGCACTTGTGAACCGACGCGTGGGCTCGGTCTAAGTCCCCGTGCAGGCCGCTGGGATCAGCGGCGACCGGGGTGATCGAATGCCAAGGCATGCCGCGCGGATCGGGTGGGCTCTCGCACTGACGTTGTTCGCTTGCAAGGAGGAAGACGGCGCGCCGATCGATCGCGTTGCGCTGTCCGAGGCGCTCGCGGGAGCGATCTGCGACTCGTACTTCTCGTGTCAGTGCGACCTGGAGCATCCGATCTACGAACAGCTCGGCACCGAGCAAGCCTGCCACGACGGCATCCTCCGCGCGCTCGAGGTCGGCGTCGCGCGAGCCCAGCTGCTCGGCCTGCGCTGGCATCGCGAGTGTATCGAGCGCATGCAGAACGTCTTCGAGCTCTCGTGCGAAGACGAGCTCACCGATCCCGAGCAAGCCGCGAAGCTCGCGTACCAGGCCGCGGCCTGCAAGATCATCAGCGGTGACGACGGGCGCGGCGACGAGTGCTTCCAGCTCGGTCAGCTCACCTTCGGCACGCTCGGTGACTCGTGCACGTCGGGCAACATCTGCAGCGCCGACGGGCTGTGCGTGCCGCGTCCGAAGAAGCGCGGCGATCAGTGCCAAGGCGTCGCCGCGTGTCCGATCGGCCTCTCGTGCATCGACCCCGACGCCGACGGCGTGCCGGTGTGCGACGAACCGCGCGAGCTCGGTCAGTCCTGCAACCTGCACGACGGCTACGCGGCCTGCACCGCGGATCTCTACTGTGCCGTCGGCACCAACACATGCGCGCCGCTTCCGGTCGCCGGTCAGCCGTGTGTGCTGCAGAGCTGCGCCGGCGGCTTCATCTGCGTCGAGGGCTTGTGCGAGGTCGTGCCCGGTCTCGGCGAGCCGTGTCCGCAAGGCGTGTGCGGTGAGCATCTCGCCTGCAACCCGCAGGATCAGACCTGCATCGCGGCGCCGGGGCTCGGCGAAGTCTGTCTCGCCGGTGCGTACTGCGACACCGGCTTGTTCTGCGGCGCGTTCGGTCGCTGCGAGACGCCGGCCTCCGCGGTGTGCTCGGTGCCGCAGACGATCGGCCTGTGCATCTACTTGAACGACGGCATCTGCGACGGACCGGAAGGCACCGGCCTCTGTCCCGCCAACACCGATCTCGACGACTGCAACACCTTCTGCGTGTCGGTGAACGACGGCATCTGCGACGAGCCCGAAGGCACCGGTGCGTGCCCCGACGGCACCGACGTCGACGACTGCACGAACTTCTGCCCGACGCGCAACGACGGCGTGTGCGACGAACCGTTCGGCACCGGCTATTGTCCGCTCGGTAGCGATCCCGAGGACTGCGCGGGCATGTGCCCGTCGCAGTACGACGGCATCTGCGACGAGCCCGAAGGCACCGGCACGTGCAGCGACGGCAGCGATCCGTACGACTGCGGCGAGTGTCCGACGATCGACGATGGCGTGTGCGACGAGCCCGAAGGCAACTCGACGTGCCCCGACGGCACCGACGTCGACGACTGCGCCGACTTCTGTCCGTACAACTTCAACGGTCAGTGCGACGAGCCCGAAGGCACCGGCTACTGCGCCGAGGGCACCGATCCCGACGACTGCGCCAACTTCTGCCCCTACACGCTCAACGGCCAGTGCGACGAGCCCGAGGGCACCGGTCTGTGTCTCGAGGGCACCGACTACGACGACTGCTACGACTTCTGTCCGTACACCAACGACGGCTCGTGCGACGAGCCCGAAGGCACCGGCTACTGCCTCGAAGGCACCGACTACGACGACTGCGTCGACTACTGCCCGTACACCAACGACGGATTCTGCGACGAGCCCGAAGGCTCGGGCGCATGCCCCGAAGGCACCGATGCGATCGACTGCGCGGACTTCTGTCCGTACACCAACGACGGCTCGTGCGACGAGCCCGAGGGCACCGACGTCTGTCCCGAGGGCTCCGACGTCGTCGACTGCTCGGACTTCTGCGCGACGACGAACGACGACGTCTGCGACGAGCCCGAAGGCGGCGACACGTGTGCCGAAGGATCCGACGTCGTCGACTGCTTCTGCGCCACCGCGAGCGACGACGTCTGCGACGAGCCCGAAGGCGGCGACACATGCCCCGAAGGCTCGGACGCGATCGATTGCTTCTGCGTCACCGCGGCCGACGGAACGTGCGACGAGCCCGAAGGCACCGACACGTGTCCGGAAGGGTCCGACGCGATCGATTGTGCGTGACGCCACGGCTCGATCCGCGCGGCCCCATTCGCCACGCCGCGCGGGTCGGCGCCGCTACGAAAACGACTGCCGCGGAGGTTGGAAGCCACCGGCGCGGACCCGGTCGAAGGGTCCATGCGAATCCAACGATCCACGATCGTCGCGCTCGTGCTGCTGTTCGGCTGCGACGCCAAGGAGACAGTGGCGGAGACACCGGCGCAGAGCAAAGACGCGCTGCCTGCATCCGCGATCGCACCGGAGCAATCGGCGTATGTCGCCGTCGGTCGCGTGGACCTGCAGGCGGTCGTGGACGGCGTCGCCGATGGATCGATCAAGAGTGCGGCCGAGCTCGAGACCAAGCTGTCGAGCGATACGATGGCCAGCGTCGATCTCGATGCCGACGGCGAGCGCGACGAGCTGCGCATCGTGGAGAAACGCGCCGAGAAGAGCACGGTGTTCGAGATCCACGCGCTGCCGAGCGCGAAGGTGAAGGCGGCCGCGGCCGCGAAGGCCGAGGCCGACATCGACATCGAAGTGGCGCCGGTGATCGCCGAGCTGCGGCTCGACGCGCACGCGGATGCCGGCAAGGCGATCGCGCGCGCGAGCTTTTCGCAATCGTTCGTCGCGAGCGCGAAGATCACCGCGAACGTCGAGGTGGAGCACACGTTCACCGGCGTGAGCGTATCGGCCGACGGGCTCATGCAGGTCGATGGTGAAGCCAACGCCTTCGTGGCGTGGACGTTCAGGCCGCGACGTCCGTTGTTCGTCGCCGAAGTGTTCGTGGTCGCGCACGCGAGCACGCCCGAGCCCGATCCATGTTGGCCGCCGGGTCACTGCAAGCACGGCTTCTGGAAGGCGACCGGCGAAGATCCACCCGGGCACGAGCGGAAGCACGACGATGATCGCGACGACGTCGGCGCGAAGAAGCACGACGGCGATCACGGCAAGCCCAACGATGCCGGCGCGAAGAAGCACGACGACGATCACGGCAAGCCGAAGCCGGCGTCCGACAAAGGCAAGCCCGACAAGGGGCACGCCGACAAAGGCCACGCCGACAAGGGCAACAAGGGCGGCGCCGACAAAGGCGGCGGCAAGGGCAAGGGCAAGTAGCCGCTATTCGGGGATGCGCGCGAGGATGGGCTCGCGCAGCGGCGCATTCTCGGCGTAGCGACGGATGCGTTCGAGCACCGGCGCGTTGAGGGTGTTGCCAGCGGAGAACAGCACGGTGCCGGCCCGCGTCACGAGATCGGCCTCCAGCACCATGCCTGCGCGCAGCTCGTGGGTGCGCAGGTGCAACACTTCTTCGGCGGGTCGACGCGCCTGGTAGTCGCCGAGCATGCCCAGCAAGGTGCGGCCGAGCTCGCCGTGCTGTGACGCGATCGCGCGCGCGACCTGGGCGATGCGTCGCGTCGGACCGGCGGCCTCGAGCACGGCGCGCGCCACTGCGATCATCGCAGCACCACGCGTGACGTCGTCGGTCGCGACCGCGGGGACCGGCTCGCGGTGGCGTCGCACGATCTCCGCGACCTCGTCGAAGCGCGGGATCGCGGTGAGCAGACGGAAGCCGACGTCGGGCACCGTCGCGAGCTGCTTCAGCTCGCCGGCGTTGAGCGGCGCGCCGAGGTTGAACTTGTCCACGAGGTCGGCCGGCAGCGCGACGAAGCCGAGTGCGTGCAGCGATGCGGCGGTGCGGAACTTCCAGGTGTCGAGCAAGCCCTGGCGCTCGCACATGTGCTCGACCATGCCGACGACGACCGCGGCATCGCGAAAGCACGCGGGGGCGACGAGCGCGAGCACCTCGGTGAGCAGCTTGATCGAGCCTGCGACCGTGCTCTCGAGCAGCTCGCGCTCGGCTCGCGCGCGACGGCGGCTCTCGACCGCTTCGTCGATGTAGGCGCTGAGCTTCTCGGTCGGGCACGGCTTGTCGAGGTAGCGCGCGATCTGGCCCTCGTTGATCGCATCGCGGGCCGCCTGCGCATCGGACTGACCGGTGAGCAGGAACCGCACCGTGTCAGGTGCGATGCGACGCGCGTGCGAGAGGAACACCGCGCCGTTCATCCCCGGCATCCGCATGTCGGAGATCACCACGTCGAACGGGCCGTGCTCGCCCAGCGCGGCGATGCCGGCCTCACCGCCGTTCGCGGTGATCACCTCGTAGAACTCGCCGAGGTTGCGCTCGAGCGCGTCGAGCACGTTCTGTTCGTCGTCGACGCACAGTACGCGGGCAGTGTCGTTCATGCGGCCTCCTCGAGCGCACGCTCGACGACTGCACGGCCGACGCCGCAACGCTTCAACAGGGCGTCGGAGATCGTCGCGCCGTCGCCGAGCTTGGTCGCGAGCGCAGTGGTCACGACGACCCGGTTCGCACCTTCGTCGAGCAGCTCTTCGACCGGGCGGTGATGCGCCCACACGGCGTCGACCACCACCTCGGGCAAGCCCCACAACGCCAGCAGATAGGCGCCGACGTCGGCATGACCGACGCCCCAGTGCTCGCGCTCGACGGTGAGCAAGTCGTGGCCGGGTTGTCGCGCGGCACGTTCGGCCGCGTCGAACTTCTGCGGCTGCGTCAGCGCGAACACCACGCGACCGACCTCGCTCAGCATGCCGGCGAGATAAGGATGCGCGCCGTCGCTGGGTGCGATGCGACCGGCGATGGTCGCAGTGCGCAGCGCACTGCGGGCGAGCGCGCCGAGATCGAGCTCGCGCGCGGAGCTCTCGTGGTTCTCGAACACCGCCGCGAGCGCGAGCGAAGAGATCATCTGCAAACCGAGCCGCGAGATCGCCTGGCGCACGTCGTCGATGCGACGACCGCCGCCGAAGAACGGCGAGTTCGCGACCTGCAGCATGCGCGCGGTGAGCCCGGGGTCCTTCGCGACGATGCTCGCGACCGTGGCCGCCGACGCGGTCGGTCGCGCCAGCTCGGCTTCGATCTCGCGGTACGTGCTCGGCACCGCCGGCAGTCGATCGATGGAGATCACGGCGCGGCGGAAGCCGTCGTCCTCGAGCAAGCCGCGGAACCGCGTGCTCGAGCGCAGCACGTCGAGCACCAAGTCGGCCTTGCACGGCTTGCCGAGGATCTGGTGCGCGCGCTCCATCGCACGCATCGCGTTCGAGGCCTCCATCTGCCCCGAGAGCACGATCCGCACGGTCCGCGGCGCGATCTCCTTCGCACGCGCGAGCAGCTCGGCACCGTCGATGCCGGGCATGCGCATGTCGGTGACGACGGCGTCGAACTCTTGCTCGGCGACGCGCGCGAGCGCAGCGGCTCCGCTCGCCACGAACTCGAGCTCCCAGTCGTCGTCGACCAGCATCTGCAGCGAGCGCTCGAGTCCCTCGAGCACGCGCACTTCGTCGTCGACGAAGAGGATCCTCATGCGGCGGCTTTCTGCTCCGGCGGTACGCGCGGGAGCCGGATGATGAAGGTCGTGCCGCGGCCGAGCTCCGTCTCGAACGAGATCGTGCCGCCGTGCTTCTCGACCACAACGTTGTAGGCGATCGCGAGCCCTTGCCCGGTGCCCTTGCCGACCGCCTTCGTGGTGAAGAAGGGATCGAAGATCTTGCTGCGCGCTTCGACCGGGATGCCGGTGCCGCTGTCGGAAATGCGGATCTCGCACCATTCGGCGTCGGCCCGCGCCGCGATGCGGATCGTGCCGCGGCCGTCGCGTGCATCACCGACGACGTCGGCGATCGCATGCGCGGCATTCACCACGAGGTTCAGAATCACTTGGTTGAGCTCGTCGCGCAGACAGCACAACGGCGGCAGGTCGGCGGGAATGTCGAGCTGGACGTCGGCGACGTACTTCCACTCGTTGCGCGCGATGGTCACGGTGGACTCGACCGCCTTGCGCAGCTCGATCTCCATCTTCTCGCCGCCGCTCGGGTGCGAGAACTCCTTCATCGCACCGACGATCTTGCTGACGCGTGCGATGCCCTCGAGCGACTGCTCCAGTGCGCGCGGCACTTGGGCCGCGACCTTGGCGAGCTTCACCGTGGCGAGCTTCTCGCGCATGCGCTCGAGCGCGCTCGCATCGCCGGCGACGAGTTGATGCGCCGCCTCGACGACCGGCAACAAGTGCGCGAACACCCGCTCGAGGAACATGACGTTGTCGCCGACGTACTGGATCGGCGTGTTGATCTCGTGGGCGACGCCGGCCGCGAGCTGGCCGATGGCGGTCAGCTTGTGCGCCTGCGTGAGCTCGGCCTGCGCCATCTGCAGCTCGCGCAGTGCCTCGGAGAGCTGACGCTGCTGTGCGTCCTCGATCGGCATGTCGTGCTCATCGGCCATGTTGGTGCGGACTTTCGGCGATCACGCAGCGGCGGCGAGCTCGACGCGGTTGTGACCGCCGTGCTTGGCGGTGTAGAGCGCCAGATCGGCACTCGCGACGAGCCGCGGTGCGTCGATCGATGCGCCCTGCTCCCACAGGTCGGTCGCGGCGATCCCCATGCTCGCAGTGAGGCCGAGCAGCGGACCGTCGTCGCCGAAACGCAGCGACTCGATCGATCGCCGCAGTCGCTGGGCATAGCCGGCACCGCCGACCAGCCTGGTCTCGCGCAGCATCACGGCGAACTGGGCACCGCCGTAGCGCGACGGCGTGTCGGTCTTGCGCATGCATCCCCGCAGGCGCTGCGCGAACAGCTGCAGCGCACGATCGCCGAGCGGATGACCGTGGAGCTCGTTGAACTTCGCGAAGTCGTCGATGTCGACCAGCACGACCGCGAAGTTGCGGCCGTAGCGTTTCCACGCCGCCATCTCCTCGACCACGCGCGACTCGAAGTGCACGCGGCTCCACAGGCCGGTGAGCTCGTCGATGCGCACGTGGCTCGCCAGCAGGTCTTGGCAGGCCTTGCTGCGCAACGCAGTGCGCACGCGGGCGCGCAGCTCCGCCGGCTCGAACGGCTTGGTGACGTAGTCGACGGCGCCGCAATCGAACGCACGTACCTTCGTCGCGACGTCGACGGTGCCGGTGAGGAAGATGATGGGGATCGCCCACGTCTCGGGGTGGGTCTTGAGCCGCTCGCACACCTCGAAGCCGCTGGTGCCGGCGATGTCGATGTCGAGCAGGATCAGATCGGGCGAGGTCGTGGCCGCCAAGACGGCGCCTTCGTTCGCATCCTTGGCGTGGATGAGTCGCGCGCCCTGACCCTTCAGCCGCACATCCAACAAGCGGTGGATGTCGTCCGAGTCGTCGATGACCAAGATGGTGGGATCCATGGCGGCGCGTCGGCTACCGGGATCCGTAGCGTCGCCGCGCGTCGTTGCCACGCGGACCACGATGGGCCGGCTCAACTCGATCCGTCCGTGCGGCGATGGTGCTCCGGTGTCGCCACGAACGCGTGCGCTCGTGCTGTCGCTCGTCGGCGCAACGTGGATCGCGAGCGCCGTCGCAGGCGTCGTCGCGGTGGAGTCCTGGACCGTCACCGCCGGTGCGACGAGCTCACCCGCGTGGCCGAACGACACGAGGCTGATCGCGCCGAGCGATGCGCCGGTGCTGCTGATGTTCGCACACCCGCACTGCCCGTGCACGCGCGCGAGCCTGCGCGAGCTCGCTCGCCTCGCGCTGCGAATGCCGACGCACGCCGACGTACGCGTGCTCTTCGGAGTGCCCGCCGACTCGCCCGAGTGGGCCGAAGCCGCGCTCGTGCGCGAGGCCGCGGCGATCCCCGGCGTGAGCGTGCTCGTCGATCGCGACGGTGGTGAAGCCGCGCGCTTCGGCGTGAGTACCTCGGGGCACGTGCTGATCTATGGCTCGGATCGCGCGCTGCGTTTCAGCGGCGGCATCACCAGCGCGCGTGGTCACGAGGGTGACAACCGCGGAGCCGCGCTCGCGCTCGATGCGTTCGCACGCGGCGACCTCGGTGACAGCGCGGTGTTCGGCTGCGAGACCGTGCACGGAGGCGCGTCTTGAGGCCCGGCACGTTCGATGCCGCCGAGCACGACGAGCGCGCGCGCGAGCTGGCCGCGAAGCACTTCGGCGAGATCGTGCGCCGCACCGATCGCCTCTTCGGTGCGCTGCTCTTGGTAGAGTGGATCGCCGGCATCGCGGTGGCGCTGGTCGTCTCGCCGCGCACCTGGACCGGCACCGCGAGCGCGGTGCATCCCCATGTGTGGACCGCGATCGTGCTCGGCGCGGTCACTGCGGGCGCGCCCGGTGTGCTCGCGCTCGCGAAGCCCGACCGCGCCTACACGCGCTTCGTCGTCGCGATCGCGCAGATGCTCTGGTCCGCGCTGCTCATCCACGTCACCGGCGGCCGCATCGAGACCCACTTCCACGCATTCGGATCGCTGGCGTTTCTCGCCTTCTATCGCGACTGGCGCGTGCTCCTGACCGGCTCGGTGGTGATCAGCATCGATCACCTCGCGCGCGGCATGATGTATCCCGAGTCCGTGTTCGGCGTGGCGATGCCGGGCATCTGGCGCGCGGTCGAGCACGCGTGGTGGATCGTCTTCGAGGACGTCTTCTTGCTCGCGGCGTGTCTGCGTGGCCGTCGCGAGATCGACGAGATCGCCGCGCGTCATGCCTCGCTCGAGCAGGTGCACCAGCTCGAGGTCGGGCTGCGGGCTGCGCAGGAAGCCAGTCGCGCCAAGAGCGAATTCCTCGCCAACATGAGCCACGAGATCCGCACGCCGATGACCGCCGTGCAGGGCTTCGCGGATCTGTTGCTCACGCCGGGGCTCGACGAGCACGAGCGCATCGCCCACGTGCAGACGATCCGTCGCAGCGGCGATCACCTGCTCTCGATCATCAACGACATCCTCGATCTCTCGAAGATCGAGGCCGGCCACTGCGAGCTCGAGCGCGTGGCTTGCTCGCCGCTGCACGTGGTGGGCGACGTCGCCGCACTGATGCGGATGCGCGCGCTCGACAAAGGGCTCGCATTCACGGTGACCGTTCGCGGCCGCGTGCCCGCGCAGGTCGTCGGCGATCCCACGCGGTTGCGCCAGATCCTCGTCAACCTCGTCGGCAACGCCATCAAGTTCACCGAAACCGGCGCAGTGGAGATCGTGGTGAGCCACGATCCGATCGCCTCCACGAT
>DASZPU010000181.1:0-8320 GCA_035550195.1 Nannocystaceae bacterium
CGATCACCCACGACGCACGCGAACGTCGCGTGCTGGTGCGCTCCGTCGACACGCCCGCGAGGTAGCCGAACAACGTGGGACGCACGCTCCAGCTGTCGAGCTCGAGCTCGCCGAAGCTCGGGTGCATCGGCTCGGGGATCGCGAACATCGACGGCTGGAAGAACACGACGATGGGCGCGCGCGGCACGATCGGCGCGTTGCCGGGCATCACGGCGATCTCTTCCGGCGCCGTGTGCAGCGGCGCATCGACGCGCGCGCGCACGCGGAACGCCGCGACGTCCGGCTCGGGCCACGCGTCCTCGCGCTCGCGCAATCGCAGCTGCAGCGCACCGTCGTCCGGCGTCATGCTCATACCCTAGCACCTCGTCCCAGGAGGTCGGCGATGGTCTCGCCTTCGATGCTCGCCTGGTGCTCGAGCACTGCGCGGCGCAAGTCGGCGTCGGTGCGATTGAGGCGATCGACGAACGCCGCGGACAACGGACGTTCGGAGTCGATCGCGTGGTACAGCTCGTCGAACACCTCGAGGTGCGCAGGCGCGAGACCGTCGGCGAGATCTGCATCGCTCGGTCGTCGCGTGTCGCTGCGCGAGCCGGTCCGCACGAGCTGCGTCGCATGCTCGGGATCGCCGGTGCCGATCCACGCGAGCGTCTCGGACACGACCCGGCCGGGGTCGCGCAGCAGCGCGTCGTAGCCGACCACGTGCACGGGATAGCCGCGGATCGCGAGATCGCGGATGAGCGCGTAGTTGCTGCACCACCACTCGAGCGCGGGCGGCAACGTCGAGGACTCGTCGCGGCGTGTGCCCTTGTCGCGCTCGAGCGCGGCGAGCCGGCGCGTCGACATCACGTAGTCTCGCCAGCTCCGCACCGTCGCGATGCAGCGATCGATGAACGCGACGTCGCTGCGCACGAGCCCGGGGATGAACACCTTCACCGCGTGCTCGCGCGTCGTCGCCGGCGCGAGATAGGACCCGGTGAGCGGGTGCGGGTTCGTGCGCCAGTTGATGCCCGCGACCAGCTCCGACTCGAAGAAGCCGTCCGGGTTCGCGTCGCGCAACAGCTCGCCCCAGCCCGCCGGGAACCGCTCGCCGATGTGCGGCAGCCCGGCGGCGACGAGCAGATGCATCCACAGCGACGTGCCGGAGCGCTTGGTGCCGGTGACGATGATCATCAGAGCGTGCGCAGGTAGGCCGCGAGCGCGTCGACGTCCTCGGGTGGAGCGTCCGTCGTCGCGGTGGTCTTCTCGATCATGTCTTCCACCGCGTTCTCGAGCGTCGCGCTGCGGCCGTCGTGCATGAACGGCGGGCGCAGTGCGACACGCCGCAGGCTCGGCACCTGCAGTCGGTCGGCCATGAACGTCTCGGTGTTGGGACCGCCGAGCTCGACGCCGCCGTGGCATTTGTCGCAGCCGTAGGACTGGAAGAGCGCTTCGCCCTCGGGCACGAGCGGATCGTCGCCGCCGATGCGCGCCGGTGGACGTTCTTGCTCGAACAACCAGCTCTGGAACGAAGCCGAGCGCGCCTCGGATTGGCGACGGCCACCCATGCGGTGCGCGAGCACCTCGGACATGAGCATGTCGACGTCTTCCATGTCGCCGTTCCAGTGGAACGGCGCGGTGTCTTTCAGCGAGATGTCGAGCGGCTGCGTGCGACGATCGCCGAGCGTCTCGAAGCGCCACACGTGACCGTCGTCGGTGCCTTCGGGATGGCAGGTCGCGCAGCTCAGCCCCGAGTCGGTCGCGCGGTGGAAGATCTCGTGACCGCTGTCGAAGCGCGACTCGCCGCCGAGATCGATCGCTTCGACCTCGCCGTCGGGCAGCCCGTCTTGGAAGAGCAGCTGCGCCGGCTCGCGGCTGAGCATCACCAGCGTGTCGCCTTCGGTGAACGCGACCGAGGTGATCTGCACCTGTGCGAGCGGATGGTGGGGCTCGTCCTCGTCCCCCTCGTCGCCGAAGCACGGCGTGCCGGTGAGCGGCACGATCCGCATCGTGCGGTGCTTCTCTTCGGCGCCCGGCATCGCGAGCGCGACCCACGGATCGCCGTGCGCGACCGCGGCATCGACGGTGAGCTGCGCGTTCGCGATCGGCAGCGTGCCGAGCAGCTCGTCGTCGGCACCGACCACGGTGATCGTCGGCACCGAGAGCCCGGGCTCGCACGAGCTGCCGCCGCCGCCACCGTAGGGGAGGTCTTCGCCTTCGCCGATGTCGTCGGGCTCGGGCTCGATCGGAACCTTCTCGGTGCTGGTGAGCTGGTGCAGCATCACGATGCCGCCCGCGCGACCGCTCTCGAAGGTGCGCCACGCGACGTGCGGCACGAAGGTGTCGAGATCGGGCGGGCCGACGCGCTTGCCCTCGACGTCGCGCAGCTGCGCGCTGCGGAAGAGCGAGACCACCACCTCGCCGTCGTGCACGACGACGTCGCGGAGATCGGGCTCGAGCATCGTGCGGTCGAGCTCGTCACCGGTGGCCGCGTCGAGCTGCACGAGATCGCCGTCTGCACATGCGACCCACAGCGCCGCGTTGTCGCTGTCGTGCGCGAGGCCGCGGGGCTCGGGGCACAGCGCGTGGCGAGTGAGCGAGCCGTCGGCGAGGGCGATGCTCGCGATGCTGCCGGCGCTGCGCAGCACGACGTGCGCCTTGCCGTCCGCGATGACGACGCGACCGGGCTCGTCGCCGGCTTCGAGCGCGATGGTGTGCCGGAGCTTGCGGGTCTCGAGATCGACGACGTACACGACATCGCGATCCGGATCGGCCGCGACCGCGACGCCTTCACCGAGCGTCAGCGTGCCGCCGACGATCGCCTTCGGACGCACGCGCGCCTCGATGGGGGCACGGTTGTCGAGCGGATCGAGATCGATCTCCTGCTTGCACGCGCACAGCGTCAATCCAAGGACGATGATTGAACGGCTTCGCATCACGATCTGCTCCTGACCTGTCGTCGCGACCGGCTCAATGCCGTCCGACCCGCCATGATGTCCCAGTGTAGCCCCAAAGTGAATCCGATGCGGTACGCGCTGCGCGCCCACACTTCTGCGCCGCGCCGGCTGTAGCTACGCGAGCGAATGCTGTAGCCCTGCTCGAGTGCGAGGCTGATGCCGATGCCCGCGATCGTCCACGCGAACCGGATCGGCAGGCGGAAGTCGGGGTCGACCTGACGCAGCACCCGCGTGGGCTCGTCGCGCTCTTCGATCTTCGCGCGGTGCACGAGCATGCCGACGGTGAGACCGATGCTGCCGAACAGCGGCTTGTTGCGCAGACGACCGCGTGCGACTGCACCGACGCCGATCGGGAAGTCGAAGGCCCGCACGAGCGGTGTTCCGAATGCACCGTTGTCGCGGTTGAAGCCGATGATCATCCCGGTGTGGAAGCTGCCGGAGAATCCGTGCATCGCTCCGAGCTCGCCGCTCATCATCACCGTCGGATCGACCTCGCGAACGCGGAACAACGGACCGCTCATGAAGTCGAGCCGCAGGATGCGGGTCGTTCGTGGGTCGGGTGGGCGCACGGGCAAGATGGGAGTGTCCTTGAGCGGCCGCGCGATCACGGGCGGCGGACCGGCCCGCTTCTGCGCGGGCAGCGACCACTCCGCGATCGGCTCGGCCCCGTCGGGCGCGAGGATCGGGTGGGGCTCGGTGGGTCGCTCGACGTCGCCCGAGAGCGGCATCGCGCCGTCGACCGGCAGATCCTCCGACACGCGCTCGGGTCGGCGCACGCCGGCGTCCAGCGGTGCGACCGCCGCCTCGGGGCTCAGCATGGCGACCATCCAGATCGCAGACAGAAACGGCGGCGACACGAGAATCTGTCGCTCCACTCTACCCTTGCAGGGCTCTGGTCGCACACCATCGCAGGCTTCTCCGCTCGCCACGAACGTGGCGACCTCCGTGATCGAAGTGTCCGGCGCTCATCCTTTCTTTCCCGGGAGTGCGCCATTTCGTTGGGACGATCGTGCGAGACCGGCTGGGCCGGGGACGAATCGCGTGAGCCGGCATGCCCCGTGCACAAGCCCGTGCATCCGTTAGTCCTCGCTCCCGTCGCCTCGGATTCCTTTCACGATCGGAGCGCCGTGTGGCCAAGATGGTTGCATGGCCGGAGATCCGCGGCGGGTGATCGGGGCGATGCTCCTCGCAGGGGCGTGCGGCGGCGACGACGGTGGCGACACCGGGCTCTTCGGTGAGACCGGCGGCAGCGCGACGCAGTCGAGCTCGCAGGGCACCGGCGAAACGAACGTGACGCAGTCGAGCTCGCAGGGCAGCGACGGGAGCGAAGCGTCGGGGAACACGTCGCCCGACGGCAGCTCCGGCGACGAGCCGAAGTTCGACGTCGGCACCGGCAGCGATCTCGGGCCCACCGACTGCAACCCCGACGAAGAAGAGTGTGGCTGCACGGCGGTCGACATCATCTTCGTCGTCGACAACTCCGGATCGATGCAAGAGCACGCCGCGCCCACCATCGCGGCGTTCTCGACCTTCGTCGACGAGATGATCACCGTGCTGCCGCCGGGCACGTCGCTGCACGTCGGTGTGACGCGGGCCACGGGCTTCTACGATCCCGGCAACGGTGGAGGATGGGGCGGGCCCGGCTGCGAGGCCGCGATCACCGACGGCACGTGGAATCCGCCCGACCTCGCGGACAACGGCACCAACGGTCAGCAAGGCCGACTCTTCGAGCACATGGGCATGCGCTACTTCGAGATCGCGACCGATGCCGATCCGCAGCCGCTCGCGGACTGGTTCGAGGGCGCGCTCACCGGTGCGATCGACGGCTCCGCGCCGCACTCGAACACCGAGACGGTGGTCGCGGGCGCGGCCTATCCCTTCCATCCCGCCAACGCGACCTTCAACGCCGGCTTCATGCGCGAGCAAGCGGTGCTGGTGCTGTTCCTGCTCTCGGACTCGCCCGATCTCTCGCCACCGATGATCCCCACGCAGGATTTCGTCGACATCGTGAGCGACGCGAAGTCGGCGTGCGGTGACTTCTGCGTGATCCCGACCGGTGCGATCGCGGGCGCTTGCTACGACATGCCCGGCAACATCAACACGCGGCTCTACGACTTCATGAACGGCTTCGGCGCGCCGCCACCGTCGTGGACCAACCTGCAATCGGGCATGGTGCCGGACTTCGAGGGCGTGCTCGGCACGGCGCTCGCGGACGTCATCGGCTCGACCTGCATGATGATCCCGCCGGCCGGCTAGAAGCGGCCGCTGATCGCCACGCCACCGCCGCGCGGCAGCGACATCGGAGCGAGCGCGTAGTCGAAGCGCTGCTGCTTCCACTTCCGATAGCGCACGCGCATCACTGCACCGCCGGCGATCATGCCCGCACCGCCGAGCGTCCAGATCGTCGCGACGATCGCCGCGCGCTTCGATCCGTCGGCGGTCGCGCCCCATGCGAGCCCCGCGAAGCCGAGCAGCGTCCCACCACCGACGAACAATCCGTTGCCGCGCTTCGGCACGCGCAGCTTCTGCTCATCACGCCACAGGTTGAAGCGCTGCTTCACCACACCGCCCGCGGCGGTGAGCCCGACGCCGGCCGCGGTGATGCCGATGCCGGCGTAGCCCCACTTGCGCCGCTCGGCTTCGTCGCACAGCAGATCCGTGGGCGAGCACTTCGAGAAGCCGATGCCGGCGAGCGCGATGCCGCCACCGACCGCCATCGCACCGCCGACGATGAGGCCGATGCCTTCGGGCGGGATCTTCGAGCTCGCATCGACGGGTGGGGGCGCGGCCTCGGCGAGCGACGGCAATGCGGCGATGGTTGCGAAGATCGAGAGGGACCGGACCAGGCGGTGCATGTGCGCGTCCCGGCAGTCCAAGACGCGTGCCAGCCCTACCTGCGCGCAGCTGCTGGATCGCCGCCGCGTGCGATCACCGGATGTCCCATGGGACACCCGTGTGCGCGCTACCATGTGCACGTGCTCGCGCAGCAGAAGCGGTGGTACGCCGAGCACCTGCCGCTCGCCGATGCGGTGATCGCCGACGTCGGTGCGAACGTCGGCGAGCTCTCCGAGCTGTTCTGGCGCGAGGCCGGCGCGCGTGGCCGCGTGATCTCGATCGAGCCGCTGCGCTCCAACGTGCGCGCGCTCGCAGAGCGCATCGCTGCGCTCGGGGCAGAGCGATGGCACGTCGAGGCCTGCGCGTGCTCGGATCGCGACGGTGCGCTGGTGCTCGCGCCACAGCACGTGGGCTACGCGTGGAACTCCGCGATCGATCACGGCGGTGCGCAAGGACCCACGGTGAGCGTGCCGTGTCGCCGCCTCGTCGAGCTCGCACCCGATGCGACGGTCGTGAAGCTCGACATCGAAGGCCACGAGTATGCGGTGCTCGACGACGCGCTCGACAGCGCGTCACCGATGAACGACGTGCGCGCGTGGGCGCTCGAGCTGCACGAACGTCGCGCGCGTCCGTTGCAGCAGGTGCTCGGGCAGCTCGCGCGCCACGGCTATCGCTTGTACGCGGCCGGCCGTCGTCGCACCGATCCGCACGGCGACTGGATCGCGGTCGACATCGATCCCGCGCTCGACTGGTCGGCGATTCCGGCCGCGAAGAGCGACGACGACCCGACCGGCAGCGCGAAGAAGATGCTGCACGTGATCGCGACGCGTCACAGCGGCGGCGCGCCGCCGAGCAAGAAGGCGAGCGCCGCCGCGAGCTGACGGCCGTGCTCGGGTGCGTTCGCGGCCCATGCCGACTGGGCGTCGCGCACGAGCACGAGTTGCCGCTCGGGATCGATCGCCTGCTTCCGCAGCGCGCGTGCGAGCGTGTAGCGAGCGAGGGCGGTCGACAGCGCCGATGCCTTCGCACGCTCGTGCGCTTCGACGCCGCGCTTCGCGTTGTCGAGCGCGTCCGCGTCGCGGCCGAGCACGAGCTGCACGCGCGCGAGATCGACGAACAGATCGGGCGTGTCCACGAGCGGCGGTACCGCGGCCTCGGCGACCGCATGCCCGGCCTCGAGCTCGCGCAGCGCATCGGCGGGCTTGCCCGCAGCGAGCAGATCCTCCGCGACCGCGGCATGCCAACGCAGGCGTTCGACGGGCCCGAGATTCTCGCCGTCGAGCAGCGCGCGGTGCAGTGCGACCGCCTCGTCGGCACGACCGACGCGACGCAGCGCGAGCGCGAGGTTGTTGCGCAGCACATCCGGCACGTTGCCCTGCGCCGAAGCGTCGTCGTACGCCTCCTGCAAGAACTTCAGCGCGGCCTCGGCATCGACGTCGAGCATCACCACGCCGACCGTGTTCAGCACCGCGACGAGGTTGGGATGCGAGCTCGAGTAGGCTCGGCGCGCGCCATCGAGCGCGCGATGCAGCAGCGTGAGCCCGCGGCCGCGATTGCCGGAGTGCCAGTGCTCCTGGCCGAGGTGGAGCACTGCGTTCACGCGCAGGTTGTGGCCGGGCCCGAGCACGAGCTCCGCGATCGTGATCGCGCGGTGGTACGCGGCCATCGCTTCATCGTGGCGCCCGGTCGCGGCGTACGCGGCCCCGAGGTTGTCGAGCGTCGCCACGCGATCGATGTCCTCGATCCCGTGCTCGTCGAGCAGCGCGTCGGAGCGCTCGAGCAGCGCGATCGCTTCGTCGATCTCGCCGAGGTTGCGATGCATCCGCGCGCGATCGGCCAGCACCCGCGACAGCCGACCCGGCGGATCGCCGAGTCGGTGTACGAGCGCCTCGTGCTGCCGAGACATCCACGCGGCCAGCGTGGGGTCGGGCCGCGACGACGTGCGGAGGATCCCGAGCACGCCCAACGCACCCGAGGTCACGAGATCGACACCGTGCGCTTCGGCGAGACGATAGGCCTCCTCGGCATACTCGACCGAGCGATCGAAGTCGGCGAGGTTGAGCGATGCGCGGGCCGCATCGACCAACGCTTCGGCGATCATCGGCTCGAAGCCGAGCGCACGCGCGCGCGCCAGCGTGGACTGGGCGATCGCGTTCGCGCCCTGCGAGTCGCCCGCGACGAAGCGCGTGCGCACGCCACTGAGCTCGATGCGGAGCTGCGCGACCTCGCCGGCCTGCACGGGGTCGTCGGGCATCGGCATGCTCCGGCGCAGCGCGGCCGCGTCGCTGCACTCGCTCGGCGACGGCAGCTCGTTCACCGCCGGCAACGCGGCCGCGGCTCGGCCGTCGCCGGGTTGCTCGAGCACCCCGATCAGGGCTTCGAGGTGAGCATGCGCGCGATCGAGACAGGCAACGCGCGCGGCCGCGTCCCCGCGCGCACCGTCGCTGTCGCTACGGCATGCCGCGAGTCGTTGCTCGCGCAGCTCGTCGGTGTAGCGATCGATCGCCTGCACGACACGCCCCGAGTACTCGGTGTCGGCGGAGCCGTCGACG
>DASZPU010000182.1:0-16663 GCA_035550195.1 Nannocystaceae bacterium
GGTCGTGCCACCGCGGCGGCCGAGGTCGCCGCCGAAGCACTCGCGCTCGCGATCGAGCTCGACGACGTGTTCTTGATCGCCGGCGTGCGATTGCAGCTCGCCAACGCGCTCGAAGCCACCGCACGATTGCCCGAAGCCGAGGCCGAGATCCTCACGGCCTATCGCGAGGCCGGCAGCGCGGGCATCGACGATCTCGAGGCTCGCGCAGCGACGATGGCGATGATCATCGTCGGCGTGCAACTCGGGCGCGTGAACGAGGGCTTCGTGTGGGCACACGCGGCCGAGGTCGCGGCGTTGCGCGTCGAGCCGGAACAGGACGGCGGACGCACCGCCGAGCTGCAGTACGCGCTCGCGAATCTCTACCTCGAGACCTCCGATCTCGAGCAGGCGCGCACCGCCGTCGAGCGTGCGTTCGCGATCCGCGAGCGGCTCTTCGGCGCGCAGCATCCCACCACGGTTTCGACGCTCAGCACGCTCGGCGTGGTGCGCTATCAATCCGGAGACGTACGCGGTGCGCTCGCCGACTTCGAGCGCGTGCTCGCGTTGCGCGAGGAGATGGTCGGCCCCGAGCACAACGTGGTGGGACGTTCGGCGGTCAGCGTCGCGAACGCGTGGTTCGGGCTCGGCGACTACGAGCAGGCGATCGCGATGCACCGACGCGCCGTCGCGATCTTCGAGCACACGTTGCCGCCACGCCACCCCGATCTCGGCATCGAGCAGATCAACCTCGCCACCGTGCTCACCGCCGGCGGCCACCTCGACGAAGCGCGCAGCGTGGCGGAGCCCGCGGTCGCAGCGCTGGAGTCCGAGCTCGGCGCGGAGCATCCCGACGTCGTGCACGGGTGGTTCGTGCTCGCGCAGGTGCACCTCGCCGCACATCGCTACGAGCTCGCGGAGCCGATCTATCGCCGCACGCTCGCGGCGGAGGAGAAGGTGCTCGCGACCGATCATCCCGAGATCGCGCACACCTTGCTCGGTCTCGGCTCCGTCGCGCTCGCACGCGATCGGTTCGAGGAGGCCGAGGCCGCGTTCACGCGCGCACGCGGCATCTTCGTGCGCACGCTCGGCGAGTCGCACCGTGAGCTCGCCTCGGTGGAGGAGCTGCTCGGACAGCTCGCGCAGGCGCGCGGGCGCCCCGACGACGCGGCGGCACACCTCCGTCGCGGGCTCGCGGTGCTCGACGCGGCGGGCCTGAGCGGCGGAATCCGCGAGCGCATCCAAGCGCGCATCGATGCGCTACCGGGCGCGGCGCAGCTCGGCGGTTGATCGCACCGGAATCTCCACCGCCGTGTGGTGTCGAAGCGAACGCTTCGCATCATGCATCGCCGATCTGCGCTCTCCTTGTTGGCTCTCTCATGTGCGTGTGGTGGCTCGGGTAGTGCGACGGGACCCGACGAAGGCGAGAGCTCCGGGGGCATCGCCACGATCGATCCCGGTACGAGCGGATCGACGAGCACCGCGGTCGCCGACACCACGAGCGACGCATCGTCGAGCACGACCGGCGCACCGGGTGTGTGCGAGACGGTGCTCTGCGGCGAGCCCGCGACGTGTTGCGCCGACGACGAAGACTGCGCCGCAGGTGCATGCGTGCCCGCGTGTGCGAGCGGAGTGCGCTGCGGCGCCGACCAATCGACCTGCTGCGACGACGGTGACGTGTGCGTATCCGATGCGTGCGTCACTCCGACCGGCACGTGCGTCGACTCGTTCGATTGCGAGATCGGCGAGTTCTGCGAGCCCACGCTCGATCAGTGCCTGCCGCAGTTCGATCCGGTCGAGTGCGCGTACGATCCCGACTTCGAGGACATCGAGGTCGTGCTCGAGTGGTCGTACACCGACGACCAGTCGATCTCGAGCCCGATGATCGCGGACCTCGACGCGGACGGCACGCCGGAGGTCGTCGTGATCACCACCGTCGACGAAGGCGGTGGCTACGAGGCCGGCGATCTCGTCGTGCTCGACGGCGCGACCGGCTTGCCGAAGTGGCGCGTCGATCACGGTGTCGCGGGTGCCGTCGGTCCGCACGGACGATCGACGGTCGGCATCGCCGACATCGACGGCGACGACGCGCCCGACATCGTGTTCGCAGGTCGCCCTTCGGGTGGGCTCTCGGTGATCCAGGCCTACGACGGGCTCGGCAATCTGTTGTGGGCGTCGCACGACGCCGACATGAGCGCGCACGGCTTCGACGTGGTGAACGGCGCGCCGAGCTTCGGTAACTTCGATGCCGATGCCGGCGCGGAGATCGTCTTCGGCGCGGCGGTGATCGACGACGACGGGCTCGTCGTGTGGGACGAAGGCGGCGACGGTGCCGGCTTCGGCACCAACAGCAGCTACCAAGGTGGCATCTCCGCGATCGTCGATCTCTCCGGCGACGGCTATCCCGAGATCGTGTCGGGGCGCAACGCGTGGTCGGTCGACTGGCAGGCCGGACCCACCGTCACGCTCACGCAGCTGTGGGATGCGGGCGCGCCCGATGGGTATCCCGCGATCGCGGATCTCGATCTCGACGGCGATCCCGAGGTGGTGCTGGTCGCGAGCGGCACCGTGCGCGTGCTCGAAGGCGACAGCGGGCTCGCATGGTGCGGCATCGA
Organism: Nannocystaceae bacterium; assembly: GCA_035550195.1. Taxonomy (GTDB): domain Bacteria; phylum Myxococcota_A; class Polyangia; order Nannocystales; family Nannocystaceae; genus Xiheibacterium. Next base: position 2,592 of record DASZPU010000182.1, read on the forward strand.
TCCCACCGGCACCATGTGCGACGGCAACGATGCGCTGCGCACCGCAGCGATCGACATCCCCGGGGGCGGGCGCGGTGGTCCGCCGACGATCGCCGACTTCGACGGCGACGGTCGTCCCGAGATCGCGGCCGCGGGCGGCAGCTCGTACTCCGTCTACGATCTCGCGCGCGAGGACGAGGAGCTGGTGGTGCCGATGGGCGACCCGGTGCCCGCCGCGGGATCGATCTACGTGCGTTGGTCGCAGACCACCCAGGATCAGTCGAGCAACGCGACCGGCTCGTCGGTGTTCGACTTCCAGGGCGACGGCATCGCCGAGGTGGTCTACGCCGACGAGTGCTACATGCGGGTGTACTCGGGCGTCGACGGCACGGTGATCCTCGAGGAGCCCAACAGCAGCGCGACGATCCACGAGTACCCGCTCGTGGTCGACGTCGACGGCGACGGCAACTCCGAGATCATCGTGGTGGCCAACGACAACGCGAACAACTGCTCCGCGATCGACGGCTACGTGCCGCGCCACGGCGTGTTCCTCTACGGCGACTCGTTCGATCGTTGGGTGCAGACGCGCCGCGTGTGGACGTCGCACACCTATCACGTCAGCAACGTGACCTCGGCGGGCAACTTCCCCGCGGTCGGCGAGGTCGACAACTGGACGCAGCCGGGGCTCAACAACTATCGCCAGAACGTGCAGGGCGAAGGCGTGTTCAATGCGCCCGATCTCACCGTCGAGCTCGCGATCGGCGTCGGCGATTGCCTGCAGATGCAGCTGCAGATCATCGCGACGGTGCGCAACGTCGGAGCGCTCGGAGTGCCCGCGGGCGTACCGGTGAGCCTGTTCGAAGGCACCGACGCGAGCGGCACGTTGGTGGAGACGAAGCCGACGCCCGATCCGCTGCTACCCGGCGCATCGGTGCAGCTGATCTGGGCCGTCGATGCACCGGCCGACGGCGCGGCCGCGAGCTTCTACGTGGAGGTCGACGGCGAGACCACCGACGGTGAAGTCGCCGAGTGCGACGAGTCGAACAACACAGCGCTCACGGAGAGCGCCGCGTGCCCCATCCCCGGCTAGCCGAGCGACTCGGGCGGCACTTCGTTGCGGCGGATCCAGTAGTCGCCGAGCTCTTGCACCGCTTTGACGAACTCGTCGAAGTCGACCGGCTTCACCACGTAGCCGTTCGCGCCGGTGCCGTAGCCAGTGAGCAGATCGCCCTGCTCGCGCGACGACGTGAGCATCACGACCGGGATCAGCCGCGTCACCGGATCGGAACGGATCTGCCGCATCACCTCGAAGCCGTCGACCTTCGGCAGCTTCAGATCGAGCAACACGAGCGCGGGCTGGTGCTCGACGTCGCGGTGCTTGTACTTGCCGAGCGCGAACAGATAATCGAGCGCTTCGGCACCGTCGCGCACGACGACGACTTCGTTGGGCAGCCGCGTGCGCGCGAGTGCACGCAACGTGAGCGCCTCGTCATCGGGATCGTCTTCGACCAGCAGAATCGGACGCACCATGGTCATTCCCCCCTCGATGGTTGAGTCGGCTCGAGCGTGAACGAGAACTTCGCTCCCGCTCCCGGCGCGCCGAAGGCCTCGACCTCGCCGCCGTGTCGGCCGACGATGCGGCGTACGGTGGCGAGCCCGATCCCCGAGCCCGGAAAGTCCTGTCGTGGATGCAGCCGTGCGAACGGCGTGAAGAGCTGACGCGCGAAGCCGGCTTCGAAGCCGACGCCGTTGTCGCGCACGACGAACCACGTGTTGCCGTTGCGACGCTCGCAGGTCATCTCGATCTTCGCGACCGCGACGTCGCGCGTGAACTTGTGCGCGTTGCCGATGACGTTCTCCAGCACGATCGCGATGAGCCGCAGGTCGGCGCGCGCGGTCATGCCAGCGGCGATCGACCACTCGATCTTGCGCTCGGGGCAGCGGCGATCGAGCTCGGCGGTCACCTGCCGCGCGAGCTCGGTGACGTCGATGGGCTCGCGCCGCAGCTCGGCCCGGGTGACGCGCGACAGCTCGAGCAGCGCATCGATGAGGCTGCCCATGCGCTTGGTCGCGGCACGCACGCGCTCGAGGTGATCGCGACCGCGGGCATCGAGCCGATCGCCACAGTCGTCGAGCACCGCGCGACTGAAGCCGTCGATGCTGCGCAGCGGCGCCCGCAGATCGTGCGACACCGAGTAGCTGAAGCTCTCGAGCTCGGCGTTGGCCTGCTCGAGCTGGATCGTCGAGGCGCGCAGCTGCTCCTCGGCGCGCTTGAGCGCGGTGATGTCGTAGATGAACACGAGCAGGCCGTTCACCTTGCCGTGCTCGTCGAACGTGGGGACCTTGTCGACCGACGCCCAGCTCGTGCGACCGTCGATCGTCCAGCTCTCGATCGAGCCGAGCAGCGACACACCGGTGCGGATCGCCGTGAGACTCTCTTCGTGGCGTCGCTCGGGCTCGTCCCAGAACGGCGCGAGATCCATGACCGTGACACCGCGCGTATCGCTGAAGCGTCGACGCGCGAGCTCGCCGGCGAAGCGGTTGTTGAGCACCACCCTCGCGTCGGTGTCGAGGTACCAGACCTGCGCGTTCACGGCGTCGAGCACGTCGCGAATCTGGCGTGCGTGCGAGCGCGCGGCTTCTTCGCTGCGCACCTCGGTGGTGATGTCCGTGGCGATGCCGGCGATCCGACGCGTGACGCCATCGGCGTCGACCATCGGGAACGCGCGGTCGCGGATCCACAGCATCTCGCCATCGGGGCGCATGAGGCGATAACGGACATCGAACGAGCCCGGCTCGCTGGCAGCCGCGTCCATCGCTGCGACCACGGCTGCACGATCGTCGGGGTGGAGCGGCTTCGTCCACGCGCGCGAGTCTCGATACAGCTCTTCGCGCGACTGCCCCCACACGCGCTCGTACGCGTCGCTCGCATACAGCACGCGGTTCTCGTTGAGGTCGAGCAGCCAGTACACCGCATCGACCACGTTGCTGAGCTGCACGAAGCGCGTCTGCACCTCGGCGGGCGCGTTGGGCACGACCCCGGCCGGCTCGGCCAGCAACAGGGTGCGCCAACCATTGCGGGTCGGCGCGCGATCGACCCGCAGTGTCGTGCGCAGCGGTGGTCCTTCGCTGCGTCGCAGCGACACCGTGCGCCACAGCGTGCGGCCCGGTGCCGACGCACGGATCGCCGCGACTGCGGAGCGATCGATGTCGAGCTCGGCGATCGGCAGCCCGATCAAGCGCTCGCGCGGAATCCCGAGATCACGCACCGCAGCGGCGTTCACCTCGACGATGCATGCGTCCTCGTCGACCACCCACAACGCACCGAGGCAGTTGTCGACGAGCCAGCGCTGCCACGTGTCGTCGTCGTGCTCCAACCCAGTCTCCGCGGCGCGCATCACGTTATCACGCGATCGCGTCGTGGGAGCATGCGTGTCGCATACTTGCGCGCCGCGAGCGCGCGACACCGCACATGACCGAAGGGCCAGCGCTCGCGCTTCGCTCCACGACGGAATACGATCGTCGTCGATGCGCCGTTGCGCCGCCGCGTTCATCGTTTCGCTCGCGTGTGGTGGCTCTGTGCCCACATCACCCGGGGGCAGCGACGGCTCCGACACGAGCACCTCGACGTCCTCGACGAGCACGACCGCGCCGAGCGAGGCCAGCTCCGGCGAGAGCACGTCGACGGGTGCACCGCTGGCGACGTGCAATGGGCACGTCGAGCTGTGTGCACGTCGGGTCGACGAGGTGACCTTCCCGAGCACGCACAACTCCATGGCGGCGACGGAGGCAGGCTTCAACGGCATCGTCGCGAATCAGCACCACGGGCTGCGCCGCCAGCTCGAAGACGGCATTCGTGGCATGTTGCTCGACGTTTACGAGGAGAACGGCGAACGCTGGCTCTGCCACGGCATGTGTGCGCTGGGCAAGATTCCGCACGTCGATGCGATCGCCGAGTTGGGAGGGTTCCTGATGGACGAACCCGGCGAGATCGTGGTGCTGATCTACGAGGACCACGCGAGCGCGGATGCGATCGCGCAGGACTGGTCGGCGAGCGGGTTCGAGGGCCTGCTGTATGCGAAAGGCGACACTGGCTGGCCGACGCTCGGCGAGCTCGTCGCCGCGAACACGCGCGTGATCGCGACCGCCGAGAACGGCGGACCTCCGCCGGCGTGGTTCCATCATGTGTGGGATCTCGCCTGGGACACGCCGTACACGTTCCACGCGATCGACGAGCTGAGCTGCGAGCTCAACCGCGGCAGCACCGACAACGACCTCTTCCTCGTCAACCACTGGGTGAGCACCGAGCTCGATCTGCCCGACGCGTCCGCGGCCGCCGACACGAACGCAGCCGCGGTGCTGCAGGCGCGGATCGACGAGTGCACCGCGCGATGGCGTCACCCGGTGAACCTGCTCGCGGTCGACTTCTACGACGAGGGTGACCTCATCGCGGTGGTCGATGCGGCGAACGGGCTGTTGTGACCGTCGTCGCTTGCTGAGCGCGCGCGTGCGCGCCTATCGTCGAGCGCGCGTGGTGGAGTCGACCTACTGCCGGATCTGCGAAGCCGCCTGCGGTCTGTTGGTCGAGCGCGACCGCGACGGTCGTGCGCTGCGGCTCTTGCCCGATCGCGATCACCCGCACAGCGCCGGGCACGTCTGCGCCAAGGGCACGCGCTTCCTCGAGGTCGCGCGTCACCCCGATCGCTTGTTGCATCCGCGCGTCGACGGAGCGCGCACGGACTGGGACACCGCGATGCGAGCGTTCGCCGAGCGCCTGCGCCCGATCCGCGAGCGCCATGGCCCGCACGCGATCGGCATCTACTTCGGCAACCCGATCGCGTTCAACTCGCTCGCGCTGATCAGCCTGCTCGCGTTCGGCAAGACGCTGGGCACGCGCAACGTGTTCTCCGCAGGCAGCCAGGACTGCAACAACAAGTTCACCGGCGCGCGGATCGTGCACGGCAGCCCCGCGATCCATCCGGTGCCGGACTTCGAGCGCTGCGAGCTCGCGGTCGTGTTCGGCTCGAATCCCTACGTGAGCCAGTCGAGCTTCGTGCACTTGCCCGGAGGTGCGCGGGTGTTCGACGGCATCGTCGCGCGCGGCGGCGACGTGGTGTGGATCGATCCGCGCAGCACCGAGAGCGCACGCCGCTGCGGCACGCATCTCGCGATCCGTCCCGGCAGCGACGTGTGGCTCATGCTCGCGCTGCTCGGTCGGCTCGGCGAGCGCGCGCCGAAGGACGATCGCGCCGACGGTTTCGCCGAGCTGCTCGGGCATGCGCGCCGCATGGATCTCGAGCGTGTCGCGCTGCACACCGGCTTGTCGGCCGCACAGATCGTCGCGCTCGCCGATCGCATCGCGTCGTCGCGCGCGACCGCGTTCCACATGTCGGTCGGCGTGAACCAAGGCGGATTCGGCACGCTCGCATACGTGCTGTTGCACGCGCTCGCATGGGCCACCGGCAACTTCGATCGCGAGGGCGGTTGGCTCGTGCATCCGATGTCGGCGGTGCTCGGCCGCGTGTTCCGCCACGCGGATCTCGATCCCGCGAACCACAGCCGCATCGGCGGATTCCCGGCGACGATGGGCACGCTGCCGGGGGGCATCCTCGCCGACGAGATCCTCGAGCCCGGCGACGAGCGCATCCGTGCGCTCATCGTCGTGTCGGGTGATCCGTTGCGCTCGGTACCCGGCGGAGCACGCCTGCGACGAGCGCTCGAATCACTCGACACGCTCGTCGCGATCGACATGTTCGTGAACACCACCGGCGCGCTCGCCGACATCGTGTTGCCCGCGACGAGCTGGCTCGAGCGCTGGGACTTCGCGAGCACCACGCTCACGTTCCAGACCGGCGGGCTCGTGCAGGTCGCGGGGCCCGTGCTCGATCCACCGGGCGAGTGTCGCAACGACGCGCGCATCATCTGCGACCTCGCGGCTGCGATCGGCGGTGGCCACCCGCTGTGGAAGCTCGGACGCCTGCCCTTCGATCGCTTCTTGCCGCGCATGCGCTTCGGCGTGCGTGGACCGAGCGCACGCGCGGGTGCGTGGCTACGACGTCATCGGCTGCGACTCTTCGACGCGACGATCGCCAGCGAGCTCGCGCGCGTGGACGCAACGCCCGTGCCGCCGCCTTCGGCGTTCACGCTCATCTGTCGCCGCCGTCGGCTCGGTCACAACGGTTGGCTGCACGGCGGCGTGCGCGATGGCAACGGCGAAGCGTTCGCATGGATGCATCGCGACGACATGGATCGCTTGGGCGTGCGCGACGGCGACGCGATCGAGATCACCAGCACCGCCGGCTCGCTGCGCCTGCCCGCACGCGCGAACGAGGGGCTGGCCGCACGCACGGTGGTCGTGCCGCACGGGCTGCTCGAGCACAACATCAACGCGATCATCCCCACCGGCGCCGCGGCGATCGAGCGCGTCAGCGGTCAACACGTCATGACGGGCATCGCGGTCGACGTTCAGCCGCGCCCGCGCGATCACGGTTGACCATTCGCGCGCGTGCGGGCGATCCTCGTCGCCGATGGCACACGCACGCACGCTTCGTTTCGCGGTCACCACTTCGCTGCTCGCGGTGCCGGTGCTCGCCGGTTGCAAGCCGGCGCACACCAACGAAGGTCCGCAGGAGCCGATCGTCAACGAAGGCCCACAGGATGCGGTGCCGCCACCGAGCGACACTGCGACGCCCGAGCCGGCCGATGGCGGTGCGACGCCCGAGCCCGACGCGACACCGCCCGCGGAAGGTGGCGCGGAGCCGCCGACGGTCGCCGACGGTCCGAAGCCGAAGGTGATCGTGAACCCGGGCCCGACGCCCCAGCCGACGCCGAAGCCGTAGCGCTCACGCGCTCACCAGCATCGTGCGCCGACGCGCGCGCGCCATCATGAAGAGGCCGAGCGCGGCGAGGCCGAGCAGCATCCACTCGTGCGGCTCGGGTGTGGCTTCGACCTCGAGCCCCTGCGGCTTGGTGGTCTGCTCGACGCCGCTCTCGGCTTCGCGATCGAAGCGGTCCTGCTCCTGCGACGCACGCTTCAACAGCTCGCGCTGGCGATCGTTGACGAGCACGATCATCGACGACCACGGCGTGACGATGTCGTGCGCCACCGCGATCGCGTGGATCGAGTCGAGGTCGGTCGCACGATCACCGAGGTGACCGACGAGCGCGGTCGCGGCGATCGGTGCGAACGCATCCGCGGTCGTGTCGCTCGCGTCGGTGGTCGTGATCTCCCAGCGATAGCCGTCGACGACGCTCGACTCCATGCGATCGAGCACGCCTTCGACGCTGGTCGCGACGCCGCCTTGGGTGGCGCGCACCAGCTCGACCAGCTCGTCGCGGTACGCGTGCGGCAGGCCGCCGAAGTGGACCATCCAGATCGGCTCGGGCATCGCGGGCAGCTGCACCTTGCTCTCGTCCTGCAGGAACGCGAACGAGCCCGCATCGGTCAGCACGATGACCGCACCGTACTGGGCCTCGCCGCGTGCCGCCGCAAAGCCGGCGAGCACACCTTCGTGGGTGTTGCCACCGTAGAAGTGCGGCGTGAAGTCGGCGAGCGCGACGCGACGCGGTTGCTCTGCACTCCACGGCGAAGGTGCGACGTACACGTCGAGCGCGACCGAGAGATTCTTCAGCCGCGCGAGCGCGGCTTGGATGTCCTCGGCGTGCGACGCCATGCTCAGCGACGTGTCGACCACCACTGCGAGCGACGTCGGCACGTGGCCATCGGGCAGCGCCGGCGTCGCGCGCACGCGATGACCGGCGATCACCGCTTCGTGCACGCCCGGTTCCGCGACGCCATCGATGCGCAGCGGCAACCAGCCCTCGTGATCGGCGGTCGCACCGTCGAGCGTACGCACGGTGTCGTCGTCCCAGTACACGTTGCGGGCCTGGGCGAGCCGCGGCATCGGCCAATCGCCGTCGTCGGCGAGCACCGTCCACGTCATCCACATGTGCATGCGCGGCGGCGCACCGCGACCGCGCTCGGGGATCGGGAACGCGCGCAGGCGATACTGTCGCGGCCCGACTTGCTCGAGCAGCGCCGGATCGACGCGACGCTGGCGCTCCTGGCGATACACCTTCTGCGCCGCACCGCGCGGGGCGACTTGGTAGATGAAGCGACGATCGCGATCGGGACCATCGCCGAGCCACAGCCCGGTGATCGCCGCGCGCTCGGGCAGGTTGAAGTAGTAGAAGACCTCCTGCTGCTCCTGGGTCTGGTTCTCGTAGACCTCGTGCAGCTCGAAGCTCGCGATGTCGCCGTCGATCGTGCGCGACAGCTCCTGCTCGACCAAGAAGACGGTGCGATTGCCGACGTCGAGCAGGCCGGCTTCGGCGTCGCTGCGATCGTAGGTCGCGGTGACTGCCGCCACCATCGCGTCCTTCTCACCGTCTTGCATCGGACGATCGAAGAAGCGCTCGTAGGCGATCTCCGCGGCCGGTCGATCCACGACGAGCTGCGCGCCTTCGTACACGAGCGGAGCGGCGAGCACGTTGAAGAGGCGCTGCGGCGGCATCCAGTCTTCGCGGGTGTCGAACGCCTCGCGATAGAACGATGCGAGGTTGCGGTTGTTGCCATCGGCGGCCCAGTAGCGATAGGGCGCGAGCGCGGCGTTGAGCAGGCCCGCGCGGATCTCTTCGGCGTGCGCGAGGTTGTCCTGCTGCGCAGCGAGATCGGTCGGTACGTCGGCGAGGCGTGCGAACGCTTCGTGTTGCGGCTGCTTGCTCAGGCCTACGAAGGCACCGATCCACAGCGCGATCGCAGCACCGGTGATGGCGAGTCCCAGCGACAACGGCCGCGCGCTCTGCCACACGCGCAGGTTCTTCCACCACGCACGCGTGTAGAGCACGACGAGCGCGAACGGCAGCCCCAGCACCACGGCGGCAGTGCACGCGCCGAAGCCGGCCATCATGATGATGAACGGCAGCCGCACCGCGTTGCCGGGCGAGAAGATCTCTTCGAAGACCTCGCCGATGATCTCGGGGATCGCGGAGACGAAGATGACGATGGCGGGCACGCAGTAGAGGCCCATCACGATCGCGACCCACACGCCGACGACGAGCAGCGCGCTGTGGCCGAGCAGCGATCCGATCGCGGCGCCAGTGCTCTCGGTACGCACGCGGCCGAACAGTGCCGCGGTGTAGAAGACCGCACCGGCGGCCAGCGTGACCAGCATCAACGCGACGCCCGCGGTCAGCTCGCGGATGAGAAAGAGCCGCAAGCACAGCAGCGTGAAGCCGACGCCCGCGACGCCATAGAAGAGCGCGAAGAGCTTGCGGTAGTCGTGACGCAGCCGCCAACCCGCGACGATGGTCGCGGCGGGCAGCACGACGATGCCGAGCGCGCAGCCGGTGATGCCCCAGGGGATGTAGCCATCGATGGTCGCGCTCAGCAGCTCGACGAGCACCGCCGGCACGAAGCCGAGCATCACCGCGAGCACCCACACGGCGTGCCAGCCCCAGAACACGATGGGCACGATCACGCGCGGCGCGAGAAGGCGGCGCAGCTGCGGACGAAAATTGGTCGACTCGTTCATCTTCACTGCTCCTCGGTCGCGCGCACGATCGCGTCGACCTCTTCACGGGTTCGCTGCAACAACGCGACGACATCGCGATCTTCGAGCGCCACTTCGGCGCCGATGACCAGCGACACCATCGCCCACGACTCGGCGTCGCCGTCGAGCGCCGACCACACGCGTGCGCCGTGGTCTTCGGTGATCTCGTCGGCGGACTGGAACCAGTACACCGCCCAGGCATCGCCGCGTTCGCCGGACAGCCGCGCGACGCGGACGGGGAAGCCCGGCGCGACCATCCACGATCGCTCGTCGTCGATGCGCCGACCGGCGGCGCGGTGACAGACGTCGGGACGATGCTGTGCGCGCCACGATCGACTGCGCACGATCACGAGCTGCGCGCGTGCGCGGCCGTGCGCCACGTCCCACTTGCCGACCGCATCGGCACCGCGCGCGTGGAACAGTCGCGACTCGGCTTCGGTCGCTGCGATCGGCTGCGCGGATAGATCGTGCAGCACGAGCGACGCCGGCTCGCGCGACGTCGACTCGGCGCTGGGAATCGCGGCGAGCGCGAGCACGCACGCGATCACCGGTGCGAGCCGCAGCGGTCGCGGCGGCGCGAGCTCTTCCGCGCTCGCGCTGCGCGGGACACAGCGCAGGAGCAGCCAGCCCAGCCCGCACGCGCTGACGAACGCGACGACGCCGAGCGGCAGGTGCAACGCGTCGCACAACAGCGGCGGTGCGAGCATGTGCAGCAGCACCAGCACGACGACGCGCGTGAAGTTGGTCGCGACGAGGATCGCGACGAAGGCGATCGACGCCGCGAGCCAGCGCGCACCGATCGTGCGGCGTTCGATCACCGATGCGGCGGCCCAGAAGATCGCGCCGGTGAAGAGGCTGCGCACGCCGCTACACGGCAGATCGACCTGCACACCGGCGTGACCATCGAGCACGATGATCGTCTCGGTTGCGAGCGATCCACCGAGCCACGGAGCGAGCAGCGTGTGGGTGAGCTGCGCGGTCGCCATGCGCAGCGGGAAGCCCACCCAGAGATCGAGCGCGGCGCCGATCGGCAGCGCGCACAGACCAGCGATCGCGATCGGCAGCGACTGCGCCCAGCGTCGCGGCGGGAGCCACAGCCCGAGCAACGCCCACGCGCCGACGACGAAGAGCCCACCGCTCGCGAGCTCGATCTGGGTCGTGCGCGCGTTCACGACGTGCGCGATCGCTGCGAACGCGGCCAACCCGAGTGGCAGCCATCGTCGCCGCGGCACGTCGATCGCCGTGTGTCCGCGCGCGAGCACGACGAGCCCGACCACCAGCGCGAGGCCCTGCACCCACGCGCCCGGCGTCGCCATCACGACCAGCGATCGCAGCGGTGCCCGGAAGAGGAGCAACCACGCCGCCGCGAGCAAGAGCAGCCTGGAGCGCACATGGGCAGGCTAGCGAGCGCATGTGCAGATTCCGTGCAGCCGCGGTGCATTCGCGGCGCAGCTTCGCGGTTGGCTGGGTCCAGCCTGCCGGCGATGGGGGCATCACGCCGCGTTGCGCGTGCGTACGCGGTGGATCTTCGCGGCACGCCGCTTGCTCTCTTCGCGCGCGCATGCGACGGCTCGCCACGATCTTGCTCCTCGGTGCCTGCGCGACCGATGCGTCGTCATCGTCGGACTCCACCAGCGACGAGAGCGGCGCCGGGCCGAGCACGACGACGACCGCGTCGTCGAGCTCCGACGGATCGAGCGCGACGACGATCGGCACCACCGATGCCGAAGGCTCGACCAGCGATGGCGGCGACACCACCACCGCGCCCAGCGACGACACCGCGAGCAGCGACGACGGCACCACCGGTTGGACGCCGCCGGCCGACTGCAGCAACGGTGGCGCGCTCGCCGATCTCGCGGAGACCATCACCGTCGGCGAGTTCGTGCGACTCGACACCACCGGCCTCGACTCCGCGCTCATCGACGCGGGCGGCGGTCACCACGTGCTGCAGTACTCCGACAAGGGCGTGTGGGATCCCAACACGTGCCAAGCGCTCTTCACCGGCGGCGGCCATCTCACGCTGGTGAAGTTCCTCGGCTACAGCGCGAGCGAGAACACGTGGTTCCAAGCGCCGAACCCCACGTGGTGGTGCGAGACGACGTCCGAAGATCCCTACGCCTGCTCGACCCACGCGTACGGCCACAACGCGCTGAACCCCGCGACGGGCGACTACTGGTTCCGCACGTTCAACAACCCCGCGGTGCATCACACCGTCGCCGCATCACCGGTCTCGGCGCAATGGGACGAAGCACCGGTGCTGCCGTCCACGCCGGCGAGCTGCATCGCGACCGCGCTCGAGTACTTCCCGGAGATCGGTGGCCTCGTGTACGTCGACTGTGCGGGCCAGACGATCCAAGTGCTCTACGACGGCGCGAGCGAGTGGGAGCAGCTGCCGGGCACGTATCCGATGGGCGGGTTGCACGACTACGCGGTCTACAACCCCGTGCTCGGGCAGGTGCTCTTCGGCCTCGGCAACGACAGCCTCGCGCTGCACTTGCTCGACGGAAACGGCGACGTCACGACGATCGCAGAGCCACCGCGCGGCTTCCATCCTTCGCCCGACGATCCCGAGACGTTCCGCATCCTCACCGTCGATCCGATCTCTGGGCGCTTCATCGCGGTCTCACCGAGCGGCGACGTGTACGACTACGATGCCGGCAGCGATGCATGGGCTGCGACCGGCAGCGCGCCGGAGAACCTGCAGATCGCGATCCCGGTGACGACGTACGGCGTCGTGCTGTTCGTGTCGCTCGAGCCCGCGATGTACGTCTACCGCCACGCGGCGCCGTAGCTCGTCAGAACTTCGACGAGACGGTGAGCATCAGCAGGCGATCGTTGCTCTCGCGCAGGCGGCCGGAGAGCGTGCGAACGAACCGCCACAAGAGCTCGTAGGCGAGCTCGCGATCGACGAACATCAGATCGCGCAGGTCGTCCTTCGGGAGCTTGAGCAGGCGCGAGCTCTCGTGCGCGATCGCGTCGGCCGAGCGCGGCATGTCGTCGTCGACGATGGACATCTCGCCGAAGTACTGCCCGGGCTTGAGCACCGCGAGCGCTTCTTCACCGATGCCCGACACGCTGCGACTGATCCGCACTGCGCCTTCGAGGATGAGGTAGAGCCCGTCGCCCGCGTCGCCGTGCGTGAAGACGCGATCGTTGAGCTTGTACTGCACCTCTTGGCAAAGTGCCGCGATGCGTCGCAGGTGGATCGGCAGCAGCCCTTCGAACAGCGAGACCTGCCGCAGCATCCGCACGAGCGCCGCAGAGCGTTGCTCGGCCTCGGACTCGACCGTGATCGTGCCGCTGCGCGTGCCGCCACGCTTCTCTTCGGGCGGCTGCGTGTGGCCCTCGTCGCTGTCGTCGACGATGCCGAGCTCTTCGAGGCCGGAGCCCATCGGCTGCACCCTACCGCACAGTCGCCCGACCGCGCAAAGACCACGCGACCGCGAGGGCGCGGGCACGGATGCGGTATCGTCGTGAACGCCGTGGCACGTACCCGCATCGCCGTGATCGCCTCTTTCGTGCTGCTCGCCGTCGGCATGTTGGCCACACAACACCGGCCCGCGCGGGCCTGCGGCGGCTTCTTCACACGCAGTGTCCTGACCGCGGAACGCCGGCCCTCGCTCGCATACGAGCAGGTGCTGATCGTCCACGACGCCGCGAAGAACCGCGAGCACTTCATCCGCGAGGTCGCGTTTCGCAAGGCCGACGAGCCGTTCGGGTTCGTGGTGCCGACGCCTGCACGACCCGAGGTCGACAAGGTCACGAAGAGTCCGTTCCTCGCACTGCGCACGCTCTTTCCCTTCGACCCGCCGACGATCGGCATGGCCCGCGGCGTCATCGGCTCGGGCTACGGCAGCGGTGCCGGAGCCGGCTTCGGTGGGCGCGGCAGCGTCGAGGTGCTCGAAGAGACGAAGGTCGGCAGCTTCACCGCGTTCGTGCTGAAGGCGGACGACGAGCAGGCGCTCGCCGGTTGGTTGCGCGATCACGATCTGCAGACCACGCCGGAGAGCGAGGCCTGGCTCGCGCACTACGTGAAGCTGAAGTTCTTCTACGTCGCGATGCGCTACGACCCGCCGAAGCGCAAGCGCGACGACGACGCGAACGCACCGCTCGCGGCGGAGACGATCCGTATCTCCTTCGACACGCCGGTACCGTTCTATCCCTACCTCGAGCCGACGAGCACGGAGACGCGCGACGATCCGCGCGTGCTCGATCTGTGGATGGTCGGCACGCACGCGGTCACGCCGATCGCGTTGCGCGAGCAAGGTGGCGAGCGCGAGTGGATCCGCCCGCTGCGTACCGGCGAGCAGAAAGACGACGTGCGTGACCAGCTCACCGGCATCGAGCCCAGCATCGATGCGACGCTGCCGGAGGGCACGTTGATCGTGCAGACATTCCAGGATCAGAAGCGATCGCGCGCAGGCATCGGCGACATCTTGTTCGCACCTTCGACGAAGCGCGAGCTGGCCACGGACGATCGTGCGGCGCTCGTGCCGTTGCTCGGCATCCTCGACCCCGCGCTCGTGGAGGGCTCGCGATGAG
>DASZPU010000183.1:0-12729 GCA_035550195.1 Nannocystaceae bacterium
GGTGGGGCAAGACCAACTTGAGCGCGAGCAGCTTGTCGAACCCCCCGATGCCGCGCGCGCGCGCGAGGTAGAGCTCGGCCATGCCACCGGCGGCGATGCGCTCGACGATCGTGTAGCGACCGACGCGTGTACCCGGCGCGAGCACACGCGCACGCAGCGTCGCTTGATCAGCGGCTCGCATCCCCGAGCAAAGAGGATACGCGATCACGCGGCGGAGAATTCGCCGAGGAGGTGGACGCCAAAGGCGGCCAGCTCGTCGAGCGAACCCCCGCACGGCGGGGGCGGCCGCTCATGCGGCCGTCGGGTAGCGACCGCCGTAGTCCGCGTGCACTACGACGGGCTCGTGTGTGCGTCTGCCAGCGACCTCGTCCAACCGTCGAGATCCGCGAGCAAGGCACTGCGCGGGCTCTCCGGTCCACCGAGCTCGCCGATGTACTGACGCAAGAGCTCGCGTGCGCGCGCGAGCCGGGTCGTCACCGTGCTGATCGGCACCGCCATCGCCGCCGAGATTTCGCTCGTACGTAGATCCTGCCAGTAGAAGAGCTCGACGGTGAGCTGCAGATCGCCGGGCAGAGCCGCGAACGCGATGAGCAGCAGATGTTGCTCTTGTCGGCGCCCCACCATCGCCGATGGCGACGTGCGAGCGTAGTCGTCCTCGGCGTTGCGCTCGAGCGCAGCTTGGGCGCGCGCACGCGAACGCAGCTGCTTGAGCAGCTGGTTGCGCGCGATGCCGAAGAGAAAACCGCGGAAGCTGGCCTCCCCGCGGAACGTGTCGAGACCCTCGACACATGCGAGCAACGTGCGTTGGGTGAGATCGTCGGCGGCCTCGGGAAGTCGCCGGGCGAAGAACGAGTGCACGCTGCGATAGTGGCGAGCGAAAAGCGAGCTGCCCGCGGACTCGTCACCGGCGCGCCACGCTCGCAGGAGCGCGAAGTCGTCGACCTCCGTCATTCCGCGGATCCTCTTATCATGGTGGCTTGTCACGCGCGCTGCCCTCGCGCGACACTTTGCGAGGATGGGGAGCGCAGCCGCACGCGCAGCGGGGCTCTTCGCGCTCGCGGGCGCGATCGCGAGCGCGTGCGTGTTCGGCGGGACGTTCGTGTGCAGCGGCGACGGCGAGTGCCCGAGCGGACGCTGTGAGCCCAGCGGCTTTTGCAGCTTCCCCGACGATGCGTGCAAGTCGGGTCATCGCTACAGCGAGTGGGCCGGCGAAGGTCTCGCCGACGCGTGCGCGCCCGCGTCGAGCGACGACGAGTCGGGCGCCGCGGGTTCGTCGAGCGACAGCGGATCGAGCACCACGTTCGCGCCGGATCTCGGCCCACCCGCGGATCGCAATCCGTCCACGTTCGAGTGTGGCAACGGCGAGCTCGAGGTCGGTGAGATCTGCGACGACGGCAACCTCGTCGACGGCGACGGTTGCGATGCCGACTGCGTCGCGTCCGGTGCGGTGCTGTGGACCGTCGTCGAGGACGGTCCCAACAGCGGCGACGACTTCGCCCACGCGGTCGCGTTGACCGACGGAAATCCCATCGTGACGGGCCGCTACGGCCAGAATGCCGGCGATCTGTTCGTGAAGCACTACGCCTCCGACGACGGCACGTTGGTGTGGCAGAAGCTGCAGGGCACCTCGAAGACCGAGGAAGGCCGCGGCGTCGCGGCCACCGACGGCGCACGCTTCTACGTCGTCGGCTTCAACACCGGTACCGCCGACGACGAGAACGTGTTCACGCGCGCGTACGATCTCGTGCCCGACGTCGACCCGGACACCGCGTGGACGAAATCGCCGAACGACACGAACCACTTCGACGATCGACTCTATGCCGCGGCCGTGCGGGCCGATCGCGACGAGCTCCTGGTGTTCGGCTTCATGCGTGCGCCCGACGACACCACCACGCACGTGCGCGCGCTGACCAGCAGCACCGGCGACATCGCGTGGTCGATCACGCCCGACGTCGACAAGAGCGTCGCGCAGATCGCCGACGAAGCGCGCGCGGCGATCGTGAGCAGCGAAGGCCGCGTGTTCGTGGTCGGCACGATCACCGACCCCGGCGTCGGCGGCAAGACCGACGGTTGGCTCGCGGAGCTCGACGTCTCGACCTCGCCCACCGGCGTTGCGTTCGGCACGCCCGTACGCCTCGGCACACCCACGGCGAGCGACGTCACGCGTTGCATCGCCGAAGCACCCGACGGCACGCTCGTCGTCGCCGGGCATCGCGGCTATCACGGCTTCTTCGCGCGCTACGATCGTGACCTGCAACCGCTCGCGGATCACGAGCCCGATCCGACCTCGGTGTCGGAAGTGCTCGGCATCGCCGTCGACGGCACGGGCGCGATCGTCACTGCGGGCTACATCACCAGCGATGCGCACGGCATGGACATCGAAGTGGTGAAGTACCTCGCCGACGGCACACGCGTGTGGCGTGATCGCGAAGTCGGCAACGCGGGCGAAGACGACTCTGCGCGCGGGCTCGCGATCGCGCCCGACGACGCCATCGTGGTGGTCGGCAACCTCCGTCAGACGGTGACCGGCAGCGATCTGTGGGTGCGGAAATACGCGCCGTAGCCGGGGCTCCGACGCGGTTTTCGGAAATCGTCCGGGCCGCGCAGACAAGCCGGGCCCCTGCGGGAACCCCCCTTTCGTTCGGGGGGAACCGATGGCCACGATCAAAGCACGAGCCCTGCTCGCGCGCGGCAGCGCTTCGGCGTTCGTCGCGATGTTGGGCGGTTGCTACACCGGCATCTCCGGTGGACCGCACGGCGCCGCCGATGGTGAAGGCAGCGCGACGGTTGCCGACGGCAGCGAAGGCGCCAACGAAGGCGGCGAGAGCGGCGACGACGATGCCGCGGGCTCCGACGAAAGTGGCGAGACCGGCGAGCCCGAGAAGCCGTTCGTGCCGATGCCCGGCGAGTCCGCGCTCGCGAAGGTGAAGGACTTCCTCACCGGGCTCGCGCCGACGCCCGAAGAGCAGCAAGCCTACATGGAAGATCCGTCGGCGCTCGACGGGCTGATCATGCAGTGGCTCGCGACGCCCGAGTACGCGGCGCGCGAGGCCGCGATCTTCCAGCAGCTCTTCCAGCAGGAGACCTCGGTCGACAACCTCGCCGAGCACCTCGACATCAACGTCAACCGCGTCGAGGGCATGAACGACCGCGCGAACGGTCGGCTGCTCGCCAGCATCCCCGACGCGTTCACGCAGACCGTCACCGACCTCGTCGCGGCGAACCATCCGTTCACCGAGGTGCTCACCACGCACACGTTCAAGCTGAACGTGCCGCAGATGGTGACGCTCGCGTATCTCGACGCGACGCCGCGCGACGACGTCGGCGACAACCTGCCGTCGTGGCTCAGCGCGAAGTACCCCAACCTCACGCTCTCGACGGAGTGGACCGGCACGCAGATCCCGATCGGCCAGACGCTGAACCCCGGCTCGGGGAACTTCATGAAGTTCTGGCTGACCGAGGCGCCCACCGGCAACTGCGTCGATCCCAACAACCAGAGCTACACCGGTCGCACCGCGCTGGTGAACGCGTACCAGCTGCTCTTCCAGGTCGCGCCCGGCAACCTGGGCTGCTCGATGGGCGCGAAGGTGTTCACCGACGAGGACTGGGGGCTGCGCGAGATCACGATCCGCAAGGCCGATGCCGGCGAAGAGCCCACCGTGTTCTTCGATCTGAACACGCTGCGCACGACCAACGAGCTCGTGCTCGCCAGCGATCGCGTCGGCTTCTTCACGACGCTCGGCTTCTCCGCGAACTGGATGACCAACGACAGCAACCAGCATCGCGTGAACGCGAACCAGACGATGATCGTCGGCATGGGTCGCACGTTCAATCCCGCCGACGCGTTCACGCCGACCGACGGCGCGACCGTCGACGAGGGCCACGCGACGCCCGGCACCACCTGCTACGCGTGCCACCAGAGCCTCGATCCGCTGCGCGACTTCCTGCGCCAGAGCTACAGCTACTCCGGTATGGGGCGGCTCGATGGTGAAGGCGACGAGATCCCCGGCACCGCGTACTTCTCGGTGGACGGCAGCGATCCGGTCGCGGGCAACGGCGTCAGCGATCTCGCCGCCGCGATGGCCGGCCACCCGCGCTTCGCCGCCGCGTGGACCGAGAAGCTGTGCGCGCTGGCCAACGCGGGCGCGTGCGAGGAGCACGACCCCGAGCTCGAGCGCGTCGCCGGCGTGTTCATCGACTCCGGCTACGACTTCCGCGCGATGGTGCGCGAGCTGTTCGGCTCGCCGGTCATCACGTTCACCGAGCGCACCGAGACGTGGGATCGCTACGGCGGCGTGGTGCCTCCGGTCACGCAGGATCGCTTCTGCGTGCGCATGAGCGAGCGACTCGGCGTCGCGGATCTCTGCAACCTCGAGGGCGATCTCGACGCGCCCGCCGACATCGCGAAGCGCATCCGTGCGCTCGCGGACGGTGTGCCGCCGGTCGCCTTCGGTCGCGCGATGGTGCTGCCGATCGTCACCACCGCACCCGACGTGTTCTCGGTCGCATCGATCGAGCGCGTCTGCCAGATCGTGTCCGAGCAGTGGTACGGCACCGGCGACGGCATGATGTGGACGCCCGCCGATCGCGAGCTCGTGCTCGATCACCTGGTCGCGCAGATCATGGGCATCCCCACCAGCGACGAACGCAGCGCGCCGCTGCGCGCCATCCTCGACGACCACTGGGATCAAGCGCTCGACACCGGCGCCACCGATGTCGTCGCACTGCGCTCCACCTTCATCACCGCGTGCGCCTCCGTGCCCGCCGCGTCCACCTCGCTGTGATCGAACTCGGAAGGAGACGACGACCATGAAGCGCCGCCACATGCTCCGTTCGATGCTCGGGCTCTCCGGGATGGGCCTCGTGTCCGTCGCGACCGGCCTGCCCGCCGCGTTCCTCCGTCAGCCGCTCGCGTGGGGTCAGTACGACGACGACCCCATCGATCCCGAGCGCGCGCAGTACCTGATCTTGTCGGGCCTCGACTCCGGCGATCCGTTCAACGCGAACGTGCCGGGTTGCTACGACGTCGCGGGGGTCGTGCACGCATCGGTTCCGGCGATGGCGAAGACCGCGATGAACCTCGGCTCGCTCGCGACCCACGGCGCGCAGATCTGGTCGACGCTGCCGCAGACGGTGCTCGATCGCACCTCGTTCTTCCACCACGCCACGCGCACGCAGGTGCACGGCGAGCTGGTGAAGGTGCTGCAGCTGCTCGGCGATGCCTCGAAGTCGGAGACCATCACCGCGATCTTCGCGAAGTACCTCGCGCCCGCGCTCGGCACGGTCGGCAACACGCCGGTGCCGGTCGGCGACGTGAACATGAGCGCCGGCGGACGCACGCTGCCGCGGCTCAAGCCCACCACGTTGCGTGAGCTGCTGGTCGCCGGCGACAGCCCGCTCAACGATCTGCAGACGCTGCGCGACGAAGCGCTCGACGAGATCCACCTGACCCTGCGCGCCCACGGCACCACCGAGCAGCGCAAGTTCATGACCGACCACAGCAACGCGCGCGCCGACGTGCGCACGCTCGCCGAAGGCGCGGTCGATCTGCTGAGCGGAGTCGAGAACGACAAGGAGAGCGCGCAGATCAAGGCTGCGGTCGCGCTCATCAAGCTGAAGCTCACCCCGGTGGTGGCGCTGACCTTCCCGTTCGGCGGCGACAACCACAACGACAGCGACCTGGTGAAGGAAGTCGATCAGCACACCACCGGCGTCGGGTTCATCGGCGAGCTCATGCAGGTGCTCGCGAGCGAAGGCCTGTCCGACAAGGTGACGTTCGCGTCGCTCAACGTCTTCGGCCGCACGCTGAAGAACCAGGGCATGAAGGGGCGCACGCATCACAGCAAGCACCACTGCACGCTGATGATCGGCAAGCACGTGAACCCCGGCATCGTCGGCGGCATCAAGGCTGCGGGCGACGACTTCGAAGCGAAGCCGATCGACAGCATGACCGGCATGGGCAGCGACAGCGGCGACATCAGCTACGAGGAAGGTTTGCCCTCGGTCGGCAAGACGCTCGGCGCGGTGCTCGGCCTCCATGACGCGACGCTCGACACGGAGATCTTGAAGGGCAAGATCGTCACCGCCGCCGTCGCGGAGTAGCCGTCAGCGAATCTCGAGCCCGACGTGGCTTTGCCACGGCGGACAGCGAGCACGACCGAATCGCGCCAGGAAGAGCGCCGGAGGGCGCGACCAAAACCGGACGAGGCGGCGGGCACGCAGGCGCCGGTCTGCTAGCCTGTTTCCGTGCGTCGAGTGAGCGGACGTGTGATCGGGTTCGATCGCAGTCGCGGCCGCGGCATCGTCGAGATCGACGGGCGCGCGATCGTCGTCGACGCTTCGCTCGTCGATGCGAGCCATCTCGTCAGCGGCGATGCCGTCGCTGTCGAGATCGCCGACGGCGATCGCGTCGTTGCGGTGCGCGTCGAGACCGCCGCGCGCGAGCGTGCCGCCACCGACACACGCGGCATGTTCGTCGCGCTGCTCGACGCGCAAAACGGCGTGCCCGTCGAGCTCGTCACGGCACTCGCGGCCAAGGACGACGTCGCACCGTTCGTGCGCGCGTGGCTCGGCCGCTGGGATCGACCGATCCGTTTCTGGGAGCCCAACAACGTCGCCGAGGTGATCGATCGCCGACGCAGCGATCACGCGCTCACCGAAGCGCTGCTCGACGCGCTCGCCTTCGAGGGCCCCCCCGAGCGCGAGCCCTGGCTCCGCGCCCGCATGCGCCTGAGGATTTGATTTCCTTCTCAGGGGCTACCGCCCCTACGCTCCGTGCGGCGGTTGCTCGAACGAGATGGATGCCTTCGGCCTCCATCTCGTTCGGCAATTCACGGAGCCCTTCATTCAGCGAGGTGGCCGAGCTTGGCGATCTTCGTCGCGAGGTAGCGCTCGTTGTGCGGGTTCTTGCCCGCGTGCAGCGGCACGCGCTCGACCACTTCCATGTCGTAGCCCGACAGGCCCGCGATCTTGCGCGGGTTGTTGGTGAGCAGCTTCATCTTGCGCACGCCGAGATGATGGAGGATCTGCGCGCCGATGCCGTAGTCGCGGAGGTCGGCCGGGAACGCGAGTCGTTCGTTGGCCTCGACGGTGTCGGCGTCGTGCTGGTCCTGCAGCGCGTACGCACGGATCTTGTTGAGCAGGCCGATGCCACGGCCCTCTTGGCGGAGGTAGACGAGCACGCCGCGGCCCTCCGCCGCGATGGCTGCGAGTGCCGCGTCGCGCTGCGCACCGCAGTCGCAGCGCAGCGAGTAGAGCGCGTCGCCGGTGAGACACTCGGAGTGCATGCGCACGAGCACCGGCGCGCCGTCGTCGATGGTGCCCATCGTGAGCGCGACGTGCTCGTTGTTCGCGAGCTCGTCTTTGAAGCCGTGCAGCGCGAACGCCCCGTGCACGGTGGGCAGCTCGGCGGTGGCGACGTAGCGAACGAAGGGATCGTGTCGCATGCGATATCCGATGAGATCGGCGATGGTGCCGACCCTCATCTCGTGCGTGCGTGCGAACGCGAGGAGATCCGGCAGCCGCATCATCGTGCCGTCGTCGTGCATGAGCTCGCTGACCGCGGCCGAGGGCTGCAGACCGGCGAGCCGCGCGAGGTCGACCGCGGCTTCGGTGTGGCCCGCGCGACGCAGCACGCCGCCGTCGCGCGCACGCAGCGGGAACACGTGACCCGGACGCACGAGATCCGCGGCGGTGACACCGGGTTTCACCGTCGTGCGGATCGTGAGCGCGCGATCCTTCGCGGAGATTCCCGTGTCGATGCCCTGCGCCGCTTCGATCGACACCGTGTACGCGGTGCCGCGCTTCGCTGCGTTGTGCTGCACCATCGGTGGCAGCTCGAGGTGATCGGCGAGCGAGTTGGGCATCGCGAGGCAGATCACGCCGCCGGTGTGGCGGATCGTGAACGCGATGTTCTCCGCGGTGGCGTGCTCCGCGGGGATGATGATGTCGCCCTCGTTCTCGCGCTGCTCGTCGTCGACGACGATGACGGGCCGCCCCGCGCGGAGCTCGGCGAGCAGCTCTGCGGTGGTGGACAGGCCCGTCGCGGCGGGATCGACATCTGCGGGCACGGACGCGGAGCATGGCGCGTTTGCGGGTCCTGTCAATTCGTCTATGATGCGCCGCCGCCATGCTCGAGCTGCGCATGCGAAGCGTGTCTTTGTCGCTGATGCTCGCGATCGCGATCGCACCACTGCATGCGCAGGCTTTCGCGGCGCCGGCGGCGGGCGGAATGCCGGTGGAGACTGCACCGACGCAGCCGGAGACGACGCCCGAAGGTGCGCCGGTCGATCCGTCGGCGCCAGCGCCCGAGCCGAGCGAAGTCGAACCGAGCGACGAGCCCACGCCGCCCGAGCCAACGCCGACGCCCGAGCCCGCGAAGGTCGAGCCCAAGGTCGTGAAGCCGCCGCCACCGAAGCCGGTGCCGGAGCCGGACGACGACGACGACGACGACGACGACGACGAAGCGATCCCACAGCGACTGCCGCCGATGCAGACCGCGGGATGGTGGACGCTCTTCGGTGGCTTCGCGATCGGCACCGTCGCGGGTGTGCTCGCCGGTCTCGCCGAGCGCGAGGAAGATCGCGCGGTGCGTCTGTCGGTGAAGTACGACCTCGATACCGGCGCACAGCCGCAGTACGCCGACATCGAGCAGGAGTACGAGAACAGCCTGAAGAAGGGGCGCGCCGAAGCGAACGCTGCGATCGCGCTCGCGGTGGTCGGGCTCGGAGCTGCGGTCGCGGGCTTGTCGGTGCTGCTGGTCGGACAGGTTCGCGATCGTCAGCGCAAGCGCAACGCGCCCGTGAACGCGCGCGTGCGCATGCGGGGCGGCGGGTTGCAGGTGAGGTTCTGATGCGCCGCCTGTTCGCTGCGCTCCTGCTCGGCATCGTCGGCGCGTGCTTCGATGCCCCCGATGGTGCGGTGATGTTCAGCTGCGATCCCGACGAAGCGCCGGCGTGTCCGTCGGGCTACACGTGCGAGAGCGACGGCTGCTGCCACAAGAACGGCTCCGACGTGGATGCGAACCTCGGCGCGTGCAAGCTCGCACCGAGCACCGAAGCGACGACGGTGCTGACGGCGAGCACGACCGATGCATCGTCGAGCGACACCGGCTCGACCGCGTCGAGCGACACCGGCTCGGAGTCGAGCGACACCGGCGGCAGCAGCAGCAGCGAGTCGAGCTCGGGCTCGAGCGGCTCGGGCTCGAGCGAGACGGGCAGCAGCAGCAGCGAAGGCGGCGGCAGCTCGAGCAGCAGCGGCTGAGCCCCGCGAGGCGTGCGGCCGCTCGCGCCCTCGAGCTCGTGGGAGGCGGTCGCGCGCACGTCGACCGACGACTGCGCCACGAGGGCGGCATCCGCCCCGCAGCCAGCGCTCGACGCCGATCGATCCTGCGATCACCGTGGCCGTGGCAGCGCCCGACGAGGACCGTCGCGGCCCGCGTTCATCACGCCATGATCGTGCGTCGGATATGCTGCAAGAACGGATGGAAGCAGGACTCGATTGGAGGCGGCTGTTCGAGGCGGCCCCCGGCCTCTTCCTCGTGCTGCGCCCCGACTCCGCGTTCACCGTGCTCGGTGCGTCGGATGCATATCTCGCGGCCACGCTGACGAAGCGCGACGCGATCGTCGGTCGTGCCCTGTTCGACGTGTTCCCCGACAACCCCGACGCACCCGCCGACAACGCGACGCGGAACCTCGGCGTGTCGCTGCGGCGCGTGCTCGCGACGCGCACGCCGGATACGATGGCGGTGCAGAAGTACGACATCCGCCGTCCCGACAGCGAAGGTGGTGGCTTCGAGGAGCGCTTCTGGAGCCCGATCAACTCGCCGGTCTTCGCAGCCGACGGATCGCTGCTCGCGATCCTGCACCGCGTGGAGGACGTCACCGACCTGGTCCGCATCAGTCGTGCGGGCGACCACCATCGCGAGCGCTCCGAAGAGCTGCAACGACGAACCGATGCGATGCAGCTCGAGATCGTGCGGCGGGCCGCCGACCTGGACGCCGCCAACAAGAGCCTGCGCTCCGCGAACGAGCGCCTGGCGGAGGTCGATCGCGCGAAGACCACCTTCTTCTCGAACGTGAGCCACGAGCTCCGCACGCCGCTGACGCTGATGCTCGGTCACACGGAGCTCGCGCTCGCCGATCCGAGCCAGGCGTTGCGTGGCGACGCGCTCGAAGCGGTGCATCGCAACGGCATGCGTCTGCTCAAGCTGGTCAACAACCTGCTCGACTACTCGCGTGTGGAGGCTGGCCGTGCGGACGCACGCTTCGAGCGCACCGACGTCGCGCGCCTCACCGCGAGCCTCGCGAGCGCGTTCCACTCCGCCGCCGAGCAGGCCGGGCTACGACTCACCATCGATTGCCCCGCGCTCGACGAACCGGTCTGCGTGGATCAGGACATGTGGGAGAAGATCGTCCTGAATCTCGTCTCGAACGCGCTCAAGTTCACGTTCCAGGGCGAGGTCGCCGTCGTGGTTCGGCCCGTCGGCGAGCGCGTGGTGCTCGAGGTCCGCGACACCGGCACGGGAATCCCCGCGCTCGAGCTCGACCGCGTGTTCGAGCGCTTTCATCGCGTACGAGGAGCACGCGCGCGGACACACGAGGGCACGGGCATCGGGCTCGCGCTCGTGCACGAGCTCGTGAAGCTGCACGGCGGCACGATCGAGGTCACGAGCGAGGTCGGAGTGGGCACGACGTTCCGCGTCGCGATCCCGCGCGACGCGTCGCAGTCGGCCGCAGCGAGCGAGGGCCCTCCGCGTGAGCGCGCGAGCGTGGCTGCGACGCGCGCGTACGTCGAGGAGGCCGAGCAGTGGAGCTCGGCCGCCGCAGCGCCGCGCGTCGATGCGAGTCCCCGACGCACCGGCACGGCAGCGCACATCCTGCTGGCCGACGACAACGAAGATCTGCGGGCGTACATCGCCGGCGTCCTCGCGCCCGACTACGACGTCGAGTCCGTCGAAGACGGCGCGGCCGCGCTCGCAGCCGCGCGTGTGCACAAGCCCGATCTGGTGCTGAGCGACGTCATGATGCCGCACCTCGACGGCTTCGGACTCCTGCGAGCACTGCGAGAGGACGAGCAGCTGCGCGACGTCCCCGTGATCCTCCTGTCCGCGCGCGCGGGCGAGGAGGCCACGATCGACGGGCTCGACGCGGGCGCAGACGACTACCTCGTCAAGCCGTTCTCCGCACGCGAGCTGCGTGCGCGCGTGCGCGCCAACCTGCAGCTCCGGCGCATGCGCGAGCAGTGGGCGGCCGAGCTCGCCCGCGCCAACGAAGATCTGCAGGCGTTCTCCTACTCGGTCTCGCACGACCTGCGTGCGCCGCTGCGAGCGATCGACGGCTTCGCGCACATCCTGGCGGAGAACCACGCGACGGAGCTCGGTCGCGAGGGCATCGGGTATCTCCAGCGGGTGATCGACGGCGCGACACAGATGTCGGCGCTGATCGAAGACATGCTCCGGCTGGCACGCGTCGGGCGGCATCAGCTCCACGTGGTCGCGGTCGATCTGAGCGCCGTCGCGCGCGCGGTCGGGCACGAAGTCGCGTCGCGATTCCAACACGCCGTGCACTTCGACGTCGAGGACGGGCTGCGCGTCGGCGGCGACGCCGGTCTGTTGCGCATCGCGCTCGAGAACTTGCTGAGCAACGCGTGGAAGTTCACCGCGAAGGTCGAGGCGCCCGCGGTGAGCTTCGGCGCGACGCTGGTCGATGGCGAGACCGTGTTCGACGTCCACGACAACGGCGTGGGATTCGATCCCAAGTACGCGAGCAAGCTGTTCGTGCCGTTCCAACGCTTGCATGGTGCGGCCGAGTATCCCGGCAGCGGCATCGGACTCGCGACCGTCCACCGTGTGGTGCGCAAGCACGGCGGTCGCATCTGGGCGGAGAGCACACCGGGCCGAGGCGCGACGTTCCGGTTCACCCTTGCTGCGCCGACGAGCGCGGCGCAGCGCTGAGCGAGCGCTCCGCAGCGGCTCGAATCGCTCAGCGGCTGACGAGCAATCGGGTCGGCGCCCAGCGAGAAGCGCGGGCGCTGAGCGGGAGCGGCCGCGCGTCGCGGGGAGAGGGTCTGCTTCGAGGTGGGCCACGGCAGCTGCGTGCTCGGCCCCGTCAAGGCCGAGTCGCCTTCGGGGATGCTCGCTGCGCTCGCAGCCTTGACGGAGCCTCCGCGCGCAGCGGTGGGGGTCGTTGCTCACGAAAGGAGCGACGACATGCTCACGATAGGGCGGAGGAGAAAGAGCGCCGTTTTCAAGTTGCGTCGAGCCCGAGTCGGACGTGAGACGGTCAACCGCACGATGCTCGCGGAGATTCGCGATCGGCTGTCAGCCTCTCATTCGTCGACGCGCAGCAGCACGCGCACGCACGTCAGCCGAGCGCTCGCTGGCGCGTAGCGATAGTCGCGATTGGCGGCGAGCAACCCGCGGACATACGTGTGCAAGCGTCCGACGCTCATGCGTTCGACCGCGACACCGCGTGATCCGGTGGTGTCGAAGACGTCGTATGCGTCGCCTTGCGCGGTGCCGAGCACGATCATCATGTGATGGTGGAACCGCCGCCCGCGATGCACCGCGGAGACGTGCGAGACCGTGCACAGGTGGGCAGACTCGGGCGCGCGCAGCTTCGCGAGCTGCTCGTCGTCGTCGGCGGCGACGACCACGAGCTGCGGGCCCTCCGGGAGCCGCGCGGGGTCGAGTCGCGCGGCGATGTTGGCGACGGCGAGCAGGCCGAAGTC
>DASZPU010000184.1:0-3034 GCA_035550195.1 Nannocystaceae bacterium
GTGGCCGACCACCTTGCAACCGCACACGCCGCACATCGGTGCCAGGATGTGGATCGCACACTCGAAGCAGTCGAACGTGTATGACGTACCGTTCATCGTGACCTCGAACGCCTTGTCGTAGGTGTTTCCGCAGCAGTGGCACGTGTGCGTCATGGATCGTTCTCCCACGGCGATCCTGCAACGCCCGCACACGAACGCACGACGGCGCGCGCAGCACGAGCGTCGTTCACCGCGGTGCGCCGCTCGTGCTGCTCTCGTCGCCGCTGCTCGAATCGGAGCCGCTCTCGCCGCTGGTGCCCGACGTGTCGCTGCTGCTGTCGCCGGTGCTGCTCGACTCGCCTTCGGTGGTGCCGCCCTCGCTGCTCGATTCGGCGGTGCCCTGGCCGTCCTCGCTGGTCGACCAATCGCCGCCGCACGACGGACCCGCGTAGGTCATGCAGCCGGCGGAGTTCACCGTGGTGACGGAATCGTCGCCGGTGCTCCACGTCGCGGCGCTGTCGGACCCTTGCGAGCTCGATCCGTCCGCGATCGAGTCGGAGCTCGCGTCATCGCCGGCTCGTGTGCCGCACCCGGCGAGCGCGAGGCCGAGCAACGCGATCGTCCAGCGCGATTGCGGCGCGGGTGCATCGTGCAGTGCAGCGAGACAAAACGGGCAGCTCTTCGCATCGGCACGCACGTGCCGTCGACAACCAAGACAAGGAATCATCGCGACCTCCAACTGTCAGCGTCGACCCGTCAGAGTCGGGCGACGCTTGGATCGTGACGCAGCTCGAGCGTTCGATCCAGCGTTGGGCGATTTCGCGGGCTCGGCCGCGGATTTCGGCGGTCCGGCGGGCTGCCAGCGACCGCGTCGCTCGGGTGGAGGCGCGAGCCCGGCGACCTCGTCGGGCGTCAAATCGCGCCACTTGCCGCGCGGGAGATCGCCGAGGCGAATGTGCATGATGCGGACGCGTTCGAGCCGTGTGACGCGGTAGCCGAGCGCCTCGCACATGCGTCGGATCTGCCGGTTGAGCCCCTGGGTCAGCACGATCGCGAAGCGATTCGGTGCGAGCTTGCGGACCTTGCACGGCTGCGTGACGGCGTCGCCGAGATCGACGCCGTTGCCCATCGCGCGGATGAACTCGCGCGAGTACGGGCGCTCGACGTCGACGACGTACTCCTTCTCGTGGCCATGCGCGGCGCGCAGCACTTCGTTGACGATGTCGCCGTCGTTGGTGAGCAGGATGAGGCCCATCGAGAACTTGTCGAGCCGACCGATCATGAAGATGCGCTCGTCGTGCCCGACGAAGTCGACGATGTTGCCGTCGACGCGGCGATCGGTGGTGCAGGTGATCCCGAGCGGCTTGTTGAGCGCGATGTAGACCGGTGCTTCGAGCTTGCGCGCGGGCCCGACGAGCTCGCCGTCGACACGGATCTCGTCGCCGTCCTCGACCTGCATGCCGAGCGTCGCGGGCTCGCCGTTCTTGGTGACGCGACCGGCCTCGATGAGCGCATCGGCCTCGCGCCGCGAGCAGCGCCCGGACTCGCCGATGTACTTGTTGAGGCGCACGCGCTGCAGCGTACACTCGCGGGCGCGCGTCGGCCCAGCGGTTCGCCAATGCCGAGCGCGGCGCACGTGGTTCGAGGGAGCCCGCTCTCGCCGTCGCGAAACCTGCCAGTTTCGCGGAGTCAGAAGCCCTGCCCCCGCCCTTCGCGAGCAAAACCTGCCACGTCGGAAAGCAGCATCACGGCCAGCCCTTCGCGCCGCGTGCAACGTCGTGCGTGACGGCGGTGCCGTCGCGCGCCAAAATGCGCTCGCCCTTGCGCATCCTCCTCGTCACCCCGCCGATGACGCAGCTCAATACGCCGTATCCTGCGACGGCGTATCTGCTCGGATTCCTGAAGCAGCACGCGGAGCGGCTCGGGCTCGCGGTCGCGCAGGCCGATCCCGCGCTCGCGCTCTTCCTGCGGCTCTTCTCCCGCGACGGGCTCGCGAAGATCGTCGCTGCGATCGATCCCGCCGCGCAGCATCCCGCCGTCGCGCAGCTCCGCACGCACCGCGAGCGCTACCTCGCGACCGTCGATCCCACCATCCGCTTCCTGCAGGGCAAGGATCCCACGCTCGCGCTGCGCATCGTCGGGCGCGACTTCCTGCCCGAAGGACCGCGCTTCGCCGCGCTCGCGAGCGACAGCGACGACGACGACACGCTCGCCTGGGCCTTCGGTGCGCTCGGGCTCGTCGATCGCGCGAAGCACCTCGCCAGCCTCTACGTCGACGACCTCGCCGACGCGATCAAGCACGGCGTCGATCCGCACTTCGAGCTCTCGCGCTACGGCGAGAAGCTCGGTGCGAGCGCAGCCACCTTCGACGCGCTGCACGGCGCGCTCGCCCAACCGCCCACGCTCGTCGACGACGAGCTCGCCGCGATCACGCGCGCGCTCGTCGACGACCATCGCCCCGATCTCGTCGGGCTCACCGTGCCCTTCCCCGGCAACGTCTACGGTGCGTTCCGCATCGCTCGTACGATCCGCGCGCACACCCCGAAGGGGTGCCAGAACCAACCGAAGATCGCGCTCGGCGGTGGCTGGGTGAACACCGAGCTGCGCGGCCTCGCCGATCCCCGCGTCTTCGACGACGTCGACTTCATCACGCTCGACGACGGCGAGCGCCCCCTGCTCGCGCTCGTCGAGCACCTGCGCGACCACAGCAAACCCCTACGCCGCACCTTCATCCGCGAACACCAAACCGTCGTGCTCCGCGACGACCCGCAGCTGCACGACATCCCGCTCGCGCACGCCGGCACGCCGAGCTGGCACGGCCTCCCGCTGCACGACTACGTCTCGCTGGTCGAGATGCTCAACCCGATGCACCGCCTGTGGTCCGACGGACGGTGGAACAAGCTCACCATCGCGCACGGCTGCTACTGGAAGCAGTGCAGCTTCTGCGACGTCACGCTCGACTACATCGCGCGCTACGATCCCGTCGCGGCGGATGTCCTCGTCGATCGCATCCAAGCCATCGCGAACGAAACCGGCCAGACCGGCTTCCACTTCG
>DASZPU010000185.1:0-5642 GCA_035550195.1 Nannocystaceae bacterium
ACCCGGTGAGCGATGCGAGCGTCGCGACCACCACGAGCCCGGGTGCGATCATCGCGACGCGCGTCGCGGTGGGCTCGGCCGCCAGGTACACGCCGCTCAGGATGAACGCGACCCAGAAATGCAGCTGCACGTAGCGACGCAGCGGCTTCGCAGCCCCGGGATCGTACTTCGTGAACGTCGCGCGCGCGACCGCCTTCGGTGCAGCCATCGGCGCATCGGGCTGCCAGCCGGGATGCATCCACCACACGCGCAGCTTGTCGCGCCACGACGAGAAGCCGCGCGCTTGCGTCGCGATCTGGGCGTAGTACTCGAAGTTCGCCCAGAGCGGGTTGTAGCTGCGCAGCGGCTTGGTCACGCCGAACACGACCGGATCGGTCTCGGGCGCCCACGTGCCGAACAGCTTGTCCCACAAGATGAAGATGCCGCCGTAGTTCTTGTCGAGGTACTGCGGGTTGGTGCCGTGGTGCACGCGGTGATGCGACGGAGTGTTGAGCACGTGCTCGAGCGGACCGAGCCGCTGGACCAGCTCGGTGTGCGTCCAGAATTGGTAGAAGAGATTGAGCGCGTACATCGTGACCCACACGCCGGCGGGCACACCGAGCAATGCCAGCGGCGCGTAGAAGAAGAACGCGGTGACGAGCTCGAACGCGGGTTGACGCAGCGCGACCGACAGGTTGAAGTCTTCGCTGTGGTGGTGCACGACGTGCACGCCCCACAGCGCGTTCACGACGTGGCTCATGCGATGCCACCAGTAGAACGCGAAGTCGATGCCGACGAATGCGATGACCCACGGCCACGGGCTGCCGGCGTCGAACTCGACGAGGCGCCAGTGCTCGTACACCCACGCGTACGCGAGCACGGCGAGGATCTTGAGGAACACCTCGGCGACCTGCGAGACGATGCCGGCGCCGAGATCCGAGATCATCGTGCCGAGGTGGTAGACGCGCACGCCACGGCGTCGCGCGACGATCGCTTCCACCACGATCCCGAGGATGAAGAACGGGACCAACAGCGGGATGATGTTGTTCTCGCCCATGCCCCGGGCCTCGCAGAAGCCTAGCATCGCGCTACGGCGCGCGCGGCACTTCTCGCTCAATTCAGGCCGTACGGCGTGCTCAGCGAGAACGCGGCGATCTCGGCGTCGAACGCCTCGCCCGACTCCGTGACCATCCGATACGTGCCGTGCATCGTGCCGAACGCCGTGGTGAGCGGACAGGCCGAGGTGTACTCGAACGACTCGCCGGGCTTCAGCACCGGCTGCGCGCCGACGACTCCCGGCCCGCGCACCTCTTCGACCTCGCCGTTCGCGTCCGTGATCACCCAGTGTCGGCTCATGAGCTGCACGGTGATCTCGCCGCGGTTCGCGATGCGCACGGTGTACGCGAACAGCCAACCACCGCGATCCGGATCGGACTGCTCCGGCACATAGCGCGACTCGACGCGCACTTCGATCCCACGGGTGGTCGCTGCAGAGGCCGGCACTTCGCGAGGAGACTATCGCAATCGCGGGCGCGCGTCAGGCGAGCCCCCGAGCCCGACGTGGCTTTGCCACGGCGGACAGCGAGCACGATCGATCGCATCAGCAAGAGCGCCGGACGGCGCGACCAAAACCTCGTCCATGAAGTTGCCGGTGATCGTGCCGCACCAACCGGGCGAGACGACGTCGCCGACGACGTAGAGCGGATCGCAGTGGCCATCCGGGTGGATGTCGGGGTGCCAGTGGTACGTGCCGGCGCCACCGTCGGCGCCGCACTGCCCGTACTGCAGGCCGTTGTAGCCGCCGGGGATGATGCAGCAGCTGCCGACGCCGAAGTGCGACTCGCACGCCTTGAGCGCGCGCGTCTCCACCGTGTCGCCGGCGTTGTAGCAGTACAGCACGCCGGTGCCGACGCCGTTCTCGGCCACCGAGCTGCCGCCGCCCGGATTGCCGCACACGAAGGCACAGCCCGCGTCGCAGTCCGGCGTGCCGTCGCACTGCTCGACGCCCGCGTACACGAAGCCGTCACCGCAGCTCGCCGATGCGCACGTCGACAGACACGCGTCGGTGTCGTTCGCGTTCATGTCGTCGCAGTCCTCGACGCCCGCGCGGACGTTGCCGTCACCGCAGCTCGCCGCGACGCAACCCGACAAGCAATCGTCGGTCTCGTCGGCGTTGCCGTCGTCGCACGGTTCGACACCGCTCTGCACGAAGCCATCACCGCAGCTCGCCGCGACGCAGCCCGCGACGCAGTCGTCGGTGTCGTCGGCGTTCATGTCGTCGCAGTCTTCGCCGGGATCGACGTTGCCGTCACCGCACAGCGGCCCGCCACCGCCAGACGACCCGTCGTCGGCGATGGTGCTGCTGCCCTCGTCCGCGGTGGCGCTGCTCTCCGAGCTCTGCGTCGTCGCCGTGCTCGATGCGCTCATCGAGTCGTCGCTGCTGCCGCTACCGCTGTCGTCGTCGGTGGTGGACACCGAAGCGGCGGTGGTCATCGTCGCGCTGGTCTCGTTGCCGCCGAAGCTCGTGTTGCCGGTGACGCCGCGACCGCTCTCGGGGCTGAAGCAACCGGGCACGATGAGGCATACGACGGCGAGGCGCGGGCTCACAGCGTCCACCCTACGTGGAGTTCTGCTCGCCGTCGACTTCGCCGTCGCTTAAGCCTTCGCTCAGTCGAGGAAGTTGCCGCTGACCGAGCCGCACCACCCCGGAGTCACGACGTCACCCACGACGTAGAGCGGATCGCAGTGACCATCCGGATGGCTGTCGGGGTGCCAGTGAATCGTGCCGGCGTAGCCACCGGCTCCGCACTGGCCGTACTGCAGCCCGCTGTAGCCCTCCGGGATGAGGCAGCAGGTGCCGATGCCGAAGTGCGACTCGCAGGCCTTGAGCGCGCGCGTCTCCACGGTGTCGGCGGCCTCGTAGCAGTACCACACGTCCTCGCCCACGCCGTTCTCGGCCATCAGCGCGCCACCGCCCTCGTTGGTGCAGTAGACGTTGCAGCTCTCGTCGCAGCTGCCTGCGCCGTCGCACTGCTCGACGCCTTCGTACACGACGCCGTCGCCACAGCTCGCCGCCACGCAGGAACCGAGACACGCGTCGTTGTCGTTGCCGTTGGCGTCGTCGCAATCCTCGGTGCCCGCGAGCACGAAGCCGTCGCCGCAGCTCGCCGCCACGCAGCCGGACACGCACGCGTCGGTGTCGTCCGCGTTGCCGTCGTCGCAGGACTCGACGCCCGCTTGTACGAAGCCGTCACCGCAGGCCGCCGCAGCACACGCGACGCAGTCGTCGGTGTCGTCGTCGTTCATGTCGTCGCACGCCTCGCCCTCGTCGACGATGCCGTCGCCACAGAACGAGCCCGGACCGGTCGAGCTCTCGCTCTCGGCCTCGGTGGTCGTCGACTCGGTGGACTCGTCGGAGCCGGTGGACTCGTCGCTCGGGCCGGTGCTGTCCATGCCCGAGGTGCTCATCGTGGTCGAGTCGCTGGTGGTGCCGGTGTCCGCGATCGTCGTCGTGAGGGTGTCGTCCGTGGTCGAGCCGGAGCTCGTCTCACCGACACTCGTGAGCGTGGTGTCGTCGTCGCCTTCGGGGCTGAAGCAACCGGACAGGAGCGAGAGGGGCAGCAGCCAGGCGAGCGTCGTACGCTGGTTCATACCCGTGGAGTGGCAGGACCGCGGGATTCGATCCTTCGACGCGCAGACAATTCTCGCTGCGCGATTTCATCGCCTCGGGGGCGCCGCGAAGCGGCCGGGGAACGGATCGGCGTCGTGGCGGCGCCCGATGTCGTCGAGGCCGCGACGATCCTGCTCGCCGAAGAAGGCCACACCGACGACACCGATGTCGCGCGCCTGGCCGGTGCGATCCGCGTAGCTGTCGTCGATCGCCGCGAAGCGGAAGGCCGCGACCGTCTCGGTCGAGGTGCGCCAGCCGTCGATCACGAGGCTGCTGAACGGTTCGACGATGTAGCCGCGCTTGTGCAGCGCCGCGGTCTCGCCGTCGATCACGTCGAGGCCGTCGACCGAGCCCACCACCTCGAAGCGATCGCGGCTGTGGTTCTCGACGCCGATGCGATAGGCCTGGCCTTGGTTGCCGATCACGTAGCGCCGGCCGTCGACGTCCGCGGCGGGCAAGCTGCGACCGTTGTCGTCGATGAGCGTGATCGCGAGCAACCCATCACCGGTGATCACACGCGACTCGAGGTTCGCGCGCGCACCGAAGCGACCCGCTGTCTCGCGCACGCCGTCGAGGTCGTTGTAGAAGAGCGACAGCAACGCATCGGGCGAGCTGCTCGCGCGCGCGAACGGCGAGTCGGTCACGTTGCTGAAGCGCTCCTCGCCGAACTGCGTGCCGAGCCCGCGCGGCGCTTCGCGAGCGACACGATCTTCGCCCTCGTCGGCCATCCCGAAGTCGCGCTCGGCGGCCGGCGTGCTCGTGGTCGCACGCGGTGCATCGCCCGGATCTGCGCGCGTGCCGAGCCGCGCGACCTTCTCGCCGCCGCCGCTGAAGTCCCCCGCGGGTGCGGCCGAGCTGCCCGCTTCCTTGTGGAAGCGACATCCAGCGAGCGCGAACGTGACGAAGAGACCGAGCGCAGCGAGCTTGGGCATGGACGCCTCCGACGCGCCCGAACGCCACCCGTGCGCAGCGACTTACACTAGCTGGGACACGCGAGCAGCACCTCGCGCGGCTCGAACGCGTAGGTGGTGCTGCCGTCGCCGATCTGCCCCGCGGTGTTCGTACCCCAGCACAGCACGCGCGCATCGTCGGTGAGCACGCAGCTGTGGGTCTGCCCGGTGACGACCGCGAGCACGGGCACGCCGATCTCGATCGGCCGCGGCACGAGCGTGAGCTCGTCGTTGCCCATCTCGTCGGGCTCGAGCATCAGCTGACCCGACGCGTTGCTGCCCCAACACCACAGCTCGCCGAAGTCGTTGATCATGCAGGTCTGGTTGAAGCCCGCTTCGATCTCGATCGGCGTGTCGGCCTCGGGTGGCAGCGCGACCGCCACGGGTGCGAGCTGCTGCATGCCGGTGCCATCGCCGAGCTGACCGGCGTCGTTGCGTCCCCAACACGAGATCGCGCCGTCCATCGACAGTGCGCAGCTGTGATTGCGACCGAGCGCGACGTCGGTGGGTGAAGCGACCGCGATCGCGGTGGGCGTCTCGACCACCGGCACGAGCGTCGGATCCTGCGCGAGCTGGCCTTGGCTGTTGCCGCCCCAACACAGCAGCGAGCCCGATTGGATGTAGCAGCCATGGTTGCCGCCGATCACGAGCTGATCGACCGTCGCGGATGCGAACGTCACCGGGCCCGGCCCTGCGACGGCACCGGTGAGCTGGCTCTGGCCGTTGCTGCCCCAGCACACCATGTTCACGCCATCGGTGCCGCAGCTGTGCGAGATGCCGGCGCCGACATGATTCGCGCCGGGGATCCAGGTCGCGGGCGTGGCCGGTGCGGTGGGCTGCATCAATGCGGGATCGACTTGATTGCTGCCGTTGTCGCCGAAGCAGCGCACGTTGCCCTGCTCGCTGCGCAGACACGTGTGATTGAGCGCTTGCACTTCGCGGATCGGATCCATCGGCACGACTGCGATCGCGGCGATGGGTGTCGACTCGAACGGATTCACCGAATCGCCGAGCTGACCGACGTCGTTCGCACCCCAGCACCA
>DASZPU010000186.1:0-9166 GCA_035550195.1 Nannocystaceae bacterium
TGCCGATCGCTCCACCCCGCGCGAGCACCACCGCGCGCGCGAGACATTGCTCGAGCTCGCGCACATTCAATGGCCAATCGTAGCGACACAGCGCGCGCGCAGCCTCGGGGTCGAATCGCACGTCGCCGTCGGGCGCGATGCGGCGCAGCAGCGCGGCCGCGATCAGACCGAGGTCTTCTCGACGCTCGCGCAGCGGCGGGATCGCGAACGCGTACCCGGCGAGTCGCGCGAAGAGATCCGCCCGGAACTCGCCCGCGGCCACCCGCGCTTCGAGATCGCGGTGGGTCGCACAGATCACCCGAATGTCGACGCGGACCGGTCGCGTGTCGCCGAGCGGGGTCACCTCGCGCTCTTGCAGCACGCGCAACAACGCGGCTTGTGACGACGGATGCAGATCGCCGATCTCGTCGAGGAACAGCGTGCCGCGATCGGCCGCGCGCACGAGCCCGGGATGATCCGCGACGGCGCTGGAGAACGCGCCCTTGCGATAGCCGAACAGCTCGCCCTCGAGCAGCGACGCCGGCAGTGCACCGCAGTTCACCGCGATCAGCTCGCCCGCACGACCCGACACGCGGTGCACGGCGCGGGCCAGCACTTCTTTGCCCGTGCCGGTCTCGCCGAGCAGCATCACCGGGATCGTCGAGCGCGCGATGTCTTCGAGATCGCGACAGCGTGCAGCGATGCTCGGCAGCATGGTCTCGAGCGCGCGCGCATCGGTCGATGCATCGTCGGAGTGCGAAGCGTCGAATCGCGCGAGGCGGTAGCGCAGCAGCGTGTGACCGATCTCGATCCAGTCGCCGTCGACGAGCAGCGCCCCGTCGACGCGCTCGCCGTTGAGCAACACGCCGTTCTTCGAGCCGTCGTCGGCGAGCCAGAACCCCCCGACGGTGCGCTCGATCCGGGCGTGGCGCACGGACATCCACCGATCGGGAAATTCGAACCGCTCGCGCGCTCCCTCGTCGGCGGTTGCAGTCGGATGCAGCACGTCTCCGCGTCCGATCGCGATCTGTTCGACGCCATCGAGACAGCGCGGTGCCGCGAGTCGCACGAGCGGCGTATCGCACGAGAGCACGTGGAACAACCACGAGCGCGGGCGATCGGGCGGGCTCCTCGCATGGTGCCCCTCCGAACGCGTCCTGCTCACCCACTCCGACGACACTGCAGCCGATGATACGGGTCGAACCAGCCGGTGCAACGCCTACCCTGCTACATCCGCGAATGTAGCAGGGCAGATCATCGGCGAAGCGCTCGCGCCCACGAGCCCACGCGCGTGGCGCAGAACTTGCTCTGCGGCAACGCCATGTACCCGCACCACTCTTCGCGGCCCAGCCCATCCAGCGAACCACCGACCGTGTTCGTCGTCGATGACGACGCGCAACTCCGAGATGCGCTCTTCGGCGGCTGTCGCTCGGCGGGGTGGCGCGTCGAGGCGTTCACGTGCGCCGCCGAGTTCTTCGCCAGCCCAGACACACTCGTGCTCGCGACGATCCGCACCGCCGTCGAGTGCGGCCGCGTCGCTCGTCGCCATCACGCACAGACACGCGCGCTCGAGCCGATGTTCGCGTCGCTCACGGCACGCGAACGCGAAGTGATGGGTCTGGTCGCCGCCGGCCTGCTCAACAAGCAAGTCGCAGGCGAGCTCGGGATCAGCGAGATCACGGTGAAGGCTCACCGCGGCAACGTGATGCGCAAGATGGGCGCGCGCTCGTTCGCAGACCTCGTGCTGATGGCGGCCGCGCTCGGCCAGCGGCCCGATCCGTTCGCGCTGTAGCCCACGACGTGCCCCGCTCAACGCGTTGCACGCGCGCGATAGACTCGGTCGGCACAGCGTGCGAGCTCCGCTTGCGCGGCCGCCTTGCTCAGACTCAGCAGCTGCATGCGCAGCTCGACGGGCAAGCAGTAGTCCGTCGCGGTCCACAGCCGCGGATCGTCGAGCGTGATCGGAGCGACGTCGTGCCACAGCCGCACGGTGCCGTCGCGCGAAGCCGACGCGATCCACGAACCGTCGGGGCTATAGCGCACCTGTTCGACGGCATCGTCGTGCCCGGCGAGCACGACGGGATCTCCGGTGCCGTCGGCCGGCCAGATGCGCACGGTCCTGTCCGCCAAGGCGACCGCGATGGTACGAGCATCGGGACTGAACGCGGCCCAATGCACGGCCGTCGCCTCGCCGACACGCAGCACGATCGGCTCGCCGCTGCCATCCGCGTTCCACACCCGCGCCGTGCCGTCGAGCGAAGCCGACACGACGCGCGTGCCGTCACGACTGAGCTCCGCCGATTGCACGGCGTCGTCGTGGCCGCGCAACACCACCGGCTGGCCTTGTCCGTCCGCTCGCCACACCCGCACCGTCGTGTCGAACGACGCGGAGACGATGTGCTCACCATCGGCGCTGAACGAGGCCGAGCGCACGTCCTTGCCGTGACCGCGCAGCTCGACCGGTTTGCCCACTCCGTCCGCCGGCCACACGCGGATCGTGCGATCGAGCGACGCCGACACGATCGATCGCCCGTCGGGGCTGAACGACGCCGCGTAGACGCGGTTCCAGTGTCCACGCAGCACCGTGGGCTCGCCGGTGCCATCCGCGTTCCAGATCCGCACCGTGTTGTCGTCGGATGCGGACACGATGCGCGTCCCATCGGGGCTGAGCTCGGCCGACCACACCACGCCTTCGTGACCGCGCAGCACGAGCGGCTCGCCGACGCCATCGATGTTCCACACGCGCACCGCTCCGTCCGCGGACGCCGACACGACGCGCTGTCCGTCCGCGCTGAACGCAACCGAGCTCGCCTCGCGCGTCGCGCCCCGCAACACGCGTGGGTCGGTGGAGTCCTCGGCGTCCCACACACGCACGCCACCATCCGCGGACGCGGCGACGATCCATTGCCCATCGGGACTGAACGCAGCGGAAAACACCTCGGCCGCGTTGCTGCGCAGTACGATCGGTTCGACGTCGCGCGCGAGGTCCCAGATCCGCGTGGTTCCGTCACCGGATGCAGACACGACGCGCGTGCCGTCGGGGCTGAACGCGGCGCTCCACAGATACGTCGCATGACCTCGCAGGATCCGCGGCGAGCCGCTGCCGTCGGCTGGCCAGATCCGCACCGTGCGATCGGTCGACGCCGACACGATGCGCGTGCCGTCCGGGCTGTACTGCACGAAGAAGATCCCCTGGTCGTGACCGCGCAGCACGACGGGCTCGCCACTGCCGTCGGCCTTCCAGATCCGCACCGTGTTGTCCAACGCACCCGACGCGACATGCACACCGTCCGGTGCGAACGCGACGGTCGTGATCGGGAGCTCGTGGCCCCGCAAGATCAGCGGAGCTCCGCCTGCGACGTTCCAGATCCGCACCGTCTTGTCCGGACCTCCCGACACGAACCGTCGACCATCCGGCGCGAACGCGACCGCACCGACGCCCTCCTCGTGACCGCGAAAGATCGACGGCTCACCGCTGCCGTCGGCGTTCCAGATCCGCACGGTACCGTCCTCCGACGCGGTCGCGATGCGACCGTCATGACTGAATACCACCGACCAGATCTCGTAGTCGTGACCGCGCAAGAGCAGCGGCTCTCCGCGACCGTCGGTGCTCGTCACCCACACGTCGCGACCGCGCGCAGCGGCGATGCGCTGGCTGTCCGGGCTGAACACCACCGCTCGCGCAGGCTCTTCGCCCATCGACGTCACGCGCGGCATGCGGGCATGGATGAGCCCCCGCGCTTCTGCGACGAGCTCGACCGACGGCACAGTCTCGAGCTCGCGCATGAGTCCGAGCCGGATCGTCGGATCGCGTTCGGTTCGCATCGCAGCGATGCGCGCAGCATCGCGGGCGCGCAGTGCCTCGTCGTCGGCGAGCTGGCGCGCGACCGCCTGCTGGCGTGCGAGCCAGCCCATCGTGATCGCAGCGACGACGCTCGCCGTCACGATCGCAGCGAGCAACAATCGCCGTCGTCGTCGCGCTCGATTCGCGAGCCCGGCGACCGCCGCGAGATAGCGCTGCTCGAGCGGCGTCGACGCGTTGCGAGAGCGCTGCTGCCACGCCCCGGCCTCGCGCGCGGCCTCGCCGGTCCACAAGAGCCCGACCGCACAGCCGCCGCGTTCCCAGTCGCGCGCGGCTGCACGAACCCTCGCGTGCATCGCCGCATCCTCGTCGTCGTCGGCCAACCAGCGCACGAACGTGGGCCAGCGATCGATGAGTGACTCGTGCACGAGCTCGACGGACGGCGCAGCCTCCTCGGCGCTGCGCTCGACGACGACGAGCCGCATCGCCGCGAGGTGTTGCACGACCTCGTCGACCGCACTCGTTTCACCACGCAGTGCGTGGAGCTCCGCCATGCTCGCGACGGCGCGCGTGCGTTCGGGCGTGACGAGCTGCACCATCACCGCGCGGGACAAGGCGCGCTGCTCCGCAGTCATCCCCGCGAGCACCGCATCGGCATGCATCGCGAGCGCACCCGCGACCCCGCCGAGCTCGTCGTAGCTGGCCGCGGTCAACACCCGACGCTCGCGATCGCGGTGCTCCCACAGTCGCGCGGCGGTGAACTGCAAGAGCGGCAGCGCACCACGGGTGGCCGCCACCGCGTCGACCATGCGATCGACGAGCGCGTCGGGCTCGAAGCGATGCTCGAGCGCCTCGACCGGACGTCGCAGCGCCTCGCGCATGGCTTCGCGATCGAGCGGCGCGAGTAGCACGAGCGCGCGCGTGATCTCGAGGCCATGGCGGTGATCGGCGAGGCGATCGAGGAAGTCGGAACGCATCGACAAGAGCACGCGCAGCGGCGACGAAGCATCGTCGGCGATCGCCGCGAGGCAGGCGAGGAACGCGACGCGATCCTCCTGCGGTGCACCGAGCGTGTACAGCTCTTCGAGCTGATCGACGAACACCACGATGCGGCGATGCGAGCCGACCGCGTCCGCCCGCAACCGCGCCGCGAGCAAGCCCGGCTCGGCGCGCAGCGCCTCGACGTCGACGTCGAGGATCCGTGCGAGTGCGGCCACCGGCTCGCGACCCGGCCGCACGACGTGGACACCTCCGCAGACCCCCGAGCGTCGCAGCGCAGGAATGACGCCCGCGCGCACGAGCGACGACTTGCCCGCGCCCGACGGACCGACGACCGCGTCGAGCGGCCGATTGCGCAGCTCGGCGACGACCTGCGCGACGTCGCGAGCACGGCCGAAGAAGCGATTCGCGTCGGCCTCTTGGAATGCGGCGAGGCCCGCGAACGGGTTGGCGCGCTCGGCCGACGGCGCGGCGGTGCCGAGGGCGGCGATCGCCTCGAGCTCGCCCTCGAGCACGCGCGCGCTCGCGATGCGCTGCTCGGGATCGCGGGTCAGGCAGCGATCGATGACGGTGGCGAGCGGACCCGCATCGAGGATGCGTTCGTCTGCGCTCGCCATCGGCGGCGCCACCTCGTCCGCCTGCGCGTCGGACGAGGTGGTGGCTTCGAGCTGCGGATGTGCACCCGCGATCAGCTCGAACAACATGACGCCGACCGCCCATAGATCGGCGCGGTGATCGAAGACGCCGTCGTTCAGCTGCTCGGGCGCCATGTACGGCCGCGTGCCGGCGCGTCCGGTCGCGGGCGCTTCCATGCTCGTCGCGACGCCGAAGTCGAGCACCTTGATCGCACCCACGCGCGTGAGCATCACGTTCTCGGGCTTGAGATCGCGATGCACGATCCCCTGCTCGTGCGCGCACACCAGCGCGCGCACGACCGGCAGCATCAGCTCCACCGCACGCAACGCAGACACGCGCGGCTCGAGCGTCGCAGCGTGCTCGACCATCCACTCGCGCAGCGTCTGCCCCTCGAGGTACTCGAGCACCATGTAAGGCCGTCCGCGATGCGCCGCGACCTCGTAGATGACGACGATGTTCTCGTGGCGACAGCGCGCGGTCGCACGTGCTTCTGCGAGCACGCGCTCGTCGAGATCGCCGGTCTGCGCGGTGAGGAACTTGATCGCGACCAGCCGCCCGAGTCGTAGGTCGCGGGCGAGATAGACCGCGGCCATGCCACCCTCGCCGAGCGCACGGATGAGCTCGTACTGCCCGAGCCGCCGCACGAACGCGCTGTCACTCCCCTCGGGCGCCGACACGGAAGGCTTCGTCGTCGGCATGCCCGTCGCGAGCGTAACGCGAGACGAAGGTATCGGACACACCTTGGTCCAATGGAACGCAGGCGTGCGCGGGTCCATCGTCCGAGTGTCTTCGCCGCGCATCCGATTCATGCCGAATCGGTCGCACGAAGCAACTCATCACTCGTAGGAGAACGACACCATGTCTCACGCACTTGCCACGCCCGTCGGTGACCGCACGACCGACTCGGCCCTCATTCGCCCGTTCAACGTCCCGACCGTCTCCGAAGCGGAGCTCGCCGATCTGCGCCGCCGCATCGAGGCGACGCGCTTCCCCGATCGCGAGCCGGTCGCCGACGCGAGCCAGGGCGTCCAGCTCGCGACCGTCCAGAAGCTGCAGCGCTATTGGCTGTCGCAGTACGACTGGCGGAAGTGCGAGGCGCGACTGCAGTCGGTCCCGCACTTCATGACCGAGATCGACGGGCTCGACATCCACTTCATCCACGTCCGCTCGAAGCACAAGGGCGCGCTGCCGGTCATCATCACGCACGGCTGGCCGGGCTCGATCATCGAGCAGATGAAGCTCATCGAGCCGCTGACGAACCCGACGGCGTTCGGCGGTCGTGCCGAGGATGCGTTCGACGTCGTGATCCCGTCGATGCCGGGGTACGGCTTCTCCGGCAAGCCCACCGAGGTGGGCTGGGATTCGCAGCGCATCGCTCGCGCGTGGGGCGTGCTCATGCAACGCCTCGGCTACAAGCGCTACGTCGCGCAGGGCGGCGACTGGGGTGCGCTCGTGACGGAGATGATGGCAGTGCAGACGGTGCCGGGGTTGGTGGGGATCCACGTGAACATGCCGGGCATCGTTCCGCCGGAGGTCGACGGTGCGGCGTTCACCGGAGCACCGGCACCGGCGAGCTTGTCGGCGGAAGAGAAGGCCGCGTACGAACGGTTGGCGGTCGTGTACTCGAAGGGGATCGGGTACGCGTTCCAGCTGGGATTGCGACCGCAGTCGGTGGCCGCGCTCGCGGATTCTCCGGTGGGGCTCGCGGCGTACTTCTTGGATCACGACGCGCGCAGCTACGCGTTGATCGCCAGCGCGTTCGATGGCAAGCCGACGGGGCTGACGCGCGATGACGTGCTCGACAACATCACGCTGACGTGGTTCACGAATACCGCGGTGTCGTCGGGGCGGATCTACTGGGAGAACAAGCTGTCGTTCTTCGGGGTGAAGGGGGTTGCGCTGCCGGTGGCGGTGAGCTCGTTCCCGGATGAGCTGTATCCGGTGCCGCTGAGCTGGGCGCAGAAGGCGTTTCCGAAGCTGGTGCACCACAACGCGATGGAGCGCGGGGGGCACTTCGCGGCGTGGGAGCAACCGGAGTTGTTCGTGCAGGAGATGCGCGTGGGGTTGAGATCGCTTCGGTAGGGCGAGGAGCAGCGAGACGGCGCGTGGACACGCGCCGTCTCGTTGCGACCATCCACGCGATCGCGGATTCGAGACATCACGCTACGGGGTGAGGACGCCAGCGACTGTGTCGGCGGAGACGATCTTCTCGAGATCCTGTGGTCGCTGTAGCGCATCGTCGGTTCCTCCGTGGCGCTGGGACTGCCAACTCGAGGGGGTCTCACGCCGGTGACCCCCCAGATCTGGCACCACGACTGCCGCGTGGCGATCCCGAGGATCGCGGAACGAGTCGGGAACCACCGGACGATGACACCGCACCCGCTCCCGTCGTGACCCCGCAAGTCATTCGGGAACCGATCGTGCTGAACGCGGTCGACTGAACCGCTGTCCTACGACCCGAACGGCACCCGAACGGCGCACTTGTCCGAGGTCGCCCACGCGCTACATTCGCTTCGCCGCGATGGACGTGCTGGTCGTCGACGATTCGCCGGAGCTGCTCGATCTCCTCGAGCGAGCGCTCGTACGCGACGGCCACGAAGTCCGCCTCGCCGCCACCATCGCCGAGGCGCGCGCACGCATCGCTACAAGCACACCCGATCTCATGGTGCTCGACGTCGCACTCCCCGACGGCACCGGCATCGATCTCTGCCGCGAGCTCCGCGACGGCGGCGCGCGCTGGCCCATTCTCCTGCTCACCGCGCACGGCGAGGTCCCCAAGCGCGTCGCCGGCCTCGACGCCGGCGCCGACGATTTCCTCGCGAAACCGTTCGCGATCGCCGAGCTGCGTGCGCGCGTGCGTGCGCTCGGACGCCGCGGACCCATCGAGCGCCCCACCGCGATCCAGCTCGGCGACGCTCGCCTCGAGCTCGGCAGTCGACGCGCCACCATCGGCGCGCGCGAGATCCCGATCACCGCGCGCGAGTGGGAGATCCTCGAGGTGCTCGTGACTCGCCGTGGTCGCGTCGTGCCGCGCGCGACGATCCTCGAGCTCGTGTGGGGCGACGCGAGCGAGAGCGCGAGCGCGAGCCTCGACGTCATCATGGCGAGGATCCGGCGCAAGCTCGGCGGCGATGCGATCCGCACCGTGCGCGGAGAAGGCTATGCCGCCGACCCGCAGTGATCAGCCCCGGCTCGTGCGCCGCGTCGCGCTGGTCGGCGCAGCGTGGGCCGCGGTCGCGGGCGCATGCGCGGCGCTCTTCGCCGCGATGCTCACGAGCGGGCTCATCGATCGCCACGAAGATCGCACCGTGCTCGCGTCCGTGGCCGAGCTCGCCGCCGAGATCGACGAGGAGCTCGCGCGCGGTGCCCCCGACGATCCCATCGATGATCGCCATCCGATCGTGATCGGCCCAGACGGCAAGCCGGTGCTCGCGTC
Source organism: Nannocystaceae bacterium (assembly GCA_035550195.1). Classification (GTDB taxonomy): domain Bacteria; phylum Myxococcota_A; class Polyangia; order Nannocystales; family Nannocystaceae; genus Xiheibacterium. The sequence continues at coordinate 8,853 of DASZPU010000186.1, forward strand.
GGTGCTCGACCACGAGCTCGCCGACGTGAAGGAGCCCGGCGCGCACGGGGCGATCCTCGACGGTGCGCGCGTCCTCGCGGGCGACGAGCTCTTGCCGCGCGTCGAGCCCAACACCTGCAAGGTCGTGCTGCACCGCAACGTCTCGCGACGCGTGTGCGCGACGATGCTCGCCGATGGTCGCCTCGTCGTGCTCGGCGTGAGCGCGGAAGACGAGCGCGAACGCCAGACCCTGCTCGTGTGGGGCCTGCTCGTCGGTGCGCTCGTCGGTGCCGCGATCGGCGGATTCGCGAGCCACCGCAGCGCGAGCTGGACGA
>DASZPU010000187.1:0-8081 GCA_035550195.1 Nannocystaceae bacterium
ACGAAAGCACCGGGGCGAGCTCGCCCCGCGAACTGAGCCTCATGTCATCGGCCGCCGCGAGTCGGGGGCTCGCGCCGGTCGTCCCACGGCCCCCACCCACGGGCACGCATGCCCGGCCTCCGCATACGCGGAGAACTCCACGCAAGGAAACACATCATGTCCATCAGCGTTCGTACCAACGTCTCGTCTCTGACCGCTCAAGGCAACCTCTCGCGTACTGCGGGCGACCTCGCCAAGAGCATCTCCCGCTTGTCTTCGGGTCTGCGCATCGAGAGCGCAGCCGACGACGCCGCCGGCCTCGCTATCTCCGAGGACTTCAAGGCGGACATCCGCAGCCTGAGCCAGGCGCGCCGTAACGCAAACGACGGCGTCAGCATGATCCAGACCGCGGACGGTGCTCTCAAAGAGGTGAGCGGCCTGCTCACCCGTATGCGGGAGCTCTCGGTCCAGTCGCGCAACGGCACGGTGAACACCACCCAGCGCGGCTACCTCAACGACGAGTTCGGCCAGCTGCGATCGGAGCTCGATCGCATCGTCAACACCACCGAGTTCAACGGCGTCAGCCTCCTCGATGGTGACCAGGCCGCGGGCCTGGAGTTCCAGGTCGGCACGGGCACCAGCACCGACGACGTGCTCACCATCTCGATCGCGACCTCGAGCGCAAGCGCGCTGGGCCTCGGCGCCAGCTCGATCAGCTCGACCTCGAACGCCGACACGGCGATCGACGCGCTCGACGACGCGATCGAAGACATCTCGAGCCGCCGTGCGGGGCTCGGCGCGATGCAGAACCGCCTCTCGACCACGATGTCCAACCTGGAAACGTACTCGGCGAACCTCAGCGCCGCCAACTCGCGCATCGTCGATGTCGACGTCGCCGAGGAGACCGCCAACCTCACCAAGAACCAGATCTTGATGCAGGCCGGCACCGCGATGCTCGCCCAGGCCAACCAGGGTCCGTCGATGGCCCTCCAGCTGCTCTAAACCGCAGCTAGCGCCCAAGCCCCGTTGCGCCCGGAACGAATCCGGGCGTGACGGGGCGCTTCCCATTCAGGCCCGACCGGGCCGCGAAGATGATTCTAAAGAAGGGCCCTTGCGTGACGATGCGCTGAGCCGGAGAGATCCATCGCCATGGCTGCGATCACGTTCAATGGTCTCGCTTCGGGACTCGACACCAAGTCGATCATCTCGGCGCTCGTCGGCGTCGAGCGGATTCCGCTGCTGCGCGTCGAGTCACAGAACGACGACTACCGCAGCAAGTCGAAGATCATCGACCAGCTCTCGTCGGCGCTCTCGTCGCTGAAGACCTCGGCGGAGTCGCTCGGAACGTCGGGTGACTTCCTCTCCTACAAGGGCAGCGTCGCGAACGAGTCGATCGCGAAGGTGACGACCAGCGGCGACAGTGTGCCGGGCTCGTACTCGCTCGAGGTCACCAGCCTCGCGTACGCACAGCGCACGTACTCCGACCCGAAAGCGGACGCCGACGCAGCGTTGTCGACCAGCGCCCAGACGCTGACGCTCACCATCAACGGTGAGGAGACCGAGATCGACATCCCCGCGAACACGAGCCTGCGTGGCGTCGCGGCGGCGATCAATGCATCGGGCGCCGAGTGCAGCGCGGGTCTGATGTTCGACGGCTCGCAGTACCGTCTGCAGGTCGTCGGCAGCAAGACCGGCGAGGACAACGCGATCACGTTCGCCGACAGCGGGCTCGGGCTCGGCCTCACCCACACCTACCAGGCCGCGGCCGATGCGGTGCTGAGCATCGACGGCCACTCGATCACGAGCGCGAGCAACGTCATCGACAACGTGTTGCCGGGCACGACGCTCGAGCTGAAGGCGACCACCAACGGCGAGACCTCGGTCGACATCGCCGCCGATCCTGCAGGCGTCAAAGAGAAGCTGCAGAAGTTCGTCGACGCCTACAACGCGGTCGCGAAGATCATCCAGGGCCAGTCCGGCCAGGGCAAAGGCGCCGAGACGCTCAACGGCGACTCGACCGTGCGCATGATCGAGCAGGGGCTCGCGCGCATGATCTCGAGCCCCATTCCGGGACTCGTCGGTCCGAGCAACAGCACGCTGCAGCTCACCGATCTCGGGATCAAGACCAACCGCGACGGAACGCTGACGCTCGATGGCGACGATCTCGACGAGGCTTTGGCGGACGACTTCGGACGCGCCGCGAGCTACTTCGCCGGCGATGGCACCAACCAAGGCATCTCCAGCCTGCTGGGTGACCTGATCGACGGTTACGTCGCCACCGACGGCCTGCTGACGACCCGCAAGAAGGGCATCGCCGATCAGATCGCCGGCAACGACAAGCGCATCGAAGAGCTGCAAGCGTATCTGGACCGCTACGAAGAGAGCCTGCAGCAGAAATACACCGCGCTCGAGTCGACGATGAGCGAGCTGAACTCGCAGACCTCGTACCTGGCACGCTTCCTGTAACGATGCGACGGCATGTCCGTCGCCGTCGCGCGAAAGTACCGAGCCACTCAGATCGAGTCGGCGTCGCCGGGCCAGATCCTGCTGGCGCTGTACGACGGCTGCCTGCGACTGTGCAGAACCGCCCAGCTCCACATCGAGGAGGGCGACGTGGCCGCGAAAGGCGTGGCGATCAGCCGTGCCTCCGCGATCCTCGGTGAGCTGCGCAGCACCCTCGATCACAAGGTCGCACCCGAGCTCTGCGATCAGCTCGATCGCCTCTACCTGTTCTTCCAAGAGCAGCTGAGCCTCGCGAACATCCGCATGGATCCCGCGCCGATCGCTCCGGTCGTCAAGATCATGAGCGACCTCCGCAACGCGTGGGGCCAAGCGGTCGGCAACGTCGAGGGAGGCGCGGCGTGAGCGATTCGGCGCACGACGTGCTCGCAGCCGTGCTCGCGGCCACCGAGGCCGCGTGGACGGCGTGCGAGCGCGGCGAGACCGACGTCACCGCGATCCACGATGTGCTCGTCGCGCGCCGCCAGCTGCTCGCGCGACTCGATGCTTCGATGACCCTCGATGCGCGCGACCGCGAGCTCGCCACTCGCCTGCGCGACCTCGATCAGCGCCTCCTCGCATGGTGCGAGGCCCAGCAGCGCGAGCTCGAGTCCAACCTCGCCAACGTTCCTCGGCGATCCGCCGAGGAGCCCGCGTCCGAGCGCCGCCTGCTCTCCGACTTCGCGTGATTCCGGAAGCCTCCATCATGTCCACCCTCGTCCCCTTCCCGCTCCTCCCCGACTACTTGAACGCCTGCGGCTTGACCGACGGCGATGCCGCCAACGACGGGCCCAGCGCCGACGTGTCGGAGTGGACGGATGTGAACCTCATCGTCGCCACCACCGTCGCGCGCGTCTCGGCGCGCATGCGCCCCGCGTTCGTCAACGTCGCGCTCGATCTCGACGGCGGCGATCCGATGGTCGCCGGCGATGCGACCGCGCTGTCGTTCGCGCTCGCGGGCACGCTCGGCGCGCTCGTGCGCGCGGCCGAGGACGCCGGTGACGAGCAGGATCTGCGCGTGCGCGTCACCGCGTACGAGCATCAGGTGTGCGTCGCGATCGTGGGTGGCGAAGTGCCGCCGCTGTCGGTGCTGCGCGCGCTCACCGGTGTTCCGCAGCTGGATCCCACGATGTGCGATCCCACGGTCGCGCACTGCCGTCGCCTCATCGAGGCCGAAGGCGGATCGCTCGTGATCACCGAGTGCGATGGTGAGCTCGCGCTCGCGCTTCGTCTGCCGGTCGCACCCGCAGGCAAGGGCAGCCGCGTCCCCGCACCGCTGCGCCGCAAGCGTTCGCACGCCGCTCGCCCCGCGCTCGCGCTCGTCGCTTGAAGGATCCCACCATGAGCAACGACGAAGTGATCCAGGTCGCCCGCAAAGCCGCAGGCTCCGCACTGCCCTTCGCCGACGTGTTGGCGCAGGGTTACCTCGACATCGCGAACGCGCTGCGCGACGGCGCCGACAAGAAGGCACTCGACGAGCTCGGTGCGTCGACCGAGGAGCTCGAGCACTTCCTCGCGTTTCTCGTCCTGATCCAGGACGTCGTCGGCCTCAAGGACCCGGAAGGGGCCGTGCTCGTGCGCGACTATCACGAGCGCATCCTCGGCATCATCGAAGGGCTACAGCCCGCGCTCGGGTTTGCCGATTTGGTGGAGGTCGCCGACACGCTCGAAGACGACCTCGTGCCGTCGCTGCGGGACTACCGCGAGCTCGACACGACCGTCCAATCGGCACTGGCGGCCTGAAGGCCCGTGCTCGTCCCTGTTCCCGACAACGCTCCCGCCCACGTGCTCGTCGTCGACGACGATGCGCCCACTGCATCGCACGTCGCCGAGACCGTGCGTGCGCTCGGTCATCGCGTGACGGTGACGCTCGGTTGGACCGAGGCGTTGCGCGCGTTCGGACGCAGCGACGTCGATCTCGTGTTGATGGACGCGGTGATGCCGGGTGTCGATGGCTTCCGGCTCACGCGATTGCTGCGCGCGCGCTCGGCTTCCTACGTGCCGATCGTGTTCCTCACCGCACTGTCGGACACGCGTGCGCGCGAGCAAGGCATCGCTGCGGGGGCGGATGATTTCCTGGCGAAGCCCGTCGATCCGCTCGAGCTGAAGGTGCGGCTGACCGCGATGCTGCGCATCCGCTCGCTCACGCGCGATCTCGAGGCGCGCAGCCGCGTGCTCGCGCGCCTGGCCAGCGTCGACGCGCTCACGGGCATCGGCAATCGCCGCAGCTTCGACGAGGCGTTGCCGCGCGAGCTCGCGGCTCCGCCCGGAGAGAGCGGCACGGTGTCGCTCTTGCTGCTCGACATCGATCACTTCAAGCGCGTCAACGACACCTTCGGGCACACCGTGGGTGATGCGTTGCTCGGCTTCTTCGGGCGCTTGCTCGGCGAGCTGACCCGCGGCAGCGACTCCTGCTACCGCTACGGTGGCGAGGAGTTCGCGGTGCTCGCACGCGCGACCAGCTGCAATCAGGCGCTGCAGCTCGGGGAACGGATCCGCAGCGCGTTCGCGATGCGCAGCGATCACGCGACGGTCGCGGGGCCGCAAAGTGTGTCGATCGGGATCTGTGGCGTCGATCAGTTCATGCACTCGATCGACGCGGCGTCGCTGATCGCCGGGGCCGACACCGCGCTCTACCGTGCGAAGGCGTTGGGTCGGAACTGCGTCTGTCGGTTCGACACGCGCTTGGACGCGCGGGTGGCCTGACCAAGCCCTCAGGCGCGCACGAGCGTCCAGTGCCCACGATCGTCCGCGGCGCACCAGAACCGCGGCACCGCATCGAGCCAGCTCGCGGCCTGCGATCCCGCGGCAGTGCCGAGCAACGTGCGTCGTGCACCGGCCGCGGATCTCGCACCGATCTCGACGATCACGCGCGCACCTTCTTCGACACGTCGCAGGATCCAGCCGAGTAGCTCGCTGGGATCCTCGAGTCGCACCACGAACGTCACGATCGCGGTCTCGAAGCGACGCCCTTCGGCCTCGCGGCGATCGACGATGAGCGCGTAGCTGCCGAAGTGTCGGGCCACGCGCTCGCCGTGGCCGTGGCCGCGCACGAGACAGAGCGAGCCGTCGGTGAGCCCGGCCGCGACGTCCGCGAATGGATCGCTGCTCGGCGGGCGCGTGCCGGCGGGCCACTCGACATTCGCCGGCGAAGGACGACCATCGGTGTCCTCGAGCATCGCCGGCGGCTCGCCGGTCGGCGGTCGACGACGCAGCGCGAAGTCGATCGGCTCCGTCGCGATCGCAGCACCCTCTTGCTCGGCCGCGCCCGCAGGCACGAGCCACGACGGCAACGCACCACCCGGCGGCGGAGGCACCGGCGCAGCCGGTCGCGTTCCGGTGCTCACGCGCGGATTGCTGCCCGACGATCCACCCGAGGTCGTCGTGGGCGCGGGCGTGGACGAGACCGCGGGCAGATCCCACGCGGTGTCACGCTTGCGTGCGAGCGGACCCGGAGCGCGCGGCACTGCAGCCGCCCGGCCGGTGTCACCGCGGCGTAGCGGCGGCAGATCCAGCGGCGCACCGACTTCTTCGATCTCGCTGCGCGACGCGCTGGTACGGCCGCGCACGATCATGCCTTCGGCGGCCTCGGCCACGAGATGCCAGCGCGCGACACCGTCGTGCAGCTGGAACTCGACGACGTTGCCGACCGCGAGCTCGGCTTGCTGCTCGGGCGCGAGCACGGCGGTGAGCGCATCGAACAGCTCGCCCTCCGAGAGCACCACCGTGAGCGACTCGACCCCCAACGCAGTGCGCATCGTGGGCGCGCGATCGGACTCGAGCACGATCTCCGACGCGCCGTGGCCCGTGGCGTCGTGCAGCACCTGCAGCAACGAGGGCATGGGCGCCGAGCGTAACACGGTGATGCCGGCTCAAAAGCGGCCCGCTTCGGTCGATGGGATCGGAAGATGCCGAGGAACGCCCCCCGCGGCCGCGCCGCGCTCGCCTTGGTCTGTGCATTCGCCGCACCGCCGGCCTGCGTGGACGAGCCCGAGCACGAGGAGGTGCTCTTCGTCGCACACGAAGACCATGCGCGCGACGACGGCCACGCGGCCCCGGCGCATGCGGCCGATCGTCACACGGCGGCGTGCAACGGCTACTGCGAGGCCTTCGCACGCGCGTGCGATCAGCCGCTCGGCTATGCGGACGAAGGCGAGTGTCTGACCACCTGCGAAGGCTGGTCGATGGGCGAGCCCGGCGAGCGCGGCCCTTCGGTCGCGTGCCACACCGCGATGCTGCCCGGCACCGGTGCTGCGTTCGGTTCGTGCATCGCTGCGGGTCCCATGAGCCCGATCTGCGGCGACGCGTGAGCCTCGTCGACCGGGCGATATACTCGCGCGGCCCGGCGATCGATGCCGCTCGACGACGTACCGCGCTGGGTGATCGAGGTCGCGTTCGCGATCTATGCGCTCATCATCACCGTCGTCGTGGTGCTCGAGCGCCGTCGCCCGACCACCACGCTCGCGCTCGTGCTCGCGATCGTGTTCGTGCCGATCGGTGGGTTGATGGTCTACCTGCTGTTCGTGCGCCGTCGCGTGCGACAGCTGCGACGACGCGAGCGCAGGATCGTGCGGCCGTTCGACGCCATGCGCCGCTTCGTGCGCGTGGACGAGCTGCCCGACTCGATGTCGCCGCTGCAGCGCAGCCTCGTGAAGCTCGCGATCGCGACCGCGGCCGCGCCGGTGCGCCGCGCCGACACGGCGACGGTGCTCTCGGATCCCGCGGCCACGTTCGCGGAGATCGGCCGCAAGATCGATTCCGCCGATCGCTTCGTGCACGTGCTCTTCTACATCTGGCGTGCCGACGACACCGGCCGCGAGCTCGTCGCGCGCCTCGCTGCACGCGCGCGTGCCGGCGTGAAGGTGCGCGTGCTCATCGATCACCTCGGTAGCATCGGCCTCTCCGACGATCACTTCGCCCCGTTGGTCGAGGCCGGTGGCGAAGTGGCGCGCTACGCTCGGCTGCGCTTCCCGCTGTTGCCGTGGCGCTCGCGGCTGAACTATCGCAATCACCGCAAGCTCGTCGTCGTCGATGGCGAGACCGGGTTCATCGGTGGTGCGAACGTCGGCGACGAGTACAGCGGTCGCGCGGTCGCACGTACGCGCTGGCGGGATCTGATGGTCGAGCTGCACGGCGATGCGGTGCTCGGGCTCGACGCGGTGTTCCTCGAGGACTGGCTCACCGCGACCGGGCAGGTCGTCGACCTGCAGGGCGCGCGCGCGAAGCAGATCGCCCACCTCGACGCGCGTCGTCCGGCCGCGGGCAGGTGGCGGGGCGAGCCGGCACGTGACAAGGCGCTGCGCGACGCGAATCCGTTCGCGGCGCTGCCACCCCGTGCGGCGCGCTCACAGGGCCCGCTCGTGCAGGTGATCCCGTCGGGTCCCGATGCGCCGACCGTCGATGCGATCGCGTCGCAGATCGTCGCGTCGATCGCCGCGGCGTCGCAGCGCATGTGGATGGTGACGCCCTACTTCGTGCCCGACGAGCCGCTCATGCAGACGCTGCGCACCGCCGCGCTGCGTGGCGTCGACGTGCGCATCGTGGTGCCCGCGCCCGCCGTGAACGACTCTCGGCTGGTCGCGCTCGCGGCCGCGAGCTACTAC
>DASZPU010000188.1:0-4504 GCA_035550195.1 Nannocystaceae bacterium
CGTCGATCTCGCCCTGGTGCGCGAGCACGTTGCCGATCTGCTCGCGCGTGTGCGCGATGTCGGGGTGCCGGTCGCCGAGCGCACGCGTGCGCAGGTCGAGCGCGCGCATCAGCTGCTCGTGGGCCTCGCGGGGCTCGCCGATCTCGAGCAGCGTGACCGCGAGGCTCGCGTGTGCATCGGCCAACGCGGGGTCGAGCTCGTCGCCGTGCTCTTCGCGGAGCGCGAGCGCCTCGCGTCGACGCTCGAGCGCTTCCGGAAAACGGGCGGCCGCATGCAGCACGTTGGCCTCTTGGCCGGCCAACGCCGCGCGCATGCGCGGAGGATCGCCGAGTCGCTCGACGGTGGCGCGGGTGAGCGCGACCCACTCGAGCGCGGCGTCGAGCTGATCGCGTTGCGCGAGCACTGCGACCATCAGCACCTGCGCCTCGGCGCGCAGCGCATCGTCACCGATCGCATCGGCGCGCTCGATCGCGATCCGCACGGAGCGCGTCGCGGCCTCGAGCTCGCCGGCCTTCTCCTCGAGCGCCGCACATGCGAGCTGTGCGGCCGCGGCCAGCTCGACGAAGCCCTCGGCGTCCGCAGTGGTCGCGAGCGCGCGCGCGTCGGGCAGCGCGGCAGCGTAGCGGCCGAGGCGTCGATCGGTCTGCGCCTGCGCGAGCCGAACGTAGAGCTCGGGTGGCGCTGGCGGACCCACGCGCTCGCGCCCCAACGCGCCGAGGTCGGCGCACTGCTCGAGCGCACCGAGCCCGTTGCTCGCCGCCACCGCGCGCGTGACCAACGTGTCGTCGGGTTGTGCGAGCGCGGCCGCGAGCGACGCGAGCTCGTCGACCCGCCGATCGAGGCATTGCATGCGCGCATCGAACATCGCCTCGGATTGCACGCCTTGTTCGTAGGTCGCGACGCAGGCCTCGTGGTGCTGCTCGTTCCACGCGTCGGTCCACTGCCGGATCACGTCGTGGGCGTGTCGCCAGGTCTCGTCGGCATAGGCGAGCTTCGTCGCCGTGAACGCGGCACCGATGACCGCGATCGTGTCGTCGTTCCACACCTCGTCGAGCCGCGTCGAGGTGGGGCGGCAGCGATCGGGTGGCGCGCTCGATGCCGACATCGCGAGCGCGCCCGCCAACGCTCCGCCGATCGCAGCGGTCGTGATCGCGGCGGCGAGCGGGCGACGTCGCCCGCGGCCGAGCGCCTGCAGGAGCGCAGCGATGCTCGGCCAACGCTCGGCGGGATCGCTGGCGAGCCCGCGCATCACCGCACGTCGCAACCAACCCGGCACGCGTCTGCGTGAAGCGGGTCGCTGCACGCGTTGTGCACGGACCTCCACCTGCAGCTCTTCGCTGCTGGTGCCCGCGAACGGACGCACGCCGAACAGCGCCTCGTACATCGTCGCGCAGTACGAGTACTGATCGGTGGCCTCGTCGGCCTTGCCGGAGAACGCTTCCGGGGCCATGTACGCCGGCGTGCCGACCACGAAGTCGGTCTCGTGCGGCGCTCCGTCGCCGCGCGCAGTCGCGAGCCCCGTGCTCGCACCGGGTCGCGACAATCCGAAGTCGACGACGCGTGCGTGCCCGTGCTCGACCAGCACGTTGTCGGGCTTGAAATCGCGGTGCACGATGCCGGCCGCGTGCGCGGCCACGAGCGCGCTGCCGGCCTGCACGAGCACGTCGAGCGTCGCGCGCCAGCTGCGTGGCGTCTGCAACCACGCGCGCAGCGTGACCCCGTCGACGAGGTCCATCGCGATGAAGCGCTCGCCGCGGTGGTTGCCGACCTCGTGCACCGCGACGACGTTGGGATGGCGCAGTCGTGCGAGCGCGCGGGCCTCGCGGTCGCGGCGATCGCTCGCGTCGGCGTCGGCGAACGCGACCAGCACCTTGAGCGCCACCTTGCGATCGAGCTGCGGATCGTACGCCGCGAACACCGTGCCCATCGCGCCGACGCCGATCTTCGCGAGCACGACGAAGCGGCCGACCGTGACAGGATCCGCGCTGCCGAACATCCGCTCGTGCAGGCTGGCGAAGACGCGTTCGCGCTCGATCCCCTGCTCGGGCGGCGGCGCCACGAATTCCCGGCGCGTCTGGGCCTGGTCGCGCATGCCTTCTCCCGGCATCGTCAGCCCGCCGATCGTACCTGCTATCCTTCGCGGGAGCGATGAGCTCCGATGTCGAGCTGCTCGAGGGCTGGCGTGCCGGTGACAATGCGTCCGGCAGCGAGCTGTTCCGCCGCTACTTCGACTCGTTGTATCGCTTCTTCGTCACCAAGCTGCCCGACGAAGCCGAGGATCTGATCCAGTCGACGTGGATGGCGTGCGTGCGCTACGCGGAGAACGTCGCGGCCGCCACCAGCTTTCGGGCGTACCTCTTCACGATGGCGCGCAACGAGCTGTGTCGCGTGCTGCGCGAGCGCAAGCCCTCGGATCGCGTCGACTTCGGCGTCACCTCGTTGCAAGACCTCTCGCCTTCGCCGCGCACGGCGGCCGCAGCCGGTGAAGAAGAGCGCGCGCTGCTCGGTGCGTTGCGCACGCTGCCGCTCGATCTGCAGCTCTTGCTCGAGCTGCACTACTGGGAAGAGCTGTCGACTGCGGAGCTCGCCGGCGTCCTCGAGATCCCCCAGGGCACCGTGAAGACCCGCATCCGTCGCGCGCGCGAGCTGCTCGAGTCTGCGCTCGCGAGTGGTCATCGTGCATTGTCCGGCGACGAGCTCGACGAGTGGGTGCGATCGATGCGACGCCGCAGCCCGGTCCAAGCCTGACTGCGGCGCCGCAGCGCGCGACCCGACGACTACTTCTGCTCCGCACGCAGCTCGTACTGCATCGTGTTGGCCACCGACCGCGCGTCGAGGTGGACCATCAGGATGTGACCGCGCATGCCCGTCAGCGTCTTCTTCCAGACCTTGCCGGTGTTGTCGTTGCCGTTCTCGATCATGAACGACCACTTCTTGGTCTGCTTGCCGCGGAACTCCGAGCACACGGTCACCTCGGTCTTGGCCTTGCCGTCGAGCTTCTCGAGGCGCAGCTCGACGCTGTCTTCCTCGAGCGGACGATCGGTGATGAACAAGCGACCGCCGGTGCTCACCAGCTTGCCCTTGAGCGTCTCGCCGAGCGCGAGCCGACGCGGACCGATCTTCGCCCAGCTGTTCTTCGCGGCGCCGTTCCAGAACTTGATCATGTCGTCGACGACCTTCGCGACCTTGTCGGCGGCATCGAGACAGGCGTTGGGCGGCACTGCGCCTTCGCTGGCCACGGAAACGATCGCGCAGCCGAGCTTCTTGAGCACGACATCGTGCTCGTCCCAGATGTCGGCCGCGATCTTGGTGCCGGACTCGCAGCCGCCGGCATGCGCATCGGCGACCGGCGCTGCAGCGACACTTCCGGTGATCAGAGTGGAGAGGATGATGGAATGCAGCTTCATGTTGCTTGCCTTTCGATCCGACATTGACGTCGCGATCGCGGGCGATGACGCGAACCAAAAGGAAACGCCCGAGTGCTCGTGCGAGCGCTCGGGCGTCGGTCGGAACGGAGCGTCGTGATCAACCCGGAATCAGGGTCGGCAGCAACACGTCGTTGAACTCCTTCACACCGGAGATCTTCACCTCGACGACCGCCTTCTTCACGACGGTGCCCGCCGGCAACGCGCGGGAATCGATCGGCAGTCGCGTCGTGGAGGTCGAGTCGACCGGCGGATCACCGAGGTTCACCGAGAACTCCTTCCCCACGGCGTCGGTGATCATCACGGTCACGTTCTCGACGTTTGCGGCCGAGAAGTCGCTCGACAAGGTGAAGTAGAGCAGCTGTTCCTCGGTGGTGAGCGTGCACGCGGGGCAGGGCGGCTTGGGCGGTTGCGGCTTGACGAATGCCGCGACCGGGTCGAGGTAGTTCACCGCGCACGCCATCGCGTTGTTCGGCGAGGGCGCGTCTCCGGGTGCGACCGCGAACGTGTCGGCGCCGCAGATCGACTCGCTGACGGTGCAGTCGTCGACCGCACCATACGATTGCGCGGGACTCCACTCGTTGCCGCCGTAGTCGAACGCGAGCGCGTTCCGATCGAGCTCGTAGTCCGACGAGCACGCCGTGTCGAGCCCGCACGAGCCCCAGGCCTCGCAAGCGGCGGTGAGCGCACCGCAGATGCTGACCCGACGCACCTCGGCATGGTCGCCCGGCATCGTCAGCGTCGCTTCGAGATCCGGCATCGGGATCGCACCGTCGTAGACCGCCTGCATCGCATCCCAGCCGTCACCATCGGGGTTGTACGACGCGGCCATCGCAGCCGCCGCGGCCGTGACGGCGGCCGACACCGACGTGCCCGTCATGATCGTCGCGAGCTCCGGATCTCCACCGACCGCATGGTCCGCGGCCGCGACCAAGGGCGAGACCGAGAGCTCGGGCGTCGAGGTCAGCAGCTCGTCTTCGAGCGAGAGCCCCGAGGCCGCATACAAGAGCGGACGCGGCGTCGCGGGGATCGGCACCGGCAGGTTGGCAACGGTCACGCCGAGCAGCGTCGAGCACTGC
>DASZPU010000189.1:0-2312 GCA_035550195.1 Nannocystaceae bacterium
GTGGAGGTCGTCGTGGTCGTGGTCGTGGTCGTGGTCGGCCCGACCGACAACGAAGCCAAGGCGCTCGCGAGCGGCCCGTCGCCGACCACCGATTTCACGCGCTCGATCGCCTTCGCGACATCGATCGCATCCCGCGGCCGCGCCAACGCGGTCGCAATCTCGGCGAGCGTCTTCAACGGCTCGTGGCCCGCGATCACATCCGCGATGCGAAGCGCCCGCGGCGACCCGAGCCCGAGCGCATACGTGCGCCCGCCACCCGCACCGAGCTTGTCCTCGACTTTGACGTGTGCGGTGAGCGGCAACCGCCCCATCACGTCGGCCATGCGCTCGCCCGACACCGTGATGCGATCGCCTTTCGGCGTCGCCGTGAACGTGCCGACGATGAGGAAGCGCAGCGGGGCGGGCATGGGCCCCACGGTAACAGAGCCCGCGCTACTGCGGATCGCCCTTGCGACCTTCGACCATGCGCCCGCTCTGCTCGCGGCCGTCGTCGTCGAGACACTGCACGTCGAACCCCTTGATGCCGATCGGGGCGCCGAGCAGCTTGCGCGCCTGCAACGTGCCGCCGACGAGACGACAGTGCGTCACCGTGCCGGCGTCGGTCTCGACGTCGGCGAACGCGGCCGGCGTGCCGCTGTCGTCGAGCTCGATCATGAAGACGAACAGCTTGCGATCGCTCTGCAGATCGACGCGCCAGCGATCGATGCCGAGCCGCTCGTACTCGATCTCGAAGTGCTCGCGGCTCTTCGCACCGAACGGGCTGCGCTCGGCTCCGCGATCGGTGCGTGCCCACCACAGTCGCACTTCGCTGATCTCGCGCTCGCCTTCGATCGGCGTCCAAGCATCGAGCGCGATCTCGAAGTTCTCCTTGCCGAAGTTGCGCGCGATCCGACACAGCTCGGTGTGGTGCAGCGCCGAGCTCGACAGCTTGTCCGCGGGCGTCGCCTCCAGCGGGATCGCGGTGGTGACGTAGGTCGTCGGCGTCTTGTTGTCGTCGGCTTCGGGGCCCGTCGTGTGCGACCCGTTCTGGGTGCAGGTGCACGCGCTCGTGCACAGCGAGAGCAGGACGAGCTCGAGCCGGCGAGCGGGCACGTCACGTGCACGGTACTCGGGCCGTACGCGGTTGCAAGGCGAGGGCGCCGAAGCTGTGCGCGGTCGCACGGATCCAGCGCTTCGGGGGCCGCCGCGCGTTGCGGAAGGGCTCGGTCGCGGGCCGGCACGGGCGCGAACGCCGTCGTGCACGCGCGCGCGGCTCGGGTGCTCGCGTCGCGCGGGAGGTCGCGCTGCAGCTGCGCGATCGATCGGTCCGCGTCGCGGTGGACGACGATCGCATGCGACTAGCAAACGATGTCGGCTCGGCAACGCATCGCGGAGCGATGGAATGCAACGTTACCCCGCGATGCAACGACCTCGATCGATCCGATCGCAGCGATCGTGATCGCGATTTCGGATCGATCCGATCGTTGTCGTTGTACGTGCTCTCCGCGTGTCGCTGTGCCATCTTGCAGACGTGGGTAGCGAGCGCAGCACTGCAACGAAGGCGGAGTCGACGTCGCCGACTTGGGAGCATCCGCGTGCCGAGCTGCGCGAAGAGCTGCAGCGTCGACCCGCGGCCTGGGTCGCATCGTTGCGCGGCGCGAGCCGTGATCCGCTGTTGGTCGCGCGCATCCCCGCGGTCTACCGCAAGCTCACCGCCGCTGGTGTGCCGCACGTGTTGCCGCTGCTCGCGGTCGAGCGCGACGGCGATCGATTGCTGCTCGTGCACCGTCACGAGTCGGGCGAGAGCCTCGCGCATCGACTCGCGCGCGGACGCCTGCCCGTGGTGCGCACGCTGACGATCCTGCGCGCGATCTGTCGCAGCCTCGCCGCTGCGCATCGGGCCGGCGTCGAGCACCGCGCGCTCGGGCCGTCGAGCGTGTTGCTCGGTGCGCACGACGAGCTCTGGCTGATCGACTTCGCGGTCGCCGATCTGTTCGACGCGCTCGCCGAGGATCCCGAGGTCGACGCGCCCGACGTCGCGCTGCATCCGATGACCCCCGAGCGCGCGCGCGGTGAGGACGGCAGCGAGGCCGAGGACGTGTACCTGGTCGGCTGCCTCGCGTATTGGATGATCGCGGGCGTGCCCCCGTTCGCGGCCGTCGATCTCGACGAGCTCGCGCAACGCCACGCGACCCTGAGCCCGCGTCCGCTGACGGAGCTCGCGGCCGAGCCGGTGCCGTTCACGCTGGTCGACGTGGTCGCGCGTGCGCTCGCGAAGCAGCCCGACGAGCGCTTCGCGGATCTCGACGAGCTCGACCGCGCGCTCGCGCAAG
>DASZPU010000190.1:0-1691 GCA_035550195.1 Nannocystaceae bacterium
GAGATCGCGACCCGTGCACAGATCACGCTCGCGTGGGTGGTGGGCGAGCGCGGCGACTGGTCGCCCGCGGTCGCGATCGCCGAGGATGCGGTCGCGATGGCGCGAGACCTCCGCGACCTCGACCCCACCGCGCAGCCGGTCGAGCTCGCCGACGCATTGGTCGTGCTCGCGGTCAGCGACCTCACCGCGGGCGTGCCCGAGCCACCGGGCGCCAGCAAGGAGGCGCGCGAGCTCATGCTCGACGCGCTCGACGACGCGCCCTACGACTCGCGTGTGCTCGCTGCGCTCGTGCGCGCCGACGATCTGATGGTGCGTTACGATCCCCGGGCTTTCGACGCGTTGTTCCTCGCGTCGGAAGCCGCCGAGCTCGCACGTCGCATTCGTGCGCTCGAGCCCGACAACGTGCGCTTCGTGATCGCGCAGCTCGGCGCGCTCGAGATGCAGGCCACCGCGCTCGGGTTGGCCGGCGACGGCGTCGAAGCGCTGGCCCGCTTCCGCGAGGCGCTCGCGGTCACGGAGCTGGCCGCGCGCATGGAGCCCGACAACCTCGACAACGCGCGGGCGGTCGCATACATGCAGAACCGCGTCGGCGACTGTCTCTTCGACAACGGCGACTTCAGCGGTGCCGAGCGCAGCTATCGCGAGTCGATCACCGTGCTCGAGGGCGTGAACCGTCTCGCGCCGTGGGAAGGCTCGCGCGTCGATCTCGGAGCGAGCCACTTCGATCGCGGGCTCGCGCTCGAAGAGCTCGGCCGCCGCGACGACGCACTGGCGGAGTACGCGGCCGCGATCGCGATCGGCGAGGAGCTGGCGCAGCGGGGCGAGGACACCGAGGCCGCCGGGTTGCTCGCCGAAGCGCTGGTCGCAGCCGCGATGCTCGAGCGCAGCGACCGCGAACGCACTCGCGCTCGCGCGACGCGAGCGGTCGCGCTGCTCGAGCGCGTGCCGCATCACACGAGCGCGATGGCCGATACGTTGAGGCTCGCGCGCGAGCTGCTGCAGTGAGCGCGCACCTTCGTGTACGCTGCCGCAGGTGAGCGGCGAAGAGACCGTCGACGACGCGGCCAGCATGGCACCGCGCGGGTCGACGCCGCTGCCGGGCGCGATCCTCATCGCGGTCGCCGGCGCACCGCGGCTGCGCGCGGCGGCGATGGATCGCGGGCGGCTGGTGATCGGACGCGAAGGCGGGCTCGCGATCGACGACGAGCGTGCGTCGCGGGAGCACGCGGAGCTGCGCTTCGCCGCCGGCCGCTTCTCGGTCCGTGACCTCGGCAGCAAGAACGGCACCTTCGTCGACGGCGTGCAGACCGATGGGGAGACGCCCGCCGCTCCCGGTGCGATCGTTCGTGTGGGGCGCTCGCTCGTGCTGCTGGTCGGCGACGTGCGTGCGTTCGACGGCGTGCGCGAGGCCGACATGGCGAGCGGTGAGCTCGTGATCGGACCCCGCTTGCGCGCGGTGCTCGGCGAGCTCGAGCGCACGTCGTCGCGCGGCGACACGCTCGCGTTGCGCGGCGAGAGCGGCAGCGGCAAGGAGCTCGCCGCACGGCGCTATCACACCGCGAGCGGACGCGGCAGCGGGCCCTTCGTCGCGCTCAACTGCGCCGCGATCCCCGAAGGTGTGGCGGAGCGCGTGCTGTTCGGCGCGAAGAAAGGTGCGTTCTCGGGCGCGGTGGCAGACGCCGACGGCAGCA